>JBOHDE010000462.1:0-1504 GCA_050699035.1 Nocardioidaceae bacterium | reverse complement strand
CGCCGCGGGACACGGGTTCGGCGCCAGCCCCCGACTACTCGCGCCGAGGTTGCAACTATGTCGCGAGGGTGAGGGCGGGTTGCTCGAGACCAAGTGAACGAATTGGCGGCCAGCAGACGGGTGGCAGCAATATCGTTCAATTCGAGCCAACCGGGCCAGCGGCCACGAACTCTGGTGGGGTCAGTTGTCCTCCCAACGCCGTGGCCGCCGGTGCGGTTAACTGGGATGACCGTCGACGGTGGCCGTGCGACCATCGTCAGGAGCGCCGGGAACACCGGCGACCGGCCACCTGTTGTAACGGATACCTATGACTGAACCCGCAGAGATCCTCGACGACGTCCTCCCGACCGACATCCCCGACGACGGAGAGCTCCAGCTCGAGGAGCGGCACTCCTTGCGACGTGTCGCCGGGCTGTCCACCGAGCTCACCGACATCTCCGAGGTGGAGTACCGGCAGCTGCGGCTCGAGCGGGTCGCCCTGGTCGGGGTCTGGACCGAGGGCAGCGTCGAGGACGCCGACAACTCGATGGCCGAGCTCGCGTTGCTCGCCGAGACCGCGGGCTCACAGGTGCTCGAGGCGCTGAGCCAGCGCCGGCAGAAGCCCGATCCCGCGACGTACATCGGGCGCGGCAAGGTCGACGAGGTGCGCATGGTGGTCGAGGAGACCGGCGCCGACACCGTCATCTGCGACGGAGAGCTGACCCCCTCGCAGCTGAGAAACCTCGAGGATCGGGTGAAGGTCAAGGTCGTCGACCGCACCGCGCTGATCCTCGACATCTTCGCGCAGCACGCCCGGTCCAAGGAGGGCAAGGCCCAGGTCGAGCTGGCCCAGCTGCAGTACATGATGCAGCGGCTGCGTGGCTGGGGTGGCAACCTCTCCCGTCAAGCCGGCGGCCGGGTCGGTGCACAGGGCGGCGGCATCGGCGGTCGTGGTCCCGGTGAGACCAAGCTCGAGACCGACCGGCGCCGCATCACCGCCAAGATGGCCAAGCTGCGCCGCGAGCTCGCCCACCTGGAGACCGCCCGAGTGACCAAGAAGGCCGTCCGCAGGCGCCGCGAGATCCCGGCCGTCGCGATCGCCGGCTACACGAACGCCGGCAAGTCGTCGCTGCTCAACCGGCTGACCGGCGCAGGTGTGCTGGTGGAGGACGCCCTGTTCGCCACTCTCGACCCGACCACCCGACGCACCACGACCGACGACGGCAGGGTCTACACGCTGTCCGACACGGTCGGCTTCGTACGGCATCTTCCGCACCAGCTGGTCGAGGCGTTCCGCTCCACCCTCGAGGAGGTCGCCGAGGCCGACCTGGTGCTGCATGTGGTCGACGGCGCGCACCCGGACCCCGAGGGACAGCTGGCGGCGGTGCGTGAGGTGTTCGTCGAGATCGGTGCCGACCACGTGCCCGAGCTGGTCGTGATCAACAAGTCCGACGTCGCCGACCCGTTGGTGCTGGCCCGGCTGCAGGCCCGGGAGCCCCACTCGGTCGTCGTGTCGGCGCGCACC
>JBOHDE010000461.1:0-1513 GCA_050699035.1 Nocardioidaceae bacterium | reverse complement strand
AGCACCGTCGACGAGGCGCTGGCCCTGCTCGCCGAGCACGACGACGCGAAGGTGCTCGCCGGCGGCCAGAGCCTGGTCCCGGTCCTGCGGCTGCGCCTCGCCGCGCCGGAGGTGATCGTCGACCTGGGCCGGATCGAGGAGCTGCGCGGGATCCGTGAGGACGGCGACGCACTCGTGATCGGCGCGATGACGCCGCACCACACGGTCGAGACCGACGCCCTCGTCGCGGAGCACGCCAAGCTGCTGGCCCTCGCGACCGCCACGGTCGCCGACCCGCAGGTACGGCATCGCGGCACGATCGGCGGTGCCCTGGTGCACGCCGACCCGGCCGGCGACCTGCCGGCTCCCGCCGTGGCGCTCGGTGCCGAGTTGGTGATCGCCGGCCCCGGTGGGCGCCGAACCGTAGCGGCCGAGGACTTCTTCGAGGACCTCTTCACGACCGCCGTCGGCGAGGACGACCTGCTGGTCGAGATCCGGGTGCCGAAGCACACCGGCTGGGGTGCGCACTACGAGAAGTTCACCCGGGTGGTGCAGCAGTGGTCGATCGTCGGTGTCGCCGCCGCCGTACGCCTCGAAGGTGACAGCATCGCCGAAGCGAGGGTCGCGCTGACCAACATGGGCTCCACGCCGGTGCGCGCCGCCGCCGTCGAGCAGGCGTTGGTGGGTCAGCCGGCGACGGCCGAGGCGGTGCAGGCTGCTGCGGCGCAGGCGGCCGAGGGTACGTCGCCGCCGAGCGACTCCAGCGGTGACGCCGACTATCGGCGGCATCTGGCCACGGTGCTCACGCGTCGTGCCGTGCTGGCGGCCGCGGGGGCCTGATGAAGCTCGAGCACGAGTTCACCGTTCCGGCGTCGGTCGAGGAGACGTGGGCCGCACTCAACGACCTCGACCGGGTCGTGCCGTGCTTCCCCGGAGCCTCGCTGACGTCGGTCGACGGTGACGACTTCGTCGGCGCCTGCAAGGTCAAGCTCGGGCCGATCTCCCTGCAGTACACCGGGACCGGCACGTTCACCGAGCGCGACGACGCGGCTCACCGGGCGGTACTCGAGGCGAAGGGCAAGGACAAGCGGGGCAACGGCACGGCGTCGGCGACCGTCACGGCGGTGCTCGCGGCGGTCGACGACGCGCACACCTCGGTGAGCGTGGTGACCGACCTGGTGATCACCGGCAAGCCGGCGCAGTTCGGGCGCGGCGTGATGCAAGACGTCTCCGACAAGATGCTGGCGGCGTTCGCCGAGTGCCTGCAGACCGAGCTCGGTGGGGGTGGCGGTGCGCAGGAGGAGGAGCCGGCAGCGGACGTGCCGACGCCGGAGCCCTCAGGAGCCGCGGCGCCACCGGTGCGTGAGGCGTCGGGCCGGTCGACGAACACCGACGCGCTCGACCTGGGGGCGACCGTGCTGCCGGTGCTGGTCAGACGCTACGGCCCGTATGTCATCGGGATCGCGCTGCTGCTCCTCCTCATACGCCGCCTCCTCCGCTGACCCCCCGGTGAGTGTGACGAGTTGGTTGCGAC
>JBOHDE010000460.1:0-1558 GCA_050699035.1 Nocardioidaceae bacterium | reverse complement strand
GCCTTCGGCCTGGCGAACGCGCTCGGCTACGCCGACAGCATCAGCAACCGCGTGGTGGACGCGATCGGCGACGTTGCCGGCGGCGTACGGCTGCACGGCGAGACCGAGCAGACGGGAGATCAGGGATGAAAATCGTACGCAGCCGTTCGACCGGAGGCGCGTCGGTCCGCAAGCAGGACACGTTCGTGGGGGAGGTGTGGGCGGATCCCGTGTTGCCGACCACCGACGGAGCCACTATCAACACGATCTTCTTCACGCCTGGTGCCCGGACGAACTGGCACTCCCACGAGCATGGCCAGCTGCTGCAGGCCACCGCGGGCGCCGGTTGGGTGTGCACCCGCGGCGAAGACCCGCAGCCGTTGGCCGCCGGCGACACGGTCTGGGTGCCGGCCGGTGAGGTGCACTGGCACGGCGCCGACACCGACAGCTTCCTGACGCACACGGCCACCTCGCTCGGCACGACGCAGTGGAGTGAGCCGGTATCCGACGACGACTACGAGGCGGGCCGCCGAGCCCGTCGGGGAGGCGCCGATGTCTGACACCTCGTTCGAGCAGGGGCTGGAGGCGCGCAAGCAAGTGCTCGGCGAGAGCCATGTCGAGCAGTCGTTGTCACGGGTGACCGAGTTCAGCGCGCCCATGCAGCGGCTGGTCACCGAGCACTGCTGGGGCGACATCTGGACCCGTGACGGACTGGACCGGCGGACCCGCAGCCTCCTCAACCTGGGCATGCTCACCGCGATGAACCGGATGCACGAGTTCGCGGTGCACGTACGTGGTGCGGTGCGCAACGGCTGCACCGAGCAGGAGATCCAGGAGTGCCTGCTACAGGCGGCCGTCTACTGCGGCGCCCCGGCCGCGCTGGAGTCGTTCCGGGTGGCCGAGTCGGTGCTGGAGCAACTGGCGGCAGAAGAGCGAGAGGCGTCCTAGTCCCATGGCCGACGAACCGCCCGCCACGGGGCAGCTCCTGGGGATGATCGGGGTCGGTCACATGGGCCGACCCATGGCGTCCCGGCTGCTTGAAGCCGGGTACGTCCTGCGCTGCTACGACGCCGACCCGCAGGCGACTGCGCGTGCCGCCGGGCTGGGCGCGCAGTCCGTCGACGACCCTGTGGAGGCGGTGTCGGGCGCGGACGTGGTCCTGCTGTCGCTGCCCAGCTCCGCCGTCGTCGAGGACGTGCTGCTCGCCGGCGGGGTCCACGAGGCGGTCCAGCCGGGCGCCGTGGTGGTCGACATGGGGTCGTCGCAGCCGTCCTCGACCCGGATGCTCGGCGAGCGGTTCGCCGCCCGCCAGGTCGGCTACGTCGACGCGCCCGTGTCCGGGGGCGTCGCTGGTGCCGAGACCGGATCACTGACCATCATGGTCGGCGGCCCTGAGTGGGCGGTCACCAAGGTGCGGCCGGTCCTCGGCGTGCTGGGGTCGAAGGTGCTGCACGTGGGTGACATCGGGGCCGGCCACGCGCTGAAGGCGCTGAACAACCTGCTGTCCGCCACCCACCTGCTCGCCACGGCTGAGGCGCTGCGTGTCGGTGAGGCCTTCGGGCTGGACCCGGAGACGATG
>JBOHDE010000459.1:0-1560 GCA_050699035.1 Nocardioidaceae bacterium | reverse complement strand
CGGCGGTTCGGCTTCTCGCACGGTGAGCTCACGGCGTACGAGGACGAGCACCTCACGGCCGGCGAGCAGGAGGCGCACTCGCAGATCCTCGAAACCGAGATCGAGCGTCCCCGGGTCGGGCCGATGCGCGACATCGTCGCCACGATCCAACCTGAGCAGGACGTCATCGTGCGCGGCGGTGTCGACAGCTCGGTCTGCGTCCAGGGCGCGCCCGGCACTGGCAAGACCGCGGTCGGCCTGCACCGCGCGGCGTACCTGCTCTATGCCCACCGCGACCAGCTCAGCCGCCAGGGCGTGCTGGTGGTCGGGCCGAACGCCTCCTTCCTCCGCTACATCGGCGACGTGCTGCCGGCCCTCGGCGAGATCGACGCGAAGCAGACGACGGTCGAGGAGCTGGTGGGTGCCCGGGTACGGATCCGTGGCACCGAGCCCGCCCCCGTCGCGCGGCTGAAGGGTGATGCCCGGCTGGCTGAGGTGCTGCGCCGCGCCGTCTGGTCACACCCCACCGAGGCGACCGAGGGTCTGGTCGTGCCGCGCGGGGCGTCGCGGCACCGGGTCCCGGCGTACGAGGCGGCCGAGCTGACCACCGAGCTGCGGTCGCGCGGAGTGCGGTACAGCGCGGCCCGCGCGATGCTGCCGCAGCGGCTCGCCCACCGCATCCTGATGAAGATGGAGCTCGCCGGTGACTCACCCGACGACCGGGTCCAGGCGTCGGTGGCACGGAGCCGACCGGTGAAGGTGTACGCCGACGCGCTGTGGCCCGCCGTGGACCCGGCGAAGCTGCTGCACTCCCTGCTGTCCGACCGCTCGCAACTGACCAAGCACGCCGACGGGCTGCTCAGTGAGGACGAGATCTCCTTGCTGGGATGGGAAAACCCGCCCCGCTCCGCTGGCACCGCCAAGTGGACGCTCGCCGATGCGGTGCTGGTCGACGAGATCACCGACCTGCTCGAGCGGACGCCAAGCCTCGGCCATGTGGTGGTCGACGAGGCCCAGGACCTGTCGCCGATGATGCTGCGGGCCGTCGGGCGGCGTTGCTCGACCGGCTCGGTGACGGTGCTCGGTGACCTGGCTCAGGCCACCACCCCGTGGGCGACCCGCTCGTGGACCGACGCGCTGAGCCACCTGGGCAAGCCGGACGCGCACCTCGAGGAGCTGACGCTGGGGTTCCGGGTCCCGGCGGACGTGATCGAGTTCGCCGCCAGGCTGCTGCCGCAGATCGCGCCGGACCTGGCACCACCGACGTCGGTGCGGCGTACCCGCGGGGACCTGGTCGTCACCGAGACCGGTGACCCGGTGGCCGGGGCTGTCGAGTCGGTGGCCGAGGCGCACGCGCGGGAGGGCTCGATCGGCCTGATCGTGCCCGACGCCCTGGTGTCGTCGGCGGCCGCCGCGTTGGAGCGGGCCGGGGTCGAGTTCAGCCGGCTCGGCGACGAGGACGACGTCGACGCCCGGGTCGACCTGGTGCCGGCCGCCCTCGCCAAGGGGCTGGAGTTCGACCACGTGGTCGTGGTCGAGCCGGCCGCGATCGTCGCGGGCGAGGCCGACGAGGTGACCGGC
>JBOHDE010000458.1:0-1561 GCA_050699035.1 Nocardioidaceae bacterium | reverse complement strand
CCCGACCGACCCGGTGTCGCCGAACCCGGTCGCCAGGCCGTGCTCGCCGACGGCCGTGGTGTACCCGCCCGCCGTGAGGCCGGTCTGTGCCCACGCCGTACGCCCCTCGACGTCGACCTCGAGGGCCTGCATCCGGGACAGGTCAAGCACGATCCCGTCGTCGCAGACGCTGTGCCCGGCACCGCTGTGGCCGCCGCTGCGTACGGCCAGGTCGAGGCCGGTGTCGCGGGCGGCCGACACGACGCGCGCGACGCCGTCGGCGTCGGTGGGCCGGACGATGACGGCGGGGCGGCGGTCGATGCCGCCGGCGAACAAGGTCCGTGCGGCGTCGTACTCGTCGTCGCCAGGTCGGACGACCTGCCCGTTGAGCTCGGCTCGGAGCCGATCGACGACTGCAGTGTCCGGCGTGGACGTCATATCTGTTTCCCCTCCATGGACAAACCTTCCCCTTGTCGGTCTGCGACCCAGCCTCGGACGGGCAGCGACGCCCGGTCAATGCATTTGTTGCGCGGATCAGGCTAGTCGTACGGGCTGCGTCGACGAGCCGTTAGATGAGCGTCGACTCCTCTCCGGGCGTACTCGGCGGCGCGGTCACGGCGGGCTGCCGGCCCCACCCGTCCATGCTCTGCTCGAACGAGAACCCCGTGGCGTTGACCTCGTAGCGAACGTGACGGATGAGGTGGTCGGGCTCCAGCCAGAGGTCGTAGCCCATGGTTTCTGGCAGGTTGTCGATGTCAGTGAGCTCGTGGCGCTCGGCGATCACGGCCATATCGAGCGTGACGTAGTAGTGGTCCAGCGCGACGCCCTGCTCCATCTCCGAACCCTGGTACGCGAGATGCTCCATCCCCTCGTCGAGGAGAGTCACGACCGACTGCGGACTCGCCATGTCGATCATCGCCATGGCGGCGTCGATCCCCTCGGCGGCGTCCCCGTCCTCGATCCTGAACCGGACGAACGTCTCGGCGTCCTTGTCGTTGGTGAAGTAGAGCTGTCGGTCGAGGAGTACGACGTGCAGCCATCCCTCGTTGGACAGGTAGCCGCTGACGTCTGCGCCCGTGACGGAGCCGTCCTGCATCTCGACCACACCCGACAGCCCAAGCCGGTGCGCGGGCTCTTCCCCGCTCAGCTCGACGCCGACCGACGTCTGAGTCGCCAGTGCCCGCTCCATCGCCGGCACGAGCGCATCCTGGGACAGGCCGCCGGCCACGCCGGCCGGACGCCGCGCCACCGCCTGGTCCGCGGCGATCGCGTCGTCGGCAGTCGTCGCTGAGCCACATCTCGTCGCGGCGCCGATCAGCACGAGCGCCGCGAGCAGCCGAAGGCCTCGACTGAGCGAGTCGGCGTGGCCTGCCAGCACGAGTCCCCCTTCCACGAACGCGCGAGCAGTCTATTCCGGCGGCCGGCGACGTCGACTTTTGCCCAATTGGGCAAAATTCGACCTCGAACCAGCGGGAACCGGGTCGAAAATTGCCCAATTGGGCAATTTTGCACCCGCCCCACGCCCAGGACCCGGCTCAAGCAGGCGGTGCAGGACCAGCCTCATCGGCCAGCGGGTTGGAAC
>JBOHDE010000457.1:0-1595 GCA_050699035.1 Nocardioidaceae bacterium | reverse complement strand
CTGCTCAACAAGTCGGGCCAGCTGGTGTTCTACGGCGACCCGCGCGAGCACGTCGACGTCTAGTCGCGCTGCCCGGCGCCCCTACTTTCGCGCCGAGGTTGCGCGAATGTCGTCCGTCCACCGGAACCCGTCGCCTCGGCCCGGGTCAGGCGAGGGCGGCGGCGACCACCTCGTCGACGGTGCGGTCCTGGAACTCGTAGCCGCTCTCGATCAGCCGTCGGGGGACGGCGCGCATGCTGCCGAGCAGCTCGCCGGCCAGCTCGCCGGCGGTCTTCTCGAACACGACGCCGGGCACCCTCAGTCGAGCCGGGCGGTGGAGCGCGCGGGCGACTGCCTGGGTGAACTCCGCATTCGTGGGCGGCTCCGGCGCCGTCAGGATGTACGGGCCGGACGCCTCGCTGTCCTCGGCCAGGTGGATGACGGCGCCGACCCAGTCGCGGCGAGAGATGGCGGGGAAGTACTGCCGACCGTCGCCGACCTGACCGGCGATGCCGAGCCGGAACGCCGGGAGCATCAGCTTGAGCGCGCCGCCGCTCTTGTGCAGGACGGCTCCTGTGCGCAGCAGGCAGACCCGCGCTCCGGCCGCGGTCGCCTCGGCGGCGGCCTCCTCGACGGCGAGTACGACACGGCGCAGGAAGCCGGCGCCCTCACCGGGGTCGCTGTCGTCGACCACAGTGTCGCCGCGGTAGGTGCCGTACGCCGCGACGCCGCTCTGCACCAGGAAGACGGGCGGTTGGTCGGACCGGCCGATCGCGTTCGCCAGGGTGCGGGTCGCCGCGAGCCGGCTGTCGTAGATGGCGCGTCGGCGCCCGCTGGTCCACGGGCGTACGATCGGCGCCCCTGCGATGGTGACGACCACGTCGGCCTCGTCCACGAACCTCTGGTCGACCTGTCCCGTGTACGGGTCCCACTGCGACTCGTACGCGCTGACCGGTGGCCGGCGGACGAGTCGGGTGACCTCGTCGCCGTGCTCGGCCAGCGCCGCGCGCAGCCCCGTACCCAAGAATCCGGACGACCCCGCGATCAGATACTTCATGCGGCCATCGTGCCCGGCGCCGCCACCGGCGAACCAATTCGGGCTAGCGTCTCCCCGTGACCATTTACGGAGTACGTCGTCGCGTCGTCGTGTACGTGACCCGTGGTGCCGGGTCGGAGCGTGAGCTGCTGGTGTTCGACCATCGAGGCGAGGGCGAGCCGGCGGCGTCGGGGACGCAGGTGCCGGCGGGCGGCATCGACATCGGTGAGGCGATCGACGACGCCGCGTTGCGCGAGGTCGGCGAGGAGACCGGGCTGTCCGACGACCTGCGCTGGGTGCGCAGCGTGGCGGTCGAGAACGGCGCCGCCGACGGCGGGTTCCCGAGTGTGGACACGTTCGTGCACGTGGAGTACGTCGGGGCGCCGCGCGAGCCGTGGGACCACGTCGTGTCCGGGGACGGCGAGGATGCCGCGATGACGTTCCACTGTCGCTTCGTCGCGTTGGCGGAGGCCCGCCAGCTGGCCGGCAACCAGTCCGCCCACCTCGACCGCGTCGACTGACCCCGCCCCGGTTTTTTTCTGGTACGGGGGCGCCCCGTTCCAATAGGTCTGGAACGGGG
>JBOHDE010000456.1:0-1603 GCA_050699035.1 Nocardioidaceae bacterium | reverse complement strand
CGCGCAGCCCTCGCCGCACGACGTGCGAACGAGGCGGACCGGGTCGTCATCTGCTGGTTCACTCCCTGTCGTCAGCGGACGCGGGGCATGCTACCCGTCACCGACCGCACGGTAGTGTCCCGCTCCATGGGATCCGAGCGGGGCGTCGCCAGGCGCGCAGCGAACCGGCTCCGGCGCCTCGTCAAGTCCACTCTCCAGCGCGCCCGCACCGCACGGCAACCGGCCGACGCCAGGGCGGACACCCGCGCGCTCCAGGCGCTCACCAACGAGCGCCGTTACGACGAGGCGGTCGGCTTCGCCGCGGAGCGGATGGACGCCCGGTCCGGGGACAAGGGGTTCCTGGCCGCGGCCGGCGCCGCCTTCACCAAGGCGGGCGCGCTCACCCACCAGGCCCAGCTGGTCGCGGCGCAACGGCGGCTCGGCGACTCGGCCCGGCTACGACGGCAGGAGCGGCTGCTCCGCGGTCGGCTCCAGGAGACCGAGCCGGGCTGGCTCCCGTACGTCCCCGAGTCCAGTGCCCCGCGTCAACCGGCGGTGTCGGGTCGGGTCCTGCACCTGCTGAAGGCATCCCTGCCGTACCGGCAGAGCGGCTACACGATGCGCAGCCAGTACCTCCTCGACAGCCAACACGCCGCCGGGCTCGACCCGGTTGCCCTTACGGCGTTGGGGTTTCCACGGCAGATCGGCGTCACCGACGCACCGCCGGAGGACGAGGTGCACGGCACGCGGCACGTACGTCTCGACGCGGCGCCCGCCGTGCTCGACGGCCCCTTCGACCTCTACCTCGACGCGTACGCGATGGCGGCGGCGGCGATCGTCGCCGAGGTCGCACCCGAGCTGCTGCACGTCCACTCCGGCCATCGTGGGTACGAGGCGGCGCTGGTCGGTCTCGCCCTGGCCCGCCGGTTCGACCTGCCGCTCGTCTACGAGGTCCGCGGGTTCTTCGAGTCGCTGTGGAGCCGCGACCTGGACTGGAACGAGCGCGGTGAGGCGTACGAGCGCCGCTTCGCGACCGAGACCCGCTGCCTGACCGAGGCCGACGCCGTCGTGACGCTGAGCGAGTCGATGCGGGCCGAGATCATCGCCCGCGGGGTGCCGGCCGACCACGTCTTCGTGGTGCCCAACGGCGTCGACACCGACGTCTTCCGCCCCGGTGAGCGCCGCCGCGACCTGGTCGACCGGCTCGGCCTGGGCGACGCGTTCACGTTCGGCTACGTCAGCAACCTCGACCACTACCGGGAGGGCCACGAGGCGCTGGTCGAGGCCGCGGTCGCGCTGCGCCAGCGCGGAGTTCCCGCCGTCGCGCTGATCATCGGGGACGGCTCCCGGCGAGACGAGCTGGAGGCACTGGCCGACCGGCTCGACGCGAAGGACGCCGTCGTGTTCACCGGCAAGGTGCCGCACGACGAGGTGCTCGACTACTACCGGCTGCTCGACGTCTTCGTGGTACCGCGGGTCGCCGAGCGCGCTGCCCGACTGGTGACACCGCTCAAGCCGTTCGAGGCGATGGCGGCCGGCCTGCCGGTCGTGGTCTCGGACCTGGAGGCCCTGCTCGAGATCATCGGCGGCGGCGAACGCGGTCGCGCCTTCCGGGCCGGCGACG
>JBOHDE010000455.1:0-1640 GCA_050699035.1 Nocardioidaceae bacterium | reverse complement strand
GCCGGGTCGTCCCGGAGACGTTGGCGCAGTGGCCGGCCGACCCGGAGTTCCCGCCTCGCGGCAGCGTCCTCGTCGACGGGTTCCTCGCCGGGTTCTGGCGGCTCGACCGGGCCGGTGGCCGGTCGACGATGCGGCTTCAGCTCGTACGCCCACTGTCAGCCGACGACGAGTCGGCCGTCGACGACGAGGCTCGCCGGCTGCTGGGCTTCCTCACCGACGGTTCGACCGACGCCGAGATCGCCTATGTGGGAGCTCCCCGGCGCGCCTGACTTGCGTTATCTCATATCTGAGATAACTTGGTCCCCCATGACCGAAGACTACTTGAGCCGCATCGGCAAGCTGATCCGCGACGCCCGCAAGCATCGGGGCTGGACGCAGAGCCAGCTGGCCGAGCAGCTCGGCACCAGCCAGAGCGCGGTCAACCGGATCGAGCGTGGCCACCAGAACCTCTCGCTGGAGATGCTGGCCCGGATCGGCGACGCGCTCGACTCGGAGATCGTGTCGCTCGGCGGTGGCCCGACCCACCTGCGGGTTGCCGGCGGCACGACGTTGTCCGGCGCGATCGACGTGAAGAGTTCGAAGAACGCCGGCGTCGCCCTGCTCTGCGCGTCGCTGCTCAACCGCGGCCGCACCGTGCTCCGCAAGGTCGCCCGGATCGAGGAGGTCAACCGGCTGCTCGAGGTGCTCACCAGCATCGGCGTCAAGACCGAGTGGGTGGGTGACGACCTCGAGCTGACCCCGCCCGACCGCTTCGACCTCGACCGGATGGACGAGGAGGCGGCCCGTCGTACCCGCTCCATCATCATGTTCCTCGGGCCGCTGATGCATCGGGAGAGCCGGTTCGAGCTGCCGTACGCCGGAGGCTGCGACCTCGGCACCCGCACGGTCGAACCGCACATGTCGGCGCTGCGGCCGTTCGGGCTGGAGGTCAAGGCGACGGAGGGGAGCTACCACGCGTACGTCGACGAGGACGTCTCGCCGGAGCGCCCGATCGTCCTCACCGAGCGCGGGGACACGGTCACCGAGAACGCCCTGATGGCGGCAGCGCTGCACGACGGGGTGACCGTCATCCGCAACGCCAGCAGCAACTACATGGTGCAGGACCTCTGCTTCTTCCTGGACAAGCTCGGCGTCCGGGTCGAGGGCATCGGCACGACGACCTTGCGGGTGCGCGGCCGCTCGGAGATCAACGTCGACGTCGACTACGCGCCGTCCGAGGACCCGATCGAGGCGATGAGCCTGCTTGCCGCCGCGATCGTGACCCAGTCCGAGATCACCATCCGGCGCGCACCGATCGAGTTCCTCGAGATCGAGCTGGCGCTGCTGGAGGAGATGGGCTTCTGCTATGAGCGCAGCGCCGAGTACTTCGCCCAGAACGGCCACACCCGGCTCGTCGACCTGACCACGAAGCCGTCGCAGCTGCACGCGCCGCTCGACAAGATTCACCCGATGCCGTTCCCGGGTCTCAACATCGACAACCTGCCGTTCTTCGCCGTGATCGCGGCGACGGCCACCGGTCAGACCTTGATCCACGACTGGGTCTACGACAACCGCGCCATCTACCTCACCGACCTGACCAAGCTGGGCGCCCAGGTGAAGCTGCTCGACCCGCACCGGGTGATGGTGGAGGGGCCGACCCG
>JBOHDE010000454.1:0-1651 GCA_050699035.1 Nocardioidaceae bacterium | reverse complement strand
GATGAGGCCACGCCACCCGTGACAAACAGGTGCTTGGTCTGGGCTGAACCGGCCAACACGTCTCCCGTGGTCAGAACTGTGCGGCGGAACTGCTCCACCCGTCCACGGGGTTTCAGCCTATCAACATGAGGCCGTCACTGCGGCATCGCGCCGTCTGGCGCGTCGACCACGCCGTAGTGCCCCGCCGTGCCGGTGGCCTGCTGCGCGAGCGCCCGGATGACGGCAACCTGGCCGAGCCGCGAGTCGAGGGTGTCGACGGTCGAGACGGCCTTGGCGGCCGCGGCATCGGCACGGACCCCGTGCACCGCTCCGCCGGGCGCGGCCGAGCCGGGCGGACCCGCCACGACGACACCGTCGCTGCGCTTGCGGAACTGCGCGGCCAGGGTGGCGATGATGCGGGCGCGGGCGGTGTCGATGTCGGCGCCGCCGCCGTCGGCACCGGCGACGAACACCACGAGGCTCGCGCGCTGATCCGGCGGCGCACCGCGGACCAGGCCGGCCGTGGTCAGGCCGTTGAGCACGCTGCGCGCGCCGTCGTCGGTGGGCACACCCGCCTCGTGGCCGGTCGCGACCGCCCGGGCGACGACCTGACCGACGCGTTCGTAGACGCCGGCCCCCTTGCGGATCTCGAGGTCGTCGTACTCCTTGACCTGGCCGGCCGAGAGCGTGTCGACCAGCGTCCGGGCGGTGGGGTCGACCAGCTCGGAGCCGATGGTGAGCTGACCGGTCAGCGTGCCGCCGGCGGCGCTGATGTCGTCGACGACGACCTTGACGTCGGCCTTGTCGGCACCCGGCAGGGCCAACACGACTACGGGGCGGGACGCGAGCCGGTTCGCGAGCAGACCTGGCGCCAGCGCGCGCACGGCATCGTCGTCGTACTGGATCGTGCGCTTCAGCGCCGCGTCCTGCCGCCGCAGGTCGGCGTCGGCCTTCGCCGGGGCGGCACGGCCTCTGAACGCGTCGTGCATGTCGTCTTGCAGCGGGCCGGCCCCGACCGCGATGCCGAGCGCCAGCGCGAACACGGCCACCGCGACGGTGAAGACGACGGTGCGGAAACGGGTCACGACAGCTGTCCCCACAGCTGGCCCAGCTGATCCTGAAGGTCCTGCCACCAGGGCTGCCCGACCGGAGTGGCCGCGACCGCCACCAGCACGGCGAGCAGCCCGATCAGGGCGACCAGCAGCACCTGCCACGTGCGGATCGGCGACCGGTAGAGCCGCTGCACCGACTTGGCGTCGACCAGCGTCGGACCGAGGCGGAGCCTGGTGATGAACGTGCTGGCCATCGTGGACCGGCCCTTGTCGAGGAACTCGACCAGGGTGGCGTGGCTCCCGACCGCGACCACCGGGTCGGCGCCACGGTTGGCGGCCAGCAGCATCGCGGCGTCCTCCGAGGTGCCGGAGGCGGCGAAGAGCACGGCGCGCACACCCATCCGCTCGAACCGGTCCTCCCCCATCGGATGCGTCCCATGGCCGTGGTGCAGCACCACCTCAGCGCCGCTGCGCAGCGCCTTGTCGGACAGCGTCTCGCCGTCGCCGACCACCAGGTCGGGCTTGTGACCGGCGGCGAGGAGTACGTCGGCCCCGGCGCCGACGCCGACCAGCACCGGCTTCTGCTCCTTGATGTACAGCCGCAGCCCCCGCAGGTCGGC
>JBOHDE010000453.1:0-1658 GCA_050699035.1 Nocardioidaceae bacterium | reverse complement strand
CGGCCTGCCCATCTCGTCCCCTTCTGCTGCGTTGCCTCATCAAGGTAAACGCAGGAGGACGAGCCGAGGTTGAGTCGTGTCAGCCCTGCTTGCGGGCGGCGCGGCGGGCTTCGACCTCCTCGCGGTCGAGGACCGCGGCCTCCTCGGGAGTGGGAGCAGTGCCACCGAGATGTCTCGGCTGCCAGGGCGCGTCCGTACCCGGCTCCGGTTGGTCCCGGTGCTTCGCCTGCGCGTCGTCGAGCAGCGCCTGCATCCGCGCCCGCAGCTCGGCGGTGAGCGCGTCGCCGTCGCCGCGCCGAGGCGGTCGCATCGGCTCGCCGACCGCGATGGTCACGGCCCGGCCCCGGGTCAGGTCACGCGGCAGACCCTTGGTGAACAGCCGCTGGCCACCCCACAGTGCGACCGGGACCAGGGGTACGTCCGCGCTCTGCGCGAGCCGCAGGGCGCCCGACTTGATCTCCTTCACCGTGAACGACCTGCTGATGGTCGCCTCCGGGAACACGCCGACGACCTCACCGGCCCGGAGCGCGCGTAGCGCAGCGGCGTACGACGCGGCGCCGGCCTCGCGGTCGACCGGGATGTGGTGCATGCCACGCATCAACGGGCCGGAGACCTTGTGCGTGAAGATCGGCTCCTTCGCCATGAACCGCACCAGGCGCTTGCTCGGCTGCGCCGCGAACCCGGCGAAGATGAAGTCGAGATAGCTGACGTGGTTGCTCGCGAGGACGGCACCGCCGGTGCGCGGGATGTGCTCGGCGCCGGTCACGGTGATCTTCAGACCGAGCGCGCGGAACATCAACCGGGCGGCGCCGATGACCGGCGGATAGACGATGTCCACGCCCCGACCTTAGAGGCTCGGCCAGCCGAGCGGCAGTGCGGCCGTGCTCAGGTGAGCCGGGGGCGTACGTGCAGGCCTACCTCGGGGTCGACCACTACCTCCTGCGCGGCCGCGACGCCGTCGGCGAGGACGTCGGCGTCGACCGGCACGTTGCGCTTGACCACCGCCAGCGCCACCGGGCCGAGCTCGTGGTGCCGCACCGACGAGCCGACGAAGCCGACCACCCGGCCGTCGAGCACGACGTCGCTGCCACGCGCCGGCAGCCGGTCGACCGACCCGTCGAGGTTCAGCAGGATCAGCCGGCGCGGCGGGCGGCCGAGGGTGTGCACCCGCGCGACCGTCTCCTGGCCTCGGTAGCAGCCCTTGTCGAGCGCGACGGCGGTGCCGACCCAGCCGACCTCGTTGGGGATCGTGCGGTGGTCGGTGTCGAGCCCGAGCCGGGGCAGGCCGGCCAGGATGCGCTGAGCCTCCGACGCCCAGATGCCGGCCGGCGGTCCGTGCTCCTCGGCGTACGACGGGAGGGACGACCGCGGGACCAGCTCGACGGCCTCGCCGGCCTGCACGACCGCCCACTCGGCGGTCTCGTCGGTGACCTCGACGCGCATCATGAACCGCATCCGGTCGAGCCAGTCGACCAGGTCGGCGACCCGGTCGGGCTCTGTCCAGGCCCAGAACGCCGCACCGTCGTCGTACCCGGTGAACGCGTGCTCGACATGACCCTGCGGCGACAAGATCAGCGACATCGTCGTGGTCCGGGGCGGCAGGCCCTCGAGCTGCTGGGTGGTCAGCGAGTGCAGCCAGCCGAGCCGGTCGGCACCGG
>JBOHDE010000452.1:0-1660 GCA_050699035.1 Nocardioidaceae bacterium | reverse complement strand
TGGGTTTCAGTACCGAAATGCGTGCTGGCACGGATCCGCCCCGACCTTCGCGAACCGAGACTGAAGACAGATCGCACCACCCGACCCAGCGAGGGGACCGACATGCACGCGCAGCTCAGCTACTTCGGCGGCCCGCGCAGCCCGGAGCTGCAGAAGATCGTGATGAACATCGAGCTTCTCCCCGGCGAGGACGCGGCCCAGCTCCCCGGACCTGACCGGATCGAGATCCTCCCCGTCGTCGAGGTGCACGAGGTTAGCCGAGGAGGATCGCGATGAACATCAACTTCGCCGACCAGCAGGCGCTGATTGCCGGCTGCTGGCAGGTCGACGCCGACCACAGCACGGCGACATTCACCGTGCGCAACTTCGGCAGGCCGATCCGAGGGTCGGTGCCGGTCATCGCCGGCATTGTCGAGATCGGCGCCGACGGGTTGCCCAGCGCGGTCGAGGCGTCCCTCGATCTCAGCGGAATCCAGACCGGTCACCCGCGGCGCGACAAGGACCTGCGCAGGCCCGGACTCCTCGACCTGGACAACCATCCCGAGATGACCTTCACGGCCGACACGTTCAGCGGCTGGCGGGTCGAAGGGGACCTAGCCGCCCGCGGCACCAGCACGCGCGTGGCCGGGACCGTCGAGCCGGCCGACGCCGGGCTCGACGGGTCGGCGACCTTGAGGGCGAGTACGAGATTCGACCGGCGAAGCCTCGGCGTACGGGCGCCGCGCGTCATCATCGGCCGCGTCATCGACGTCGAGGTCGTAGCCCGGATGACGCGCGTCCCCTCGATGGATCGATGAGCGCCGAGACCTACGGGTTGGCCGCCACGATCGAACGGTAGAAGGTGCGGGCCCCGTCGAGGACGGATACGAGATCACCGAAGCGGGCCGCGCGGGTGGGCGGCTCGAAACGGCCGTGCTCACCGACCAGCTCCTCGAGCGCGTCGAGGAAGTCCAGGCACCACTGATCACCGGATCAGCTCCGTCGACATCGATCGTCTTCACCACTGCGCCCGAGGGCGGCACCGACACGTTCCGGCCCGTGACGGAAAGCGAGAGCTCGGCAGTCGCGGCGGAGTCGACAACCACATCGATCGGCACGGTACGGCCAGGAATCGCGATCCGGGGCTGGCCGACGTCGGCGCGCGGCACACCGTCCGCGTCGACGCGTACGACGACGATGCCGGTCGGGAGGTCACCTCCCACCGCCGAACGAATCGCCGAGGCCCAGTCGCCCGTCTCCAGGTAGGCCCCGAACGCCGGGCCGATCAGGGAGAAGCGGGCCAGCTGGAAGAACTCGATCTGCTCCCCCCAGTCGGGCCCATGCTCGTCGAGCAACCGCCGGTAGCGCTCGATGGCCTCGATCACCTCGGGCGGCAGGTCGAGCGTCCCACTCTCCTCACAGCACACGAGCCGGTCCTCCCCTTTCGGCGATGAGCTTTGCCGGGAAGCTGCTCCCCACGACCCTACGACGAGGGTGAGCAGCGAACGCGGCACCGCCGATCAGCAGTAGCCGAAGACGCCCGATCCGGTCCCCGAGGTTTGCCCACCTCGCCCTACCAACTCGCGCGAAGTTGTCAGCCGGTTCCGACTGCATACGGTCGATTCCGTCTGACAAAGTGGCCGACCCACCGGGCCCGTGGCGAGCGCCGGCGGCGCCTAGC
>JBOHDE010000451.1:0-1679 GCA_050699035.1 Nocardioidaceae bacterium | reverse complement strand
GTCCTAGGCCGCGGCCGGGCTGTGGTGGTGTTGGGCGGGCCGTAGGGGCGAGGTGGAAAATTGCCCAATTGGGCAAAATTCGACCTCGATTCGGCGGGATCCGGGTCGAAAATTGCCCAATTGGGCAATTTTCTACATGGGCCGGCCTGTCAGCCGGCCGACTGGGAGTCGGCGACCCCGGCCTGCTGCTCGCGGATGAACCGGCCCGCCTGGTGGATCGCGTCGGCGCCCTCCGGTAGGAACGACCAGAAGAAATGGAAGACGTGCGTGGAGACGGGGAACAGCTCCAGCCGTACGTCGACACCGTGGTCGCGGGCAAGGTCGGCGAGCTGGTGGGTCTCGCGGAGCACGATGTCGCCGGTGCCCGACTGGATCAGCATCGGCGGCAGCCCGGACAGGTCGGCGCGCAGCGGGCTGACCAGCGGGTCATCGAGCGAGTGGCCGGCGAGGTAGGCCGAGGCGAACCGGCGGAGCATCCCGACCTGCTCCGGCGGCAGGGGCTCGTCGGCCGGCCCGCGTGCCTGGGTGCCGGTCAGGTCGACCCCCGGACAGAGCAGGACCGCCCGGCCGGGCAGCGGCAGGGCGCGCTGCTTCAGCAGCAGCATCAACGACACCGACAGCCCGCCGCCGGAGGAGTCCCCGGCCAGGGTCACGTCCTGCGGGTCGGTGCCGCTGGCGAGCATCCACTCGTACACCCGCAGCGCGTCGTGGAGACCGGCGGGAAACGGATGCTCGGGTGCGAGCCGGTAGTCGGGCACCACCGCACCGGTCTCGGCCGCGGCGACGAGCGCACCGACCAGCGGCCGGTACCCGAACGCCGACCCCAACGTGTTGCCGCCACCATGCAGGTACAGCATCGTCGTCGGCTGGTCCGGGTCGGGCGTGAGCAGCAGCGAGGGGACGCCGCCGGCGTTGACCGGTCGTACGTCGATGCCCGGGGGAGCGGCGAACTTCGCGTGCAACGCCTCGTAGGCGGCACGCAGCTCCGGCAGGTCGACATCACGGAGCGAGACGCCCATCACCGGCTCCCAGAGCCGGGCGACTCGACTGGCGAGCTCGCCGCCGACCGAGCGGGTCGTGGTGACGGCGTCGTCCAGGTCGTGCAGGATCGAGCGGGCCTTGTCGAGGAGTGCCTCACCGGCGATGGTGAGCTCGACGCGATGGGTGGACCGGCGCAGCAGGTCGCACCCGACCAGCCGCTCCAGCCCACTGATCTGCCGGCTCAGCGCCGGCTGCGACAGGTAGAGCCGTTCCGCGGCGCGGCCGAAGTTGAGCTCCTCGGCGACGGCGACGAACGACCGCAGGTGGCGCAGCTCGATGGCGTCCGGCGCCTGCGGCATCGACAGGACCATCCCGCTCTCCTCGTCCATGCAGACGAGTATCACCCACATCCATCGCGTCTGGTCATGCCGTGTACGCACGACAGCCATGCACATTCGGCCTTTCCCAACACCCGCATACCGGTGCCAGCGTGTGGTCATGACCGCCTCGCCGCTGGACCCTCGGCCGACCGCACCCGGAGCTGGCGTGCACCGGGTCGCGGACGTGCTGCTGCGCGGGGGTACGGCGACCTTCCGACCCCGCGTCTACTGGCCGGGTCTGGCCTCCGCCGACCCGCCGGCCCTGCTGGTCGTCTTCGACTCGTCCGGTGCCGGCCCGGGAGGCGCCGACGCGCGCTG
>JBOHDE010000450.1:0-1682 GCA_050699035.1 Nocardioidaceae bacterium | reverse complement strand
CCCACGATCCACCGCCTCGTCCGCACGCTGGTGTCCAGCGGATACGTCCTGCAGATGCCGTCGCGCCGCTACACACTGGGTCCACGGTTGATCGGCCTCGGTGCGAGCGCCTCGCAGACGGTCGAGGCGTGGGCGAGTCCGTATCTGCGATCGCTCGCGGAGGAGACCGGGGAGTCGGCCAACTTGGCGATGCTCGACGTGGACCGGGTGGTCTACGTCGCCCAGGCGGCATCGACCCGCCACACCATGCGGATGTTCACCGAGGTGGGCCGCCGGGTCTATGCCCACTGCACCGGCGTCGGCAAGGTGCTGCTCGCGCAGCTGCCCGACGACGCCGTCAAGGACTGGGTCGCCGCTGCCGGCATGCCGGCGACCACCGAGCACACGATCACCAACGTCACCGCGCTGCTCGCGGAGCTGCGACGCGTGCGAAAACGGGGCTACGCGATCGACGACGGCGAGCAAGAGCTCGGCGTACGGTGTGTCGCGGTCGCCGTGCCCGGGAGTCTCAGCTCGGCGGTCTCGGTGTCCGGACCTGCGAGTCGGGTCACCCCGGAGGCGGTGCCCGCCCTGGCCGAGGTGGTGCAGAAGTGCGCGCTCGGGTTGGCCGGACGGCGGGGCTGACGCCGAGCGAAGATACTTGGTCACCGCGGCCGGGGCGGCTCAACGGTGCGGCTGCTGGTGCAGGCCGAACGGCGACCCCTGGTCGTCGCGGCACAGCTGGAACCGGCCGAACGTCGCGACCGAGCTGTCGTCGCCCTCGACGTCGGCGTCCTCGACCGTCCCGCCGAGGGTGCGGACCTGCTCGAGAGCCGCGTCCATGTCGTCGACCACGAAGAACGCGTACGGCGTGGCGCCTTGGTCGCCGCCGTGGATGCCGCCGGTGAGGGTCGGCGTCGTGATCACGTACCCCTGCCCCGAGGGGCCCGGCTCGAACCTCCAGCCGAACATCCCCTCGTAGAACACGCGTCCGCGCTCGACGTCCTCGACGCCCAGCTCGAAGAACCCCAGCTCGCCGGCCATGGCGGTCTCCTCTCGTCCGGGCCAGGCTAACGTCGGCGGGACGGGGCCGGCTTGTACGAATGCGACCTGGCCGGGACGCTGAGTGGTGTGGTGATGCGCGTGGTGATCGTCGCGGTCGCGCTGGTGCTGCTGGTGCTGGTGGCGGTTTGGGGGCTGCAGCGGCGGCTGATCTACCTGCCGTCCGGCGACGCGGTGCCACCGGCGACGGAGGTGCTGCCCGGTGCGCGCGACGTCGAGCTGCGTACTAGCGACGGGCTGCGGCTCGGCGCGTGGTACCTGCCGGCCACCGATCCCGATCTCGGCGTCACTGTGCTGGTCGCCAACGGCAACGCCGGCGACCGCGCCGGACGCGCCCCGTTGGCCCGTGCCCTCGCCGAGCAGGGGCTGTCGGTCCTCCTCTTCGACTATCGGGGGTACGGCGGCAACCCGGGCGACCCGACCGAGGACGGCCTCGGGCTCGACGTACGCGCTGCCCGGGAGTTCCTGGTGGACGAGCTGGGCGTGCGGCCGGACCGGCTGATCTACTACGGCGAGAGCCTCGGCACCGGAGTCGTGGTCAGGCTCGCGGCCGACGAGCCGCCCGCGGGGCTGGTCCTGCGGTCGCCGTTCGTGGACCTGGCGGCGCTCGGCTCGTTCCACTACCCGTACGTCCCGGTCCG
>JBOHDE010000449.1:0-1689 GCA_050699035.1 Nocardioidaceae bacterium | reverse complement strand
ACCAAACGGCGGTAGCGAGTCCAGGGTCGGATCGAGCGGTGGGCGAACCGTCAGGCGGGCTTGCGCTGCACGTGTGGCATGCAGGTGTCGGCGTCGGCGCGTGACACCTTCGCCCAGTCGAACTCCCTGGTCTGGTCCGGCTTGAGCTCGAAGGAGTCGATCTTCTCGGCGATCACCTGGTCGCCGCCGCTGACCGTCACGACGGTGAGCGTGTAGACCATCGCCTCCGTCGCGGAGTTGGTGATGTCACCGCTCGCCGCCCACACCCCGTTGGACTGCCGACGGCAGGAGAAGTTGGTGAGATCGGCGGGCGCGGCCTGCACCTGCGCCGGCTTGGCGGAGGGGGTGGCCGACTTCGCCGACCCGAGCGCGTTGTCGGCGTCGTCGCCGGAGGCGCCCGCGTCGCCGCCGCATCCCCCGGCCAGCACGACGCAGGCCGTGCTCACGGCCAACACGCGCAGCAGGGGCGACGTACTCACGGATCACAGTCTCACCCGCTGGGCCCCGGGATTCGTGCTCGGCGCGCCGTACCGCGTAACCTACGGAAGCGTAGGTAACCCATTGGAGGGAGCGCCGATGCCCGCATCGATGACCCAACAGCAGCTGCTGCACGACCTCGAACCGATCGTCGCGCGCGAGCTCAACCGGCACATCCCGGTCGCCAAGGAGTGGTTTCCACACGAGTACATCCCGTGGAGCGAGGGCCGCACCTACGACGGCATCCTGGGCGGTGACCCGTGGTCGCCGGACGACTCACCGATGTCCGACGTCGTACGGTCGGCGCTGATCGTCAACCTGCTCACCGAGGACAACCTGCCCAGCTACCACCACGAGGTGGCCGTGCTGTTCGGCCGCGACGCCGCCTGGGGCGACTGGGTGCACCGGTGGACGGCCGAGGAAGGCCGGCACGGCACGGCGATCCGGGACTACCTGCTGGTCAAGCGGTCCGTCGACCCGGTCGAGCTGGAGCGGGCCCGGATGATCCACATGGGCCAGGGGTACGAGTCGGCGCACCACGACGACCTGATCCGGTCGCTGGCGTACGTGTCGTTCCAGGAGCTCGCCACCCGGGTGTCGCACCGCAACACCGGCCGGGCGACCGGCGACAAGATGGCCGACCAGCTGCTGGCCCGGATCGCCGCCGACGAGAACCTGCACATGATCTTCTACCGCAACCTGCTCGCGGCGGCCCTCGAGCGGGCGCCCGACCAGACGATGGTGGCGATCACCGACGTCGTGAAGACGTTCGTGATGCCGGGCACCGACATCCCCGGGTTCCAGCGCAAGGCTGTGCAGATCGCACTCGAGGGCATCTACGACCTGCGACTGCACCGCGACGAGGTCGTGATGCCGGTGCTGCGGTTCTGGAAGGTGTTCGACGTGCAGGGCCTCGGCCCGGAGGGCGAGCGGGCCCGCGAGGAGCTGTCACAGTTCCTCGGCGAGCTGGACAAGACCGCCACCCGCTTCGAGGACAAGCGCGACGCCCTCAAGGCCCGGATGTCAGCTCGCAGCTGACCGAGCCGACGCCGAGGTTTTTTGGTACGGGGGCGCCCCGTTCCAGACCTAGGGATGCGCTGATCAGAGAGCCATTCTGAGTGCGAGGGCTCGTGACCGGCCTCGACGGGGTTGTGGAGTGGTCAGAAGTGCGTGCAACCCCCGCTTCCGGCCCCGGTTCGGGCCCTCTCGGGG
>JBOHDE010000448.1:0-1692 GCA_050699035.1 Nocardioidaceae bacterium | reverse complement strand
TGGACGGTCCGGTGGACGCGCCCGAGGACCCGGTGCTCGCCCGGCTGCTGCCCGACGCGTACCGCGAGGACGTGGAGGCGGCGGGCGAGTTCCGCCGGTTCACCGAGCGCGGGCTGCGGGACCAGAAAGCCAGCAACGGCCTAGTCGTGCTGGAGACGCTGCGCGCCGCCGGCCTGCCAGACGAGGTCGCCGACGCTGAGTCCGAGAGTGTGCCTGGGGACACCGTCGAGGTCGACCTGAGCCACGACGCGGTGCAGGCCTGGCTGCGCAGCCTGACCGACGTACGCCTCGCCCTCGCGACGCGGCTCGGGGTCGAGGACGACGACGAGGACGAGTGGGCCGCCCTCGACGAGGACGACCCGCGCAGCTACCTGCACGACGTCTACGACTGGCTCGGCTATGTGCAGGAGTCCCTGGTACGCGCCGCGTCGTGACCCTGCGTCTCACGATTCGGGCAAACCCCCGAACGGTGCAGGGCGTACACGGTGCAGACCTACGCTCACTCGTGTGCTCACCATCGACCAGGCGACCCATGACGCGATCGTCGCGCACGCCCGCCGTGACCACCCTGACGAGGCGTGCGGAGTGGTCGCCGGGCCGGCCGGCTCGGACCGTCCGGAGCGCTTCGTGCCGATGCTCAACGCGGCGCGCTCGCCGACGTTCTACGAGTTCGACTCGAGCGACCTGCTGGCCCTGTACAAGGACATGGACGCGCGCGACGAGGAGCCGGTGGTGATCTACCACTCGCATACAGCCACCGAGGCGTACCCGTCGCGCACCGACATCGGGCTGGCCCAGGAGCCGGACGCGCACTACGTACTCGTGTCGACCAGGGACGGCGTCGACCGGCCGGTGGAATTTCGCTCGTTCCGGATTGTTGACAGTGATGTCACCGAAGAAGAGGTCCGCGTCGTGCCGTCTCACGACCCGGCCGTCGAAACCCAGGAGCTTTGAGATGGCCATCGAGGTCCGCGTCCCCACGATCCTCCGCACCTACACCGGCGGCGAGAAGGCCGTCTCGGCGGCGGGCGCGTCGCTGTCGGAGGTCATCGACCACCTCGAGACCAACCACCCCGGCATCAAGGGCCGTCTGATCGAGGGCGAGGACCTGCGTCGTTTCGTCAACGTGTACGTCAATGACGAGGATGTCCGCTTCACCGGCGGCCTCGGCACCAGCGTTGCCGACGGGGACGCCGTGGTGATCCTCCCGGCGGTCGCCGGCGGCCGGTAGTCCCATGCGCTTCGACTCGATGCTCGACACCGTCGGCGGGACACCGTTGGTCGGGCTGCCGCGGCTGTCGCCGTCGAGTGACGTACGACTGTGGGCGAAGCTGGAGGACCAGAACCCCACCGGCTCGATCAAGGACCGGCCCGCGCTGGCGATGCTGGAGCAGGCGGAGAAGGACGGGTGGCTGCGGCCCGGCTGCACGATCCTCGAGCCGACGTCGGGCAACACCGGGATCTCGCTGGCGATGGCGGCCAAGCTGAGCGGCTATCGGCTGGTGTGCGTGATGCCGGAGAACACCTCCGTCGAGCGCAGGCAGCTGTTGCAGATGTGGGGCGCCGAGATCGTGTCGTCGCCGGCGGCGGGCGGCTCCAACGAGGCGGTGCGGGTCGCCAAGCGGCTGGCCGACGAGCACCCCGACTGGGTGATGCTGTACCAGTACGGCAACCCGGCCAACGCGCAGTCGC
>JBOHDE010000447.1:0-1695 GCA_050699035.1 Nocardioidaceae bacterium | reverse complement strand
ACCAGGTCACCCTCCAGCGCACGCTCGGTTCGACGTCGCGGGCGCCGCGCTGGGCCATCGCGTTCAAGTACCCGCCGGAGGAGGTCAACACCAAGCTGCTCGACATCCGGGTCAACGTCGGCCGCACTGGTCGGGTCACTCCGTACGGCGTGATGGAGCCGGTGCTCGTCTCCGGGTCGACGGTCGAGATGGCGACGCTGCACAACGCGCACGAGGTCGAGCGCAAGGGCGTGCTGATCGGCGACACCGTGGTGCTGCGCAAGGCCGGTGACGTGATCCCGGAGATCGTCGGTCCGGTCGTGGACCTGCGCGACGGCACCGAGCGCGTTTTCGAGATGCCGACGACCTGCCCGGCCTGTGGCACCACGCTCGCGCCACAGAAGGAGGGCGACGCCGACATCCGTTGCCCCAACGCCCGGTCCTGTCCGGCTCAGCTGCGCGAGCGGCTGTTCCATGTCGCCGGCCGGGGCGCCTTCGACATCGAGGTGCTCGGCTACGAGGCGGCCGCCGCGCTGCTCGACGAGGGCGTGATCCAGGACGAGGGCGACCTGTTCGGGCTGGACGAGGAGACCCTGCTGCGGGTGCCGCTGTTCACCAAGAAGGACGGCGCCCTGTCGGCCAACGGCGCCCGGCTGCTGGCCAACCTCGACCAGGCGAGGGCGCAGCCGCTGTGGCGGGTGCTAGTCGGCCTGTCGATCCGGCACGTCGGCCCGACCGCCGCCCAGGCGATGGCCCGGTCGCTGGGCTCGATGGACGAGATCGAGCGGGCCGCGAAGGACGACGACATGGCCGGCGTCGACGGCGTCGGACCGACGATCGTCGAGTCGCTGCGCGACTGGTTCGACGTCGACTGGCACCGCGAGGTCGTCCGCAAGTGGCGTACCGCCGGCGTGCGGATGGAGGACGAGGTCGACGACTCCGTCCCCCGCACGCTGGAGGGGCTCACCATCGTCGTGACTGGTTCGCTCGACGGGTTCTCCCGCGACGAGGCCAAGGAGGCGATCACCGCGCGTGGCGGCAAGGCCAGCGGCTCGGTCTCCAAGAAGACCGCCTTCGTGGTCGCGGGGGAGTCACCGGGCTCGAAGTACGACAAGGCGGTCAGCCTCGAGGTCCCGCTGCTCGACGAGGACGGGTTCCGCACCCTGCTCGACGACGGTCCGGACGCGGCCCGCGAGGTCGCCCAGATCGGCGAGTGACCTCGCGCGGCCGCTCTAGGTGCCGACCGGCGCGAGGTCGTCGCGCTGCACCGCTGCCTCGGGAGCTGTCCCCCGGTCGAGGTACGTCTCCGGGTGGCCCTCGATGTGCAGCTGGGGGAGCCGCCGGTCGATGGCGGCGGGAAGCCACCAGTTCGCCCGGCCGAACAGGTGCATCACGGCGGGCACCAGCAGCATCCGGATGATCGTGGCGTCGATCAGGATCGCCGCTGCCATGCCCACACCGATCACCTTGAGCATCACGTCGGGGCTCGGCACGAAGGCGGCGAAGACCGCGACCATGATCGCGGCGGCGGCCGTGATGACTCGACCCGTCCCGGCGAGCCCGCTCACGATCGCCCGGCTGTTGTCGCCGTGGCGCAGCCACGACTCGCGCATCCGGCTGATCAGGAACACCTCGTAGTCCATTGACAGGCCGAACAGCACCGCGAACATCAGCACCGGGACGAACGCCGGCAGGGGTGTCTCGGTGTCGATGCCG
>JBOHDE010000446.1:0-1719 GCA_050699035.1 Nocardioidaceae bacterium | reverse complement strand
CGGTGCGCAGGTGGGTTACCGCGACCTACCCGGCTTCGGCCGCCGGTTCATCGATATCGAGCCGGCCGCGCTCCGTGACGATGTGATCTACCAGATCGGCGCGCTCGACGCGTTCGCTCGGATCGCGGGCTCCCGGGTCCAGTACGTCAAGCCGCACGGCGCGTTGTACAACGCGATCGTGCACCACGAGGAGCAGGCCGCGGCGGTGGTCGGGGCGCTGCTCGACTACGACAAGACGCTCCCGGTGCTGGGCCTGCCCGGGTCCGTCTGGCTGCGGCAGGCCGAGGCGGCCGGGCTGCGGGTGGTGCACGAGGCGTTCGCCGACCGGGCCTACACGCCCGAGGGCACGCTGGTGTCGCGCCGGCTGCCCGGGGCCGTACTCCACGATGCCGGTGACATCGCCCGCCGTTGCGTGGCGATGGCGACCGGTCAGCCGATCACCGACATCGAGGGCGGGGAGCTTCGGCTGTCGCCGGGGTCGATCTGCGTGCACGGCGACACGGCGGGTGCGGTGGACATCGCCCGTGGTGTCCGTGCTGCGCTGGTCGACGCCGGCGTCGACGTGGGCTCGTTCGTGACCTGATGCGGGTGCTGCCGAGCGGCAGCGCAGCCCTGCTGGTCGAGCTCGACGACCTCGACGCGGTGCTGGCGCTGTATGCCGCTCTCGTCGACGACCGCCCACCCGGTGTGGTCGACCTCGTACCCGCGGCACGCACCCTCCTGCTCATGGTCGACCCCGAGCGTGCCGACCTCCGCGCGGTCGAGTCGGCCGTACGGTCGACGACGCCGCGGGCCGACTCCCGGGCGGTCGGCGACGACGTCGAGCTCCCGGTCGTCTACGACGGCGCCGACCTCGAGGACGTGGCCGCCCACCTCGGGTGCACGGTCGAGGAGGTCGTACACCGGCACACCGGCGACGACTGGACGGTGGCCTTCTGCGGATTCGCCCCGGGCTTCGGTTACCTCACCTCGGCGTCGGGCGGGTGGGACATCCCGCGCCGCGACTCGCCACGGACGAAGGTGCCGCCCGGCTCGATCGCGCTGGCCGGTGAGTTCAGCGGCGTCTATCCCCGCGAGTCGCCGGGCGGCTGGCAGCTGATCGGCCGAACGGAGGTCGCGGTCTTCGACCTCGACCGCGAGCCGGCCGCCCTGCTGCGGCCCGGCAACCGCATCCGTTTCGTCGACGTAGGTGCGTCATGAGCGCCGCCCTCTTCGCGCCGAGGTTGCGCGTATGTCGCGTTTCCTCGCGCCGAGGTTGCGCGTATGTCGCGTTTCCTCGCGCCGAGGTTGCGCGTATGTCCACCCTCCTGGGAAGGAATGTGCCCCCCAGCGGTCGGTCCCTCCCCTGGCCGGACGGTGCGGGCTGCGCTCTGGTCGCCGGTCCACGGTGCGTAAAAGATTGCCCAATTGGGCAATCTTCGACCCCGAACCCGCGGATCGAGGTGGAACTTTGCCCAATTGGGCAAAATCCGACGTCGCGAAGGATGGCCGCAGGGGGGCAGTCGTGACGGCCGGACGTGCGGTCACGGTCGTCGAGACCGGCCCGCTCACCACCGTGCAGGACGCCGGCCGTCCCGGCCAGGCAGCTCTCGGCATCGGCCGCTCCGGGGTGTGCGACCGGACGTCGTACCGGCTGGCGAACCGGCTGGTCGGCAACGACCCCGGCGCCGCGGTGCTGGAGGTGACGTTCGGCGGGCTGGTCCTGCAGGCCGAGAGCGA
>JBOHDE010000445.1:0-1742 GCA_050699035.1 Nocardioidaceae bacterium | reverse complement strand
TTGGACCGTCCGGTCACGGCCGCTGCGACCACGACCAGCACGGCCGCGCACAGGATCGCGACGAGCCAGCGCGTCCAGTCGATGCCGGAGCTGCCGTCGCCGCCGAACGCCGTGTAGATCACGTTGCCGATGAGCACCCCGCCGATTCCACAGACCACCGTGAGCCACAGCGGGATCTGGTCGCGGCTGCCAGGTGCCACGAACTTCCCGAGCAAGCCGATGATGACGCCCGCGACCAAGGTGCCGAGGATGTCGCCCATTCGTGTAACCCCTTTCTGAAAGCGCAGCGCACGATACGCAACCCGCGCTTATGGCTAATGATGGCCAGCATCCACTAATCGCGTCCCAATAGCCACATACGTCGCAGTCGGGTTGCCGCGATTTGGGTGGGAGATCAGGAAGAGGCGGAGCCGAAACCGACGCGGCGCGAGCTCTCCTCGCCGATCTCGATGTAGGCGAGCTTGTCGGCCGGCACGACGACCCGCCGGCCCTTCTCGTCGGTGAGCACGAGCAGCGGCTCGTCCCCTGACACCGCTTTCGCGATCGTGTCCTGTACCTCGTCAGCGCTCTGCGCCGACTCGAGCGTGAGCTCGCGATTGACGTGCTGGACGCCGATCCTGACCTCCACCGATGCCTCCGTCGAGTAAACGTGTGGGCCGATTCCCGGCCCATCGATCAGCCTACCGACCGGGCGGTCAGGCGGTCTGCTCGTCGGCGCGGGGGTAGCCGCGGATGCCCCGCCAGGCCAGGCCGGCCACCAGCCGGGCGGCGTCGGCCTGCTCGATCGGCCCCTGCTTGTCCAACCAGAACCGCGCGCTGACCTGAGCCATGCCGACCAGGCTGACGGCGACCAGCTGCGCCTCGTCGTCGGGCAGCCCGGTGTCTTCGTGGATGACCTGGGCGATCGACTCGGCGCACTCGTGCGTCACCCGGTCGACGCGCTCACGTACCTGGGGCTCGTTGACCAGGTCGGACTCGAAGACCAGGCGGAAAGCGCCACCGGCGTTGGCCACATACGCGTAGAAGACCTCCATCGTGGCGCCGACCCGCTGCTTGTTGTCGACGGTCGATGCGAGGGCTCCACGGACCGCCTCGATGACGGTGTCGCAGGTCTGGTCGAGCAGCGCGAGGTAGAGCTCGAGCTTGCTCGGGAAGTGCTGGTAGAGCACCGGCTTGCTGACGCCGGCCCGGTCGGCGATGTCGTCCATCGCGGCGGCGTGGTAGCCCTGGGCGACGAACACCTCGCGCGCCGCGTCGAGCAGCTGGGCACGCCGCGCCTTCCGGGGCATGCGGATGCCGCGGCGCCGGGTGCTCTCGGAGGTCCTGGTCACGCGCCGAATCCTACCCGTGCGTATCAGCGACCCGGCTCGAACCCGCCGAACCGTGCCCTCACCGGTAGTCGTCCTCGTCGCCGATGTCGACCTCGCGGTCCTGCTCGGCGGCGTCGGCGGGGTCGGCCTCCAGCGGCGGGTGCTCACGCAAGTGCTCCTGCTCGGCGGCCCCGTCACCAGCACCGTCACCGGTGTCGGTGTCGGTGTCGACCTCGATCTGCGGCTCAGTCATGGCTACCTCCTCCGCCGGTCCCGCTGTCGAGCCTAGTCCTCGGGAAGGGACTGGTCAGCCTCGCGCATGGCCGCCAGCAGGTCGCCGTGGTCGTCGAGGCGAGCACGTACGTCGGCCGGGCCGAACACCAGGTCGGAGGGTGCGCCGGCGGCCTCGACCTCGTCCCAGGTGAGCGGCGT
>JBOHDE010000444.1:0-1747 GCA_050699035.1 Nocardioidaceae bacterium | reverse complement strand
CTGTGCACGCTTGGCTGCGGGCGTGCGTTCAGTCGTCGAGGACCTCAGGCGCGCGACCGGTCAAGGACCCGTCGGGCCGCCGCCTCGGCGTTGCGTACTACTTCGGGCAGGTCCACGTGCAGCAGCGCGCCGGCGCGTTTGACGACTCGACCGTCGATGATGACGGTGTCGACGTTGGCCGGCGTGACCGACCGGACGAGCGTCGACTTCGGGTCACCCACCGGAGCGACGTTCACGTCGTGCTTGCGGACCATCACCACATCGGCGCGCTTCCCAGGTGTGAGCGAGCCGGTGACGTCCGCTAGCCCGAGCGCCCTCGCGCCGTTCACGGTGGCCATGGTCAGGCAGTCGTGGAAGGTGAGCCGAGGCAACGACTCGGTGGCGGTCCCTTCCCACGGGATCCCCATGTTCCAGGCCACGTTCATCGCCTCGAACAGGTTCACCGGGTGCAGGGAGGTGGCGTCGATGGAGAGCGAGACCACCACGCCTGCATCGTGCATCCCGAGCAGGGCAGCTCGAGGGTCACCGGCATCACCGAGACGCAGCTCGGAGTGGACGGAGTAGCTCAGCGGCGTGCCGGTCTCCGCCATCAGCGACCGGTCCTCGGCGGTGGCCGCGAGGAAGTGGCAGATCAGTAAGTCGGGTCCGAGGTACCCGCGCGCCGCCAGATCGGCGACACGGACCTTCGTGGAGCCACCTTGCATCGTATGGATCGCCACCGGGAGGCCACGCGTACGCGCATCCGCCATCTCCTGGTGGAACACCTCCAGCTCACCAAGGTCTGGGCCGCGCAGGTTCACGCCGAGGTGCACCGTCCCTTCGAACGGTGAGTCCGCCCCGAACCATTCGGCACTCACGCGGTCGACGTCGGCGAAGGCGAGCGGCTCGTCGACCGGCAGCATGTCTCGGTGCCCGTACGCGTATCTCGCGCGGACGAGACCGTCACGATGCGCGCGCAGCTCGGCATCGGCGTGCTTCGGACTGCGGGTGTTGTGCGACCAGTTGTGCACTGTGGTGATGCCGGCGTTGGCCGCCTCCACCAGGCCGAGCAGGACGCTGTCGTAGAAGTCGTCGGGTCCGTAGGCCGCTGAGGTCGCCATCTTCGCCGGGAAATACTCATGGCCTTCCGCGATGAAGTTGCGCCCGACGGAGCTCCACAGGTGCCAGTGCGAGTCGATCAGCCCGGGGATCACGATCATCTCCGAGGCGTCCACCTCCTCGGCGCCGTCCAGGACGAGTCCCGGCCCCACGCCGACGATGCGTCCGGCACTGATCGCGACGTCACAAGCGTCGATGTCCCCGATCTCGGGATCCATGGAGACGACGAGGCCGCCCCTGAGCACCAGGTCTCGGCGGGCCGGCGTGCGCTTTCCAGTCATGTTCTTCCTTGTCAGCTTGAGTTCTGTACGCCCAGCCCCACCAGATCCGACAGGATCTGCGGACTCGAACGGATGTCCTCCGTGGCGCCCGTCCAGGCGATGGCCCCGCCATCGCCGAGCACGGAGATGCGGTCGGCGACCTCCCACACGAAGTCGACGTTCTGCTCGGCGAGCAGGACGGTCTGTCCGCCGTCCTTCAGGGTGCGGAGCGTGTCGAGGATCTTGTCGGTGACGATCGGGGCGAGCCCTTCAGTGGGCTCGTCGAGCAGCAGCAGCTTCGGGTTCGTCACCAGGGCGCGAGCGATGGCGACCATCTGCTGCTCACCGCCCGACAGGGTGCCGCTGCGCTGTGCCCGACGTTCCGCCAG
>JBOHDE010000443.1:0-1765 GCA_050699035.1 Nocardioidaceae bacterium | reverse complement strand
GCGACCAGCGCGACCTGGGCGAAGACGACGGCGAGAAGGGCGGCGACCAGGATCTGCAGCCAGGAGCTACCCACCACGAAGAACGCGGTCCAGCCGAGCACCAGGCTCGCGGCGACGACGCCGATCCGGAGTACGTAGTACGCCGGCCGGCGCTCGAGCAGGCCGGCCGCCTCGACGCGGGCCCGCAGCCGGGCGAAGTCGCTGCCCTGGCCGGATCGGGGAGAAGGTGCGGGTCGGAGTGCGATGTCGATCGTCATGCATCGATCGTCGCGAGCTCGGCTGATGGTCCCCAGGGTGCTCGACCGCCTCTTGGGGTGGTGCTAGACCCCCTGTTCCAATTCAGTTGAAGGCGTCGCAACAGCGGGTCTACCGTTGTCGGGTCCTGTACTCGACGATCGGAAAGCGCGTGCTCCGCTGAGGTCTGACTCCACCCTGTGGCCGGCTTGCGGCCTGCCCTCCTCAGACCTCGGAGCGCGCATGACTCACTCCTTCTCCTGCCTTGACGTCTCGTTCGCCTGGCCCGACGGCGACGTCGTGTTCGACGGCCTCGACCTGGTCGCCGGACCCGTACGGTCGGGGCTGGTCGGCCGCAACGGCAGCGGCAAGTCGACCCTGTTGCGGCTGGTCGCCGGCCGGCTGCACCCCCAGCGCGGCACGGTCCAGGTGAGCGGGCAGCTCGGCTACCTCTCCCAGGACCTCGTCCTCGACACCGCCCTGCACGTCGACGAGGTGCTGGGCGTTGCTGGGCGCCGTCGGGCCATCGCGGCCGTCGAGCGCGGTGACGTCGACGAGGCGCACTTCGACACCATCGGCGACGACTGGGGGGTCGAGGACCGTGCGCTGGCGACGCTTGGCGAGCTCGGACTGGGCGCGGTCGGTCTCGATCACCGGGTCGGTGAGCTGTCCGGCGGGCAGGGCGTCCTGCTCGGGTTGGCGGCCGAGCTGCTGCGCCGACCGGACGTACTCCTGCTGGACGAGCCGACCAACAACCTCGACGTCGCGGCCAGACGCCGGCTCTACTCCGCCGTCGCGTCGTGGCGAGGCGCGCTGCTGGTCGTCAGCCACGACCGGGACTTGCTCGAGCTGGTCGACCAGATCGGCGAGCTCCGCGACGGTGAGGTCACCTGGTACGGCGGGAACCTCAGCGCGTACGAGGAGGCGGTCGCGGTCGAGCAGGAGGCGGCCGAACGCGTGGTCCGGGCCGCCGAGTCGGACGTACGGCGGCAGCGGCGCGACCTTGCTGAGGCTCAGGTCAAGCTGTCCCGCCGGGTGCGCTACGGCCAGAAGATGTGGAGCCAGAAGCGCGAGCCGAAGATCGTGATGGGAGCCCGCAGACGGCAGGCGCAGGTGTCGGCCGGCAAGCACCGCAACCTGCACGAGGAGCGCCTGGCGACGGCTCGGGAGTCGTTGGCAGACGCCGAGGCGCAGGTGCACCAGGACGACGACATCCGGGTCGACCTGCCGGAGACGGAGGTGCCGGCCGGTCGCCGTGTCCTCCGACTCGACGACGTGCGTCTGCGTACGGGTCAGACCTGCACGTTCGAGCTACGCGGTCCTGAACGCGTCGCGCTGGTGGGCCCCAACGGCGCCGGCAAGACCACCCTGCTGCACTCCATCTACGGTGATCTCGACCCCGTTGCCGGCGAGATCGCCGTCCCGGTGCCGGCGCGGCTGCTGCCCCAGCGGCTCGACCTGCTCGACGACACGCTCTCGGTCGTCGACAACGTGGCGCGGTTCGCGCCGGATGCCGACAACAACACGCTCC
>JBOHDE010000442.1:0-1776 GCA_050699035.1 Nocardioidaceae bacterium | reverse complement strand
GTCATACGTGGGCCGCCACGCCGTCGCTGGCCGTGGTCGCCTCCCGCTCGACCTCGACCGGCAGCCGCTGCTCGCGCTGTCGTTCGATCGCCGCCGCCACCAGGCCGACGAACAGCGGGTGGGGCCGGGTCGGTCGCGAACGCAGCTCGGGATGCGCCTGCGTCGCCACGAAGTACGGGTGCGTCTCGCGGGGCAGCTCGACGTACTCGACCAGCCGCGAGTCGGGCGACGTGCCCGAGAAGACCAGGCCGGCGTCCTCGAGCCGGGCCCGGTAGGCGTTGTTGACCTCGTAGCGGTGCCGGTGCCGCTCGTCCACCGTCGGCGCGCCGTACAACCCGGCCACGATGCTGTCGGCGGCCAAAGCCGCCGGGTAGAGCCCGAGGCGCATGGTGCCGCCGAGGTCGCCTTCGCCCGCGACGATGTCCTCCTGCTCGGCCATCGTGGCGATGACCGGCACCGACGTTTCTGGGTCGAACTCGGTCGACGAGGCATCACCGAGCCGGGCGACGTTGCGGGCGAACTCGATCACCATGCACTGCAGGCCAAGACAGAGGCCGAGGGTCGGGATCCGCTGCTCGCGCGCGAACTGCAGCGCACCGACCTTGCCCTCGATGCCCCGTACGCCGAAGCCGCCCGGGACGCAGACGCCGTCGACATCGGCGAGGTGCTTGGCCGCACCCTCCGGCGTCGCGCACTCGTCCGACGCCACCCAGCGCAGGTTGACCCGAGCATCGTTGTGGAACCCGCCGGCGCGCAGCGCCTCGGCGACCGACAGGTACGCGTCGGGGAGGTCGATGTACTTGCCGACCAACGCGACGGTGACCTCCTCGCTGGGGTCGTGCACGCGGCGGAGCAGGTCGTCCCACTGGGTCCAGTCGACGTCACGGAACGGCATGTTGAGGCGGCGTACAACGTAGGCGTCGAGGCCTTCGCCGTGCAGGACCTTCGGGATGTCGTAGATCGACTTCGCGTCGACGGCGGCCACCACGGCCTCCTCGTCGACGTCGCACATCAGCGAGATCTTGCGCTTCACGTTCTCCGGGATCTCCCGGTCGGAGCGGCACACCACCGCGTCCGGCTGGATGCCGATCGAGCGGAGCGCGGCGACCGAGTGCTGGGTCGGCTTGGTCTTGAGCTCACCGGACGGGCCGATGTACGGCACCAGCGACACGTGCAGGAAGAAGCAGTTGTCGCGGCCGACGTCGTGGCGTACCTGGCGGGCTGCCTCCAGGAACGGCAGCGACTCGATGTCGCCGACCGTGCCGCCCACCTCGGTGATGACGATGTCGACATCGTCACCGCCCATCGCTCGGATCCGCTCCTTGATCTCGTTGGTGATGTGCGGGATCACCTGGACAGTGTCGCCGAGGTAGTCGCCGCGGCGCTCCTTGGTGATCACCCGGGAGTAGACCTGTCCCGTGGTGACGTTCGCGCTGCCGGACAGCTCGACGTCGAGGAACCGCTCGTAGTGCCCGATGTCGAGGTCGGTCTCGGTGCCGTCGTCGGTGACGAAGACCTCGCCGTGCTGGAACGGGTTCATCGTGCCGGGGTCCACGTTGAGGTACGGGTCGAGCTTCTGCATGGTCACCCGGAGACCACGTGCCTTGAGCAGGCTGCCGAGGCTCGAAGCCGTCAGGCCCTTGCCGAGTGATGAGGCCACGCCACCCGTGACAAACAGGTGCTTGGTCTGGGCTGAACCGGCCAACACGTCTCCCGTGGTCAGAACTGTGCGGCGGAACTGCTCCACCCGTCCACGGGGTTTCAGCCTATCAACAT
>JBOHDE010000441.1:0-1820 GCA_050699035.1 Nocardioidaceae bacterium | reverse complement strand
GCTGCGACGTCTGCCGCGAACCCGGGCCAGCGGTCCAGGGAGTCGAGGCCGGCGCGCAGCAGGTCGTCCTCGCCAAACCACGCCTCGCCGGCCGGCGCGAGCATCCCGGCCGCGGCGAAGGACGCGCCACAGCCGGGCTGCGGGTCGAGCACGGTGACGGTGTGGTCGCGCGACAACGCCCAGGCGATGGAGAGCCCGACCACGCCGCCGCCGAGGACGGCGACGCGCATCAGACGTTGAGGGTCTTGAGGAGCTGGGTCGCGGCCGCCCCTGGGTCGGGCGCGCCGGAGATGGCCGACAGGACGGCCACGCCGTGGACGCCGCGCTGCAACAGGGCGGGGATCTCGTCCGGTCCGATGCCGCCGATCGCGACCACCGGCAGTCGGGTACTGCGGACGACCGCCGTGACGCCGTCGAGCCCGAGCGGGTCGGGGAGGCCGGCCTTGGAGGTGGTCGCATACGCCGGGCCGACGCCGAGGTAGTCGGCCCCGGCGGCGGTGGCGACCCGGGCCGCCTGGGGGTCACGTGCCGTCGCACCGATCACCGCGCCCGGCCCGAGGATCCGCCGTACCTCCTCGACCGGGAGGTCGCCCGCGCCGACATGCACGCCGTGCGCCCCGGCAGCGAGCGCGATGTCGGCCCGGTCGTCGACCAGCACGGTCACGTCACGGGGCCGGGCCAGCCGTAGCACGGCGCGGGTCAGGGCGAGCAGGTCGCGGTCGGTGCCCTGCTTGGCGCGGACCTGCACCAGTCGGATGCCGGCGCGTAGCGCGGCCTGGACGTCGGTCAGCGGGTCACGCCGGTCACGGGTGTCGGTGACGAGGTGACAGCGGGCGATGGGCCTGGATGACATTGCGGCTCTCCGATCTCCCTGCGCCGGCATTACCCGGATCAGGTTCGACGGTCGAGACAGCGTCAGCCTCTTCTCAGCCTCGTGCTCGAGGCTCCCGTGTGGACGTCATGGACGTTAGGTCGGTCCGCGCCGACCCGTCAACCCCTCGTCCGCGATGCTGCTGGCAGGCTGTCGGCCATGGACCCAGGGCGTACGCGGATCGCACTCGTGACCGGCGGCAGCAGGGGGATCGGCGCCGCGACGGCGCTGGGGCTGGCCCGCCGCGGATGGGACGTCGCCGTCAGCTACCGCGATGCCGCGGTCGAGGCCGGCCGGGTGGTCGACGGGTGCCTGGGGCTCGGTCGGCGGGCTGTCGCGCTCCGGGCCGACCTCGCCGTCGCCGACGAGGTGCTGCGACTGTTCGCGGCCGCCGACGAGTTCGGCCGGATCGACGCCCTGGTCAACAATGCCGGCGTCGTGCCGCCGTTGGGCCGGGTCGCCGACTGCACGGCCCAGCGGCTCGAGGACGTCCTCGCCGTCAACGTGGTCGGAGCGTTCCAGGCGGCCCGCGAGGCGGTCCGCCGGATGTCCACCGCGTACGGCGGCACCGGTGGCGTGATCGTCAACGTCTCGTCGCGCGCCGCGGTGCTCGGAGCCGCGGGGGAGTACGTCGACTACGCCGCGAGCAAGGCGGCCGTGGACGCGCTGACCATCGGGCTCGCGGGCGAGGTCGCGGCGGAAGGGGTACGGGTCGTCGGCGTCCGGCCTGGTCTGATCGAGACCGGGATCCACGCGCCCGGCCGGCTGCAGCGGCTCGGGCCGATGACGCCGCTCGGGCGCAGCGGCACCGCCGAGGAGGTGGCCGACGCGATCGCGTGGCTCGTCTCCGACGAGGCGTCGTACGTCACCGGGACGACCCTCGACGTGAGCGGCGGGCGCTGACCGGTCGCGAGGCGTACCCACTCGTCGGCACGCTCGCCCGTCAAGG
>JBOHDE010000440.1:0-1823 GCA_050699035.1 Nocardioidaceae bacterium | reverse complement strand
CGCCGGAGTGGATGGAGCGGCTGCTCGACCTCGACCCGGCGCGGGTGATGTTCGCCCACGACGCGGCTGTCTGGGAGCCGTGACCCTCAGTCGAAGCGGATCCGCGGGTCGAGCACGGCGTACATGATGTCGACGATCAGGTTCGCCGTCAGGAACACCAGCGTCAGCATGGTGACGGCGGCGATCACGACAGTGCTGTCCTTCTGGCTGATCGACCCGAAGATCAGCCCGCCGATCCCGGGCATGTTGAAGATGCGCTCGGTGATCAACGCGCCGCCCATCAGCCCGCCGATGTCGATGCCGATCATCGTCACCACCGGGATCAGGGAGTTGCGCAGGGCATGGACGCCGACGATCCGTTGCGTGGACAGGCCCTTGGCGCGGGCGGTCCGCAGGTAGTCGGCGCGGAGGTTCTCGATCAGGCTGGTACGGGTGAGCCGAGCCACCGACGCCAGCGTGAACGACGCCAGCACGGCCGCCGGGATCACCAGGCTCAGCCACGGATGGTCGGAGTCGTACGTCGGCGTGAAGATCGTCTCGAACCAGGTGGGTGACCAGCCGCCGTCCTTGATCCAGTCACCGATGGCGAGGGCGACGAAGACCTGGACCAGGATGCCCACCACGAAGACGGGGAACGCGATCAGCAGGGTGGTCGAGACGCGGACGAAGTTGTCGACGAACTTGTCCTTGCGGAGTCCGGCGGCCACACCGAGCGTCACGCCGATGAGGGCTTCGAACATGATCGCGAGGACGGTCAGCCGGAGCGTGACCGGCCAGCGCTCGGCGATCAGCTCGGTGATCTCGCGGCCGCGGAAGTTGATGCCGAAGTCGAGCTGCGCGTACTGGCCGAGCCGGTCCACGAAGATGCCGACGCAGGGGTTGCCCGGCTGCTGCAGGCAGTTGTTGTCCAGCCCGAACCGCTGCCGCATCGCCTGCAGCACGGCGTCGGGCGGGGCGTTGTCGCCGAACAGTGCGCGCACCGGGTCGCCGCCGAACTGGATGCTGAGCATCGTCAGGTAGTGCAGCAGGAACAGGGTGCCGATCACGACCGGGATGAACTGCAGCAGGCGTCTCACCAGGTAGCGGCCCATGGAGACAGGGTCATGGCGCCGCGACGCCGGCCACAAGGATTTCGGCTGGCTCGAATCAGCCGACGCGCTCCCGGTGCCGGCGTACGGCGTCGCGGTTGGCGCACGCCGGGGAGCAGTAGCGCTGCCGCCCGGTGCGGGACACGTCGGCGAACGGACGGTCGCACGACCGCGCGGCGCATCGGCCGAGCCGGTGCATGCCACGGCCTGACAGGTGCAACGCGGTGCCTACCGTGACGATCGCGGCGACGACTCGGGAGATCGGGAGCACCTGGTCGCGGTAGTGCAGGTGCCAGCCGGTGCCCGAGTGGTCGGTCAGCCGTGGGTACTGCGCATGCTCCTCGAGCAGCGCGTTGAGCCGGTCGGTGCGTCGCCGGTCGTCGGGCGAGTCCACGACCGCGGCCCAGCGGTCGATGAACGTGCGGACCCGGGTGACGTCCGTGGCCGCGACCCGGCGGTCGACGACCAGCCCGGCCGCCCGGCATCGGTCGGCCAGCTCGACCGCCGACGTGGGCGGGTCGCGCAGCAGGTCGACACCCAGCAGGACGGCTTCCTCACCGTAAGGGTTGAGTTGCATAAGACCATTACAGCACACTGGGTGCATGGAAAGTCATGTCTGGCAGGTCGGGTCGCGCCACGACACCAGCGAGGGCCCGATCAGCTACCAGTTCTGCGCCTGCGGGCAGCATCGGGTGGTGGCCAGCTCGGGTGTCGAGGTGGCGGCGACGCCGCGTC
>JBOHDE010000439.1:0-1859 GCA_050699035.1 Nocardioidaceae bacterium | reverse complement strand
CCGCGCCGTGATGCGCATCGAGTTTCGGTGACGCGAAGGGCAAGCGTCGCGAATGCCATGACCGTGCTCCGCGAACCGGCAAGGGGTTGTCTCGCTCCCGGATAGGCTCCGCGGATGAAGGTCGTGATGGCCAGCAGTCCCGGTCACGTCGGCCGGCCGAACGAAGACTTCGTCGGCGCTGTGCCAGGCGCGGTGGTCCTGCTCGACGGCGCTGGGATTCCAGGGACCGACTCGATCTGTCGCCACGGAGTCGCCTGGTACGCACACATACTCGGCGCGACCCTTCTCGGGCGGCTGTCCCGCGAGCCTGGCGCGGGCCTGGTGGCAGCTCTCGCCGATTCGATCGGACAGGTCGCCGGGCATCATCGCCACACCTGCGACATCGCTGACCCCAGCAGTCCCCAGTCAACCGTGGCGATCATCCGATTCGAAGAGGATCGCGCGGACCTCCTCGTACTCGCCGATGCCTTCGTCGTACTGGACTCGTCCGAATCCGGGCCGCAGGTGGTCACCGACTCACGCGAGGTCAGCGTGCGAAGCGAATGCTCGTCGGTGCTCGACGGCCTTCCCCCAGGCACGCCCGAGTACGAGCGGGTCAAGCTCCTGGTGATCGACGCCCTACGGGCACGGCGGAATCAACCCGGTGGGTACTGGATCGCCAAGGACGATCCACACGTGGCCACGCAGGCGGTCACCGGCAGTGTTCCCCTGGGACAGCTGAACGGCGCCGCCCTCCTGAGCAACGGGGCCAGTCGGGTCGTGGATCCCTACCGCCTGGCGGAGTGGCCAACCGTCCTCCACCTGATGCGCACGACGGGGCCTGACGAGATCGTCCGACGCGTCCGCGAGGCAGAGACCGATGTCACCGGCTCACTCGCTGACGTCCGCCGCCCCGACGACGCGACCCTCGCCCCCGCTGACACTATTTCGGCGGCAGCGAACGTGCATAGGCCACGCCGACCTCGACCCAGCGGGCGAGCTCCTGGTCGGAGTCAAGGACGGACGGGTCGACGCGTACCCAGCCGTCCATCGCGCGCCCGCGCATCTCGAAACGGGTCACGCCGTCCGCGCGCACCACCGCGTCTGTCTCGTGCGGATCGACCCGGAGAAGCAGCCCGCCCTGGCCGCTCGCACTCACGGCCATGTGCCCGTCGACCAAGAACGCGAGCCCGCCAAACATCTTCATCTCGGTGACGCCGTCCTGTTCCTGCATGGCAGTACGGATACGGTCGGCGATGTCTTCGTCGTAAGCCATGGTTCAGGTTCGCACGGACGTCCGACATCGACCACGTCCCTCATCCGCCCAGCGGAGCAGACGAGCAACTGCCGGCAGCGGACCGAGGCAGACTTGTGCGTGATGGTACTACCCGCAGTACCATTGGAGAGTGGCGGGAATCGACAAGATCGTGGATATAGCCCACTACACCTACCGTGTTGCGTGGTCGGCAGAGGATCTCGAGTTCGTCGCTACCTGCCTCGAGCTTCCCTCGCTGTCCTGGCTCGCCGAGTCACAAGTCGAAGCACTCCAAGGCCTGGAGGTCGTTGTCCGCGACGTTGTCGCCGATCTGGACGAGCAGGGCGAGCAGGTCCCGGTTCCGTTCTCTGAGCGACACTTCTCTGGGAAGTTCAATGTCCGGGTCGGCGAGCACCTACATCGCGACCTTGCAGTTCATGCCGCGGAAGACGGCATGAGCCTCAACCAGTACGTCGTGAAGAAGCTCGCCGCCAGCTAGTCGGGTGGGCCGAGGTCGTGGGTGTGGCCGCGTCGGTCGCAGATGTAGATGCGGCGTTCGGGTGATTGCCAGATGTGGAGTCCGGTGAAGGGTTGTTTGACTCGCCAGCCGTTGGCGAAGGTTTTG
>JBOHDE010000438.1:0-1866 GCA_050699035.1 Nocardioidaceae bacterium | reverse complement strand
GCCGCACCGAGGGCGGCCGCGTGGGTGCGCTCGGCCAGTTGCCAGGGTTCGCGTACGGCGTCGGGCTCGAGGTAGGGGATGCCGTAGACGGCGAGGCTCGTATCACCGGTCTCGACCAGGACCGGGGTGCCGACGGCGGAGAACTGGGTGCGGAGGTGGACCCCGGCGGCGTCGATCAGGTCGGACGCGAAGCCGAGGCGGTGTGCGGAGTCGTGGTTGCCGCTGGTGACGACGACCCGGACCCGGTCGGCCGCCAGCCGGCGCAGCGCGTCCGACGCCAGCGTGACCGCGTCGACCGGTGGCAGGGCGCGGTCGAAGACGTCACCGGCGAGGACCACCAGGTCGACCGACTCGGAGCGGACCGTCTCGACCAGATGGTCGACGAACGCACCCTGCGCGTGCAGCAGGTCCTCGCGGTGGAACGACCGGCCGAGATGCCAGTCAGAAGTATGGAGGATGCGCACGGGACCGACGCTAGACGGCCAGGCCGACAGGCGGCGGCTCACACGCCGAGGCGATCTCCTCCGGCGTACACGACGAACCGGTCCCCACGGGTGAAGCCGGCGAGGCTCACGTTGAACGTACGGGCGCAGTCGACCGCGAGGCTGGACGGCGCGCCGACCGCGACCACGACCGGGATCTGCGCGAGCACCGCCTTCTGGACGATCTCGAAGCCAGCCCGCCCGCTGGTGCACATCAGCCGGTCGTGGGTCTGCTCGCCCCGCAGCGCGGCCGCGCCGACCATCTTGTCGACGGCGTTGTGCCGGCCGACGTCCTCGCGGACGAGCACCGGCTGTCCGGTCGCGGTGAACAGTCCGGCGGCGTGCAGCCCGCCGGTGCGCTCGAACACAGACTGCTTCTCGCGCAGCAGGTCGGGCAGGCTGGCGACGACGTCATGCGTCACGTGTACGTCGCTGCGCACCTCGGTGCCGCCGAACTCGGTGACGGCGTCGAGGCTGTCCTTGCCGCACACGCCGCAGGCCGAGCTGACCGCGCCCTGGCGCTCGGGCAGCGGCCGCAGCGGGGGAGTGGACAGCTCGACGGTCACGACGTTGAAGTCCTGGTCCGGACGCAGCGTCTGGTCGGTGCAGTAGGCCACCGTCTGCAGGTCTGGCGGACGGGCCAGAGCCTCACCGAGTACGAAACCGGCAGCCAGCTCGAAGTCGTTGCCGGGCGTCCGCATCGTCACCGCCAGCCGGTCGGCCGGTCGGCCGGGCCAGGCCAGCCGGACCTCCAGCGGCTCCTCGGTGGCGAGCCGGTCCTCGCGGCGCCGGGTCTGGTCGCCGTCGACCTCCACCACCCGGACCCGCCCGCTCGGCCCCGGTCGTGCCGGCTTCGTCACCTCGATACTCACACCTCCACGGTAGCCCGTCAGCCCAGGTCCTAGGCTCGGAGGCGTGGGTACTGGTCACGGGCACGGGTACGCGAGTGCGGCCTCCGTGCACCGGTCACGGCTGGTGCTCGTCCTGTGCCTGACGGCCGTGGTGCTGGTCGCCGAGGTGATCGGCGCGTGGTGGACCGGCAGCCTCGCCCTGCTCGCCGACGCCGGCCACATGTTCACCGACGTCGCCGGGCTGTCGCTGGCCCTTGCCGCGATGGTGCTGGCCGGGCGAATGACCCACGCACGCCGGACGTACGGCTTCTACCGGCTGGAGATCTTCGCCGCCGCCGTCAACGCCGTGATCCTGCTCGCGGTCGCGGCCGGCGTGGTGGTGTCCGCGGTCCGCCGGCTGGACGCGCCGCCCGAGGTCGACGGCGGCCCGATGCTGTGGGTCGCACTGCTCGGCGGCGCCGTCAACCTCGTCGCCCTTCGGCTGCTGCAGGCCGGGGCCCAGCACAGCCTCAACCTGCGGGGCGCCTACCTCG
>JBOHDE010000437.1:0-1897 GCA_050699035.1 Nocardioidaceae bacterium | reverse complement strand
CCAGATCCTGATGCTCGACCCTCGGCTGATCCTGCTGGACGAGCCGGCCGGAGGCATCAACCCGGTGCTGGTCGAGCGGATGGGCGAGATGATCCGTGAGCTCAACTCGTACGGCACGACGTTCCTGATCGTCGAGCACAACATGCCGTTCGTGCTGGCGCTGTGCGACCCGATCTACGTCCTCGCCCGTGGTGCGACGATGGCCTCCGGCACGCCCGGCCAGATCCGCACCGACCCGGCCGTCATCGACGCGTACCTGGGCGACGACTTCCAGCTCGAACAGGAGGCGGCGACGTGATGCTCGAGCTGCGCGGCGTGGTCGCCGGATACGGCGGGGGCGATGTGCTCCAGGGCGTGGACATCCACGTCGAGGAGGGCACGATCACCTGCATCATCGGGCCGAACGGCGCCGGCAAGTCGACCGTGCTGCGCACCGTCAGCGGCCTGCTCTCCCCGCGCGAGGGAGAGGTCGAGCTGTCCGGCCGGCGCATCGACCGGTGCTCGCCGGCGGAGATCCTGCAGCGCGGGATCTCACAGGTCCCGCAGGTCGACGCGCTGTTCCCGAACCTCTCGGTGCGGGACAACGTCCTGCTCGGCGGCTACCTCATCCGCCGTGACCGCAGCCTCGTCCGCCGCCGGTACGACCAGGTCGCGGAGCTGTTCCCGATCGTGGCCGACCGCGCCAACGACAGTGCGGGCAACCTGTCCGGCGGACAGCGCCGGATGATCGAGTTCGCCCGCTCGCTGATGCTCGACCCGGTGCTGCTCCTGCTCGACGAGCCGTCCCTCGGCCTCGACCCGAAGGCGCTGCAGACGTTGTACAAGTCGGTGCTGCTGCTCCGCGACAGCGGCAAGACCATCCTGGTCGTCGAGCAGAATGTCCGCTTCGGCATGCGGATGGCCAGCGACGGCGTCGTGATGGAGAGCGGCCGGGTCGTGACCCAGCGGCCGGCCGACGCGATCCTCGCCGACCCGCACCTCGCCCAGATGTACTTCGGCGGGTCCACCAGCCGTACCCCCGGCACCGCCGCCATCGTCCCTGCCGACGTCCCGGCACCGAAGCCGTCGTGACCAGCGAGCGGGCCGGTTGGTGAGCGGCGCTGCCTGGGCGGCGCTGTCGGGCATCGGGTTCGGTGTCTTCCAGGTCCTCAACGTCCGTGCCGTCCGCCAGGCGTCGCAGATCTACTTCGCCACCTTCGTCCAGCTGCTCGCGGCGACCGGGGTGTTCGTCCTGGTCGTCGGTCTCAACGGTGGGGGCGCCGGCGACCTCGCGCGCATCCCGGCCAGCGGCCTGGTCTACTTCGCCCTGGCCGGGATGTCCCACTTCTTCCTCGGCTGGACGACCTTCAACCAGAGCCAGATGCGGATCGGCGCCGCCCGGACGTCCCCGCTGATCGCCACCAGCCCGATCTTCGGTCTGCTGATCGCGCTGGCGACAACCGGCTCGGTCCCAGGCCCGGTGGCCCTGGCGGGAATCGCGCTCACCGTCCTCGGCGCCTACGTCGTCACCGATCCGGGACCGGGGCAACGCGCGGCGTTACGCGACTCGGCATACGGTTTCGCCACCGCGGCGGCCTGGGCGATCAGCGCGGTGCTCACCGTGGCTGGGCTGCGCGAGTTCGACGACCCGCTGCTCGGCGTCACCGTCGGCATGGCAGCCGCGACGCTGGCGTACGCGGCCGTCCTGCCGCTCGCTCCCCGGTCGAATCCTGGCGAGATGGACCGGGCGGCGTGGACGCTCAAGATCGTCGCCGGCGTGATCGTCGCGCTGGCCACCTGGTGGCGCTGGCTGGGCCTCACCGACGCATCGGTCGGGGTCGTCCTCGCGCTGCAGCTGTTGACCGTGCCGACCGTCCTGCTGCTCGTCGCCGTGAGACCCGGTGGCGAGCACGTCGCG
>JBOHDE010000436.1:0-1914 GCA_050699035.1 Nocardioidaceae bacterium | reverse complement strand
TGGAGCGGGACACTACCGTGCGGTCGGTGACGGGTAGCATGCCCCGCGTCCGCTGACGACAGGGAGTGAACCAGCAGATGACGACCCGGTCCGCCTCGTTCGCACGTCGTGCGGCGAGGGCTGCGCGGCGGCGTCTCGACGACCGCAAGCGGGTCGGCGCCGACCCGGTGCCGACTGTGCGTCGCGACGACGTGCGTGCCGTCGTCGCGGCCGGTCCGCGGCTGACCACCTGCCTGGCCTGGGAGTGGGACCAGGTGCCGGTAGCGCCCGATACCTGGGCCGAGCTGACCCGAGACCTGCAGGCCGACATCGCGCTGGTCGAGGTGAGCGGCGGCGTCGTGCCGGGCTGGGGCACCGTGGACGGCGAGGTCGTACGGTCGCTGCTGACCTGGTGCCGCGACCACGACGTACCCGTGGCCCTCTGGGTGACCGACGGGTCGCGCGACCCGGCGTCGCTGGGCAACGTCGGTGAGCTGGTGGCGCGGATCTTCCTCGACAACGGTGCGTGGCTCGACGACTGGAAGCGGGCGCGGCCGGACGTCGAGGTCGGTGTGCTGCCACCCGCGGCGCAGCCCGCGATCCACCGCCCCGGCCTCGGCCGCCGCCAGTCGCGCGCGCAGGCCCGGTGCCTGGTCCTGGTGCCGGACCCGAGGACCGGGGGCGTCGACGGCGGGGCGGCCGAGGAGGTCGTGTGGCCGGCGTTGGCCGAGCTGAGGCTGCGCGAGGTCGACGTCCGGATTCTCGACGGTGTGCAGGGCTCCCGGGAGCGGGTCGGCCGGTCCCGCAGGTGGTCGGCACGGCACCAGGCGCCGGCCGCGACTGGCGAGTCGGTCAGTGTCAGCCGGGTCGTCGCCGATGTCGCCGGGGCCGACGGCGTCCCGTCGTGGCCGATCGTCGAGGCCGGGAGTGCGGCGACCCCGGTGGTCGCGACCCCCGACGCGGTCGCCGCGCTGCCGGACGACCTGGCGCCGCTGGTGACGGCGGCTGCCGATGCCGCGACGTTCCGGGTCGAGCTGCGCAGCCGGATGTTCCAGCCGGAGCTCGGCGACCGCGAGGGGCTCGCGTTCAGCCGGGCGGTGCACGCCTCCCACACGTACGCCCATCGGGTGGACCACCTGGTCGGGTCGGTGACCGGGCGCGAACCGCTCGTCCGCGACCTGAGCGTCTCCGCGATCGTGCCCACCAACCGGGAGCACGAGCTCGACAACGTGCTGGCGAACGTCGCGCGGCAGGCGCATCGCGAGGTGCAGCTGATCGTGGTCGCGCACGGGCTCGACTTCGTGCCGAAGGAGATCGAGGCGCGGGCCGCCGACGCCGGCGTCGGCAACGTGCACGCCATCGCGGCCGATCCCGCCCTGACCCTCGGTGCCTGCATGAACCTCGGGGTCGACGCCGCCGACGGTGCGTTCATCGCCAAGATGGACGACGACAACTACTACGGCCGGCACTACCTGACCGACCTGGTCGCGGCGTTCGGTTACACGGACGCCGACATCGTCGGCAAGTGGGCGCACTACGTCTGGCTGCGGTCCACCGGCGCCGTCGTCCTCCGGTTCGCCAAGGACGAGCACCGGGCGACGCGGCTGGTGCAGGGTGGGTCGATCCTGGCCCGTGCCGACGTCGTGCGTGAGCTGCGGTTCTCCGACCTGCCGCGCCGGGTCGACACCGACTTCCTCGACCGAGCCGCGGCGGCCGGCGCGACGACGTACTCCGCCGACCGGTTCAACTACGTCAGTGTGCGGGGGCACGACCGCTTCGCACACACCTGGAGCATCACCGACAGCGCGCTGCTCAACAAGTCGGGCCAGCTGGTGTTCTACGGCGACCCGCGCGAGCACGTCGACGTCTAGTCGCGCTGCCCGGCGCCCCTACTTTCGCGCCGAGGTTGCGCGAATGTCGTCCGTCCACCGGAAC
>JBOHDE010000435.1:0-1934 GCA_050699035.1 Nocardioidaceae bacterium | reverse complement strand
CGAGGGACACCGCGACGTCGCCCGGCTGCAGGTCGAGGCCGAGGGCCGCGGCCATGTTGTCGCCGGTGCCGGGTGCCAGCACCGCACCCGTCGACGTCTCGCCGACCACCTCATGGGGCTCGGCGACACGGGGCACCGCCAGCTCGCGACCGAACGCGAGCCGCAGCAGGTCGGTGCGGTAGGTCTCGTCGAAGGGTGACCAGTACCCGGTGCCCGACACGTCGCCGCGGTCGGTCGTCGGCGCGGCGCTCGTACCCGCGCGCAGCCGGTGGGTCAGCCAGTCGTGCGGGAGTACGACGCCTTCGGCCCGCGCCGCCGCCTCCGGCTCGTGCTGCGCGACCCACCGCAGCTTGGTCACGGTGAAGCTCGCCACCGGCACCAGCCCGGTGGCCTCGGCCCAGGCCTCGGGACCGCCGAGCTCGTCGAGCAGGTCACCGGCCTGCGGGGCCGACCGGTTGTCGTTCCACAGCAGCGCGTCGCGGACCGGTGTGCCGGCCTCGTCGGTCAGCACCATGCCGTGCTGCTGCCCACCGACGGCGATCGCGGCGACGTCGTCGAGCAGGCCGGCCGACGCCTGCTGCCAGGCCTGCCACCACACCTCGGGGTCGACCTCGGTCAGGTCCGGGTGGGCGGCCCGGCCCTCGCGGAGCACCGCACCGGTCTCGGCGTCGCAGACGACGACCTTCGTCGACTGGGTCGAGCAGTCGACGCCTGCCACCAGCCTGTTCGGCGTCATGCCGTCACTCTTTCATCGGTCGACCCGACAAGCGCCCGACCGAGGTCGGCGTCGCACACCAGTGAGTCGACCAGCCCACCATTCAGGGTGGCGCGTACGGCAGCCGCCCGGTCGGCGTGGAACGCCAGCCCGACCACCTCCGGAATCGCCCGGAGCTGGTCGAGCGTGATGCCGAGAACCCGGTCGTCGAGGCTCGACGCGACCGCGTTGCCCGCCACGTCGAAGGCACGCGCGCCGATCTCGCCGACCACCCCGGCGCGTTGCAGGTCGCGACGCTCGGCCGCGCCGACGGTCTGCCAGACGGTGGACAGGTCGGGCCCCCAGGCGCCGATGGCGACCATCGCGATGCTGACGCCGCCGAACTGCCGGACCGCCTGGGCGATGGCGGGATCGCCGGCCAGTGCGGCCGCGGTGGCGGCGTCGGGCAGGATCATCGGCGCGTACAGCGGGAACGCCTGACCACCGCCGACCGACGCGGCGCGCCGAACGCTCTCCACGCTGCCCGCCTCGGTGTCCGGGCCGGCCAGCGTGCCGGTCAGCTGCACGACCCGGCACGGCGCCAGGCTGCGGAGACTCGCGGTGGTGGCGGCGACGCTGCGGCTGCAGCTCAGGCCGAGTACGTCGGCCGGGGTCGCGAGCTCGGACAGCAGGTCGGCGGCGACCCGGCCGAGGTCGGCACGGACCGACGCCAACGGGTCGTCGGAACGCTCCAGTACCACCGCCCGGCGCAGGCCGTACGCCTGCTGCACCGCACTCGACAGCTCGGGGTCGATGTGGGTGGGCAGCCTGATGCTGACCTCGACCAGCCCGAGATCGCGGGCGTCGTCGAGGATGCGGGCGACCTTGAAGCGGCTCAGCCCCAGCTCGTCGGCGATCTCGGTCTTGGACCGGCCGTCCAGGTAGAACCGGCGCGCGATCGTGCCGGCCTGGACCAGCCAGGCCGGACCGTGCGACTCCGCCTCTCGCGGTCGCGCCATTCCGTCCGCCTTTCCTGACGAGGGTCTTGACAGGGACCACTCTGCCGCGTTGTGATGTTGCTCATCCGAGATCGTACGCGCTCATATGAGCAATTGGGAGGACCCGGATGCGCGCCGCCCAGATCGACCGGCCAGGACAGCTCGTGGTCCTGGACCTCCCCGACCCCCTTCCGGGACCGGGTGAGGTCGTCGTCGAGGTGGCGGCGTGCGGGGTCTGCGGC
>JBOHDE010000434.1:0-1956 GCA_050699035.1 Nocardioidaceae bacterium | reverse complement strand
GCGCGCTGGCCAAGCTCGAGCAGGTACTCCCGTCCCGCCTGCGCCATCGGGTCAACGCGGTCGATGCCGCCACGGTGACCGTGCCGGGCACCGGCCCCAGGGTGGATGCCGACGTGCTCACCGCTGTCGCCACCGCGATCCGCGCGCGGGAGCGGTTGCGGTTCGACTACAACAGCCACGACGGCGAGGCCACGGTCCGAGCCGTCGAGCCACACCGCCTGGTCAGCTGGGGTCGCCGCTGGTACCTCGTGGCGTGGGATGTCGACCGCACGGACTGGCGGACCTTCCGGGTCGACCGGATCTCTCCCCGAACCCCGACCGGGCCGCGGTTCACGCCTCGCGACCTCGCCGACGATGTCTCCAGCTATGTGCAGCGCGGCGTCGGCTCGGCGATCTGGGACTACACGTCGCGGGTGACCGTCCATGCGCCGGCCGACCAGGTGCGGCGACGGCTGCCACCCGCGGTCGCAGTGACGGAGCTGGACGAGCAGACCTGTCTCGTCGACGTCGGGGCGGACTCACCGCACATGCTCGCGCTCTACCTCGGACTGCTGGACGTCGACTTCGAGGCGACCGACTCACCCGAGCTTAGCGAGCATCTGGAGAAGCTGGCAGCGCGGTACCGTCGCGCGGCCCGCGCACACCGCTCCTCCGGAAGCCGAGCGTCTCGTAACGACTCGTGAAGCCCAGGCCGGAGTACAGCCGAGCGGCGGCGAGGTTCGTCGCGTCGTACGTGACCGTTGCGGTGGTCATCCCCAGGCGCCGCATCTCATGCAGTCCGTGCAGCATGATCGCCCGCGCGAAGCCGCGCCGTTGGAAGTCGCGATGCGTCCCGACCGGTTCGAAGAGACCCACCGAGTTGAGCTCGTCGAGCCAGCTGACGGCGAACGCGGCGACCCGTCCGTCCGGCGCGACCGCGACGATCTCTCGGCCGGGGTCGTAGCCCGGCCTCGTCATCACCTGATCGCGGTACGCCGTCGGGGTCCAGTGGGCGTCGAAAGCGCTGCTGTGCGCCACCGCGAGCTGCTCGTGGTCGTCCAGAGTCGCCGACCGGACCCGAAACCCGTCGGGCACAGCCGGTCGGTCGATCGGCTCGGCCAGTCCGCGCTCGGAGATGTGGTCCCACACGCGGTAGCGCTCGAATCCCAGCCGGGCAAGCAAATCGGGCCGGATGTCGTCACAGCCGAACACATCGGTGACGACCCACTCGTCCCCGGTCTCGGGGAGCTGGCGGCGCGTCGTCTCGAACGCCGTCCGGAACATCTCGAACTCCTGGTCGGTCCCCCGCAGCGCCGGGTCCACGAACACGTCGAAGGAGCTGCCGAACCGGCCGCAGACGGCGACGCCGGCGACGGTGGAGCCGGACTCCCACACAGTCACCAGCTCGGCGACCGAGCGGCCGCGCAGCTCCTCGTAGATCCGGTGGGCGAGGTCGCCCACGTGGCAGTAGCCGCAGGCGCCCGCCTCACGACGCCAGCCAGCGAGTGCCTGCTGCAGCCGCGGCAGGTCGTCGTCGGTGTAAGGACGGGACGTGAGGGTCCTCAGGAGTCCCCCAACGGCGCGTAGAGGTCGACCCGGACGCCATCGGGATCCAGTACGGTCGCGTAGCGCTGGCCCCACGGCGCGTCGAACGGCTCGACGTGCGACCCCGCGCCGAGAGCAGCCAGCTCACCATGCAGCCGGTCGACCTCCGCGGGGGAGCTGCAGCGGGTAGCGAGCGTGAGTCGGCCGGCGCTCGGGCCGGACCAGGTGTCCTCCGAGAACGACTTCATCACCTCCTCACTGTCGATCATCAGCCGGACGCCGCCGAGCTCACACTCGACGTGCGCCGCCAGGCCGGCGTCAGCCTCCGCAGGGTCCGGCAGGTCACAGCCCACCGCGCGGTAGAACGTCACCGTGCGGGCGAGGTCGGCGGCGACGAGGCCGATGGCGTCAATCCGTGGACGTGCTGTCATG
>JBOHDE010000433.1:0-1982 GCA_050699035.1 Nocardioidaceae bacterium | reverse complement strand
TTGCCCAATTGGGCAAAGTTCCACCTCGAACCAGCGGAACCGGGTCGAAAATCGCCCAATTGGGCAATCTTCTACACGGCCTGGGGGACCGACATACGCGCAACCTCGGCGGGAAGGGGGTACGGGCGGACGGTTCAGCCTTCGCGTACGCCGGGCTGGACGAAGGGCGGCTTGACCACGTCGAACGCCTCGGACCGTCCACGTACGTCGATCGTCACCTGGTCGCCGTCGCCCACGGCCCGGTCGAGCAGGGCAAGGGCGACACCCTGACGGAGGGTCGGCGAGAACGTGCCCGACGTGACCTCGCCGACGACCCCGCCGTCGGCACCGAGGACCTCCATATGAGCCCGCGGGATCCCCCGGCCCGTCGCCCGCAGCCCGCGAAGGAGCCGCGCGGCACCGGCCTCCTTCTCGGCCCGCAACGGCTCGGCACCCCAGAACGTCTCCTTCTTCCAACCGATCGCCCAGCCGAGGCGGGCCTGCACCGGTGAGATCTCCAGCGAGATGTCCTGGCCGTGCAGCGGGTAACCCATCTCGGTGCGCAACGTGTCGCGGGCTCCGAGACCGCAGGCCCGGATGCCGTGCGGCTCGCCGGCCGCCAGCAGCCGGTCCCACACCGGCCCCGCGTCGGCCGCAGGCACGACGATCTCGTAGCCGCGCTCGCCGGTGTAACCCGTACGGCACACCACGACACCCGCACCGTCGAGGTCGGCGTCGACGAACGACATGTACTCGTGCCCGGTCGGCAGCCCGACCGCGTCGAGCACCTCGTCGCTCTTCGAGCCCTGGACCGCGAGGATCGCGTAGTCGGTGTGCAGGTTGACGACCTCGACTCCGTCCGGCGCAGCGGCGGCGAGCCGGCGCACCACCTCGGCCGTGTTGGCGGCGTTGGGGATGAGGAAGACGTCGTCCTCGCCGTACAGGTAGGCGATCAGGTCGTCGACCACGCCCCCGGTCGCGTCGTCGCAGCACAGCGTGTACTGCGCCTTGCCGGGGCCGATCTTGCCGAGGTCGTTGCTCAGGCAGGCGTTCACGAACGCCGCCGCGCCAGGGCCGGTGACACGGGCGTTGCCCAGATGGCTGACGTCGAACATGCCCACCCCGTCGCGCACCGCGGCGTGTTCCTTGAGCACGCCACCACCGGCGTACTCCAGCGGCATCGACCACCCGCCGAACTCCGCGAGCTTGGCGCCGAGCGCCTGGTGACGGTCGTGCAGGGGCGAGTGCAGCAGGTCGTCGCTCATGGCGCGGAAGATACCGCAGCGCCACCCCTCGGTGGATGCGGCGTAGCATCGCCACGGATAGACACGGCTCGTGCCTCCGCGCGCCCACCCCGAGTACGCCGCAAGGGCACGCAGCCACTCTCTGCCCACTCGACGACGAGGACCCCCTGTGACCACCCTCCACCTCAGCAAGGCCTCAGCCGCCAAGATCCGCACCGACGCCCTCATCGTGGGCGTCGTGAAGACCGACAAGGGGCCGCAGGTAACCGCCGACGCGGTCGCCGCGGCGTTCGGTCGCACGTTCGCCAAGACGCTGACCGGGATGGGCGTCAAGGGCAGCCCGGGCGAGGTCGTGAAGATCCCTGGCGCGGGCGCCGTGAAGTCACCCCTGGTCGTGCTGGTCGGGCTCGGTGATGCCGACGAGGTGACCGAGGAGACCTTGCGCCGTGCGGTCGGAGCGGGCGTACGCAGCCTCGCCGGTGTGGACACTGCCAGCGTCGCCGTACCCGCCGACACCGCCGAGCGCGTCGCGGCCGCCGCCGAGGGCGCCCTGCTCGGGGGCTATCTGTACGACCGCTACCTGAGTGACAGCTCAGGCCCGCCGGTCGGCGAGGTCACGATCCTCACCGAGCTCGTCCGTGACGACGCTGCGCTCGCGGGCGTGGAGCGCGCGACCGCGGTCGTCGCCGCCGTCAACGCGGCCCGCACCTGGGTCAACACGCCTCCCGGTGACCTGACCCCGCCGATCTTCGCCGACGA
>JBOHDE010000432.1:0-1995 GCA_050699035.1 Nocardioidaceae bacterium | reverse complement strand
GCGCGATCAGTACGCGCATCGACCCCTCCCCACCGTCATCGCCAGTCCACCGCTGCCGCCGACGCGCCGCCGGACAGCCGGGCATAGCCAGGACCGCGGTCGAAGAACGGCTGGTCCCCACCGCGCTGCGCCCGCAGCCGCTCGCGCAGCGTCACGCTGGCCGGCGCGTCGAGCACCGGCTCGTCGGCGGGCCCGGTGAGCACGACGCCATAGTCGTCCCGTGCGCCGTCGACCGAGACCTTGCCCCACCGCACGTCTTGCAGCACGTCGTCGTACGGACGGTCCAGCGGGTCGCCCCACCCGCCGCCGCCCGTGGTGCGGATGCGGATCACCTCTCCGGCGGCGACCGGCTCGGCGTCCGCGAGCGCATCCACCTCCCGCTCGGCCGGCCCGCCCGGGTCGATGGTCACCGAGAACGGCCGGCCTGCACGCCCACCCTTGACCCCCCAGCAGGCCAGGATCGAGCGGTCCGCGATCGACATGAAGTGCGCGTCCTTGAGCATCCGGATGTGCTTCTCGTACCCCAGTCCCCCGCGGTGCAGCCCCGCCCCGCCGGAGTCGACCGCAAGCCCGAGACGCTCGACCACCAAGGGAAAACGCGACTCGCTGAACTCCGTCGGCAGGTTGCGTGAGTCGGGCACGACGTGGATGGTGTCCTCGCCGTCGGCGTAGTAGCGACCGCCCGACCCGCCACCGAGCACCTCCCGCATGAGGTACGGGTTGCCGTCGGCGTCGTCGCCGTACACGCCGGTGTAGCGGATCGTCTCCTGGTCGGCCGGCATCTTGCCGTCCACCGCCTTCGCCACCGCGCCCGCGAGCACGCCGAGCATCCGCAAGATGACGAACGTCCGGGCGTTGGTCGGCGCGGGGAAGACCGGAGTTACCAGCGTGCCGGGCGGTGGGAAGCGCATCTCGATCAGCGGCGCGACACCCTCGTTGACGTCCAGCTCGGCCATCCGCTCCGGCGAGTCGGCCAGGTTGCGCAGGATCGGCGCAAGCCACTTCTTCAGGAACGCGCCGTCGGCGTAGTCGCCGCAGTGGTTGATCGGGCCCTTGGCCTGCGGCCCGGTGCCGGTGAAGTCGACCACCAGGCGTTCGTCGTCGGTCTTGGTGAGTGTGATGCGCTGGACGTGCAGCCGCGGCGGGTCCACGCCGTCGTGCTCGGCGTAGTCCTCCCAGGTGTACGAGCCGGTGGGGATCTTGGCCAGCACCTCACGGCGGAACGTCTCCGTGGTCTGGTCGAGGATCGCGTCGAAGCAGGCCTCGACGGTCGGCCTGCCGTAGCGGTCGAACAGCTCGGCCATCCGGCGCGCGCCCATCAGACACGCCGAGCACTCGGCGTCCAGGTCGGCCGCCAGCGACTCCGGCATCCGGGAGTTGCGGGTCATGATCTTCAGCGCCGCTTCGTTGGGCATGCCCTGGTCCCACAGCCGGATCGGCGGGACCATCAGGCCTTCCTCGAAGACGCTTGTCGCCCCGCTCGGCATCGAGCCCGGCACGGACCCGCCGATGTCGTCGTGGTGGCCGAACGCCTGCACGAACGCCACCACCTTCGGGCCGTCGCCGACGTCGTGGAACACCGGCGCGGTCACGCACAGGTCGGGCAGGTGCCCGATACCGCCCTCGGAGAGGTAGACGTCGTTGTGGAAGAACACGTCGCCAAGCCGCATCGTCTCGAGCGGATAGTCGCGAGCCACCGGGTGGACCAGCGCGGAGTACGAGCGGCCGGTCAGCTTGCGCAGGTGCCGGTCGTGGATGCCCGCCCGGTAGTCGTGCGCGTCGCGGATCATCGGCGAGCGAGAGGTGCGCCCGATCGCGGTCTCGACCTCCTGCTCGACCGACGCCAGGTAGCCCTCGACGATCTCGACCAGGATCGGGTCGGCCGGCACTCCCTCGGTCAGCCGGTACGGCGTGGCCGCGCGGCTCACGACACCACCTCCCGGTCCCGCGTCAGCAGCAGGTTGCCGAACCGGTCGACCTCGGCCCGGAAGCCCC
>JBOHDE010000431.1:0-2005 GCA_050699035.1 Nocardioidaceae bacterium | reverse complement strand
GCCACCTCGAAGCGTACGACTGGGCGCACCGCAGCCAAGCGCGCCTCGACCGGTGAGCGATCAGACGGCTGACGGCCGTCAGAGCGGCAGGGGTACGCCGCGGGCGCAGACGACCCAGACGAAGTCGCCCAGACCGCCACGTGCGGTCAGCTCGGCCGCCTCGGTAGCCGCGCTGAGTGCTCGCAGGTAGCCGCGCGGGTCGTCGTGCGCGCGGTCGAGGGGCGGACGCTGGCCGCTGATCCCGAGCAAGCCGAGCGCCTGCCGCTGGTCGAGCACCCGGTCGGCCGGCAGCGAGTCGACCGCGACGTGCGCCGTCACGTCGCGGCTGGCATCGGGGACCGCAGGCACCTCCCGCCCGTGCTGGTACGACGTGAGTGAACCGAACGCCGGCCGGGTCGCCCTGGTGTGGCCGTAGTCCATCGCCACCGCGACCCCACGCCCCAGCCGGCCGACCACGTCGGACCACGCCGCGTCCCGCGAGCTGCCCACCTCGGCGCGGGTCCCGGGCTCGCTCAGCGACCACCACCGCCCGAGCCACGGGTCGGTGCAGGGTGCGCCCAGCCGCTCGGCCCCGGTGGACGGCTCGACGTGCACGGTGCGCGCGACCCCGTCCTGGTCCGCCTCGACGACGTCGCACGGGATGTTGTCGAGCCACTCGTTCGCGATGACGAGCCCGTCGACCTGCTCGGGTAGGTCCGCGCGCCAGTCGACCGCGGCCGGCAGGTCGTCCGGGCGCGGCGCCAGGTCGACGCCGACGAGGTGCAGGTCCTGGTCGGCGGAGTTCAGATGGCGCAGCAGCTCTCCACCGCCCGCGCCCAGGTCGACGACCCTGCGCAGGTCGGCGCGGCGGGCCAGCTCGTGGACTGCGTCGGCGAACAGGACGGACGCATGCACCGAGGTCCGGAAGTGGTCGGCCGGCCGCGACCGGACGAAGAAGCCGTCGGGTCCGTACAACGCGGCGGTCCAGGCGTCCCGCCAGGTCGGCCAGGAACCAGTCGGGTCGGTCACCACCAGCGGAGGAGGGGGTCGGCCATGGCGCTCAGGCTAGTGCCCGCCGCGGCCCGAAATCCCCGCTGAGTGTGACGTTTCGGACGCGACACGCTGGCGTGTCTGTCCAAACGTCACACTCAACGGGAGGGTGGGGTCATGTCGAACAAGCCACCCTGGGGCAACTGCTTCGTCGACCCTGACGACGAGACGCAGCCGGCCGTCGTCCGAGTCCGTCAGATCGACCGGAAGAGCTTCCTGCTCGAGTCCTCGATGCGCTTCATCGGACCGGCCGGGGTCGACGGACTGCCCGACGAGGCGCGCACATTGCGGCCGGAGGACCTCGGCCCAGAACCGATCACCGACCTGGCGTCCGTGCCGTCGGCGCTGCGCTGGTTCATCGGCACGTATGGCGTCCATACGCCGGCCGCGCTGGTGCACGACCGGCTGATCGGTGACACCGCCCTGCCCGGCGTCTCCGACACCGACGCCGACCGGTTCTTCCGGTTCATGCTGAAGGCCGTCGGGGTGCGGTTCATCCGACGCTGGATGATGTGGACCGCGGTGGCGTTCGGCACCCGGTGGCGGGCCGGCGGCATCCGGCGGGTCACCCTGCTGATCTGGGTGGTCTGTGCCGCGGCCGGCATGACGGCGGCGTACCGCGGTGTCGTCTCCGGCAACTGGTGGCTGATGCTCGCGGCGGTGGTGGCGCCGTTCGTCGCGGCGCTGCTCTGGGACCGGCAGTACGGCGCCGGGCTGACCGCCGCGTTGTCCGCGATCTGGGTGCTGCCGCCGACGATCCTGGGGGCGGTCGGCTTCGGCTTCTACTGGCTGCTCGAGCACGGGCTGGCGTTCGTGCTGCCGCCCAAGCAGGCGGGCGACGAGCCGGCGACGTACGAGAACTTCTGAGCTGTCCGGGGTCTTCCCGTGGCGAACTGACCCGCGACGAGGAGCCGCAGCCTCCTCTCGTCGAGGTTGCGCGAATGACCGGTCTCTTCGCGTCGAGGTTGCGCTTATG
>JBOHDE010000430.1:0-2029 GCA_050699035.1 Nocardioidaceae bacterium | reverse complement strand
TGGCCCCATCTTGCTGGTCAGGACCAGCCGGTCACCACCCTCCCCCACAACCCCTCCCGCCCATGTCCCCAACCCTCGCGCCGACGTTGCACGTATGTCGGACATAACTGCAACCTCGGCGCGAAGGAGGTCGGCGAAAACTCGTTGCGGGTGCGCCGACCCGGACCGATCTCGGCGTGCCTGGGTGACTTCACCCTCCGAACCGTCACTTTCAGCCCCGATTCCGGGCTCAGAATGTCGGTTCGGAGGGTGATGTCGTGGCTGGCGGGCACCGACAAAACATTTCCCCGAACACTCGCGCCGAGGTTGCGCGAATGTCGGACCGGCGGCGACCCACCCCCACCCGTACCCGACATACGCGCAACCTCGGCGCGAAAGGGTCGGACATAACTGCAACCTCGGCGCGAAGGGGGTCGGCGAAAACTCGTTGCGGGCGCGCCGACCCGTCGGCGATGGTGTGGGTGCTGAGTCGGTGCAGCCGCGAGGGCTGCCCTGGAGCCAGGGAGGTGTCGAGATGTCCATCACTGTGCTGCGGGCTGCCCTCGACCCCGCTCCCTCTCACTCCAGGAGAACGCTCACCGATGTCACCAGACACTCCCACCTCGTTCGACTTCGACTACACCGCCCTTGACGAGCTCGGCGCCGACCAGCGCTGGTCGACCTGGCTCGACGTCGAGCGCGGCTGCCGCGGTCCCGAGCCCCGACCCGACTGGGTCGTGACCGAGCAGGCCGCCGTCGACACCGAGCTCGGCATCCTCAAGACCGGCAAGGAAGCCGACGTCTTCTTGGTCGAGCGGGCCGTCCCCGACGACGGCGACCGTGCCGTCGTGATGGCGGCGAAGCGCTACCGCACCGAGGACCACCGGTCGTTCCACCGCAGCGCGGCCTACGTCGAGGGTCGGCGCACCCGCCGGAGCCGAGACGCCCGCGCCATGGCCAAGGGCACCGCGTACGGCCGGTCGGTCGCCTCCGGCCAGTGGGCCGCGGCGGAGTTCGAGGCGCTGACCAAGCTGTGGTCGGCCGGCGTCCCCGTCCCGTACCCCGTGCAGATCGACGGGACCGAGCTGCTGATGGAGCTCATCGACGTTGACGGCGAGGCAGCGCCGCGGCTGGCGCAGACCAGGCCGAAGGGCGACCTGCTGGTCAGCTACTTCGACCAGCTGCGGGACGGGATGGCCGAGCTGGCCCGGATGGGAGTCGCGCACGGCGACCTGTCGCCGTACAACGTGCTCGCCCAGGGCGAGCGGGTCGTCATCATCGACCTGCCCCAGGTGGTCGACCTGATCGGCAACCCGCAGGGCCTGGACTTCCTGATGCGTGACTGCCACAACGTGTGCACCTGGTTCGTCGCACGGGGTCTTGACGTCGACGAGCACACGTTGTTCGACGAGCTGGTGGTCCAGGCGCTGGGCCGCTGACGGTCTCGGCACGGCTACTGTCTGACCCGTGCGAAAGACCCAGGGCAGCACCGTCGAGATCGAGTCGATCGAGCAGTTCGACGCCGTGGTGGGCAACGGTGCCCGACGGATGCGCGGCTGGTGCATCCAAGGCGTCGACCTCACCCACCGCACCGACGCCCTGCTCGCGCTCGACCCGGCCGGAGCCCTGCTGCTCGGCGACGATCTGACCGAGCGCGCCGAGCAGCATCTGCGGTCCGGCGGCGCGCTGATCTTCCCGGGCATCCCACGGCTGCCGTTCGACCCGTACCGCGCGGACCTCTACACCCCGGGCGAGCTGTACGAAGGACTGGCGGTCGGAGGGTACGACTCGACGCCAGACGCCCGCGTGTACGGCTGGTCCCGGCAACGGTCCGACGACGTCGCGTTCACGCTCGCCCGGGCCCTGCACGACCACGCGATCGACGATGCGCTCGCGGAGTGTGTACGCGGCGTGCGCGCCGTCGGGGTGATGGGCGGGCACGCCCTCGACCGCGGCAGCGAGGGGTACGCCGACGCGGCCCGCCTCGGTCGCGCGCTGGCGTGGTCCGGGCTCACCGTGGTGACCGGAGGCGGTCCGGGCGCGATGGAGG
>JBOHDE010000429.1:0-2079 GCA_050699035.1 Nocardioidaceae bacterium | reverse complement strand
GGCGGGGTCTCGTTCAAGGGCGGCCGCGGTGCGATCGCCGGCACGGTGCTCGCGGTGGTCCTGCTCGGCGTGCTGAGCAATGGGATGACCCTGCTCGACATCAACTCGTTCTGGCAGAACGTGGCCAAGGGTGCGCTGCTGGTCCTGGCCGTGACCATCCAGCAGGCGCGCAGTGGTGAACGACGAGTGGGGATTCCCACGTGAGCAGCGAGGCGCGATGAAGATCACCAACCTGACCAGTGTCGTCGTGGGCGCGGGGATGCGGAACTGGGTGTTCGTCAAGCTCACCACCGACGAGGGGATCGTCGGGTGGGGCGAGGCCACCACGGAATGGCGTACCCACTCGGTCGTCGGAGCACTCGAGGACTTCGGGCCGATCGTGGTGGGCCAGGACCCGTTTCGGGTCGAGCACCTCTGGCAGACCATGCACCGCGGCCAGTTCTGGAAGGGCGGACTGGTCACCATGAGCGCCATCTCTGGGATCGACCAGGCGCTCCACGACGTGAAGGCGCAAGCGCTCGGCGTACCGATCTACGACCTCCTCGGTGGCCGGGTGCGCGACGAGATCCGGATGTACGACCACCTGGGTGGTGGCGCGCCGGAGATGGTGTACGGCAACCTGCCGGCCGAGCGCGCTGCAGAGGTTGCGGTCCAAAGCGTCGAGGCAGGGTTCGACGCGGTCAAGATCCTGCCCGTGCCCGTGGTCGGCGCGCTGCCGACCGGTGCCGACCTGCGTCATGCGCACGACACGATGGCGGCCGTCCGCGCGGCCGTCGGACCGGACGTCGACATCATGGTCGACCTGCACGGCAGGTGTACGCCGGCCGGAGCGGCCGAGTTCGCCCGTCGTCTGCGCGATCACCGGCCGTGGTTCATCGAGGAGCCGTGCCCGCCCGAGCTGGTCGACGAGCTGCCGAGCATCGCGGCCTGTGGCGTCCCGCTCGCGCTCGGCGAGCGGCTGGTCGGACGGTCCGAGTTCCTCGGCGTGCTCAAGACTGGCGCGGTCGCGGTCATCCAGCCGGACGTCTGTCATTGCGGCGGCCTCTCTGAGCTGAGGCGGATCGCCGCCCTGGCCGAGACGTTCGGCGTCTCGGTTGCTCCCCACAACCCGCTCGGGCCGATCGCGACGGCGCACAACCTCCACTTCGCGGCAGCGACTCCGAACTTCTTGATCCAGGAGCAGATGCGCAACGCGGTTCCCTGGTACGACGAGGTGGTCGACGGTGCGCTGGTGGTCCGGAACGGCAAGACCGCCATCCCCGCTGGTCCGGGACTCGGCCTTGCCGTGGTGGAGGGTGAGGCAGCGAAGCATCCGTTCGTCGCGGACGCTCAGATCATGAGTACGCACGCCGACGGCAGCGTCGCCGACTGGTGAAGGGACCCACATGACCGGACGGTTGGCCGGCAAGACCGTCGTCGTGACCGGCGGTGCCCAGGGGATCGGCGCGGCGACGGTGGCCGTCGCCGCCCGAGAGGGCGCCCGGGTCGCGTGGTTCGACCTCAGCGACGCTGGCCCCGACGCGCAGGGGTCGGCACATCGGGTGGACATCACGGACGAGGCACAGGTCCGGGCCGGGTTCGAGGCGGTCGTCGGGAGTCTCGGGCCGGTGGACGTGCTGGTGAACAACGCCGGACGCAATGTGTACGCCCGGCCCGACACGATGTCCTCGGACGAGTGGGACGACGTCTTCGCGGTCGACCTGAAGGCGGCCTGGGTCTGCGCCAAGCACGTGCTGCCGTCGATGACCGAGCGGCGTTCAGGGTCGATCGTCAACGTCGCCTCGCTCCACGCCAGGCTGACTCTTGGCGGCATGTTTCCTTATGCAGCAGCGAAAAGTGGACTGGTCGGGCTCACCCGCAGCCTCGCGTTGGAGGTGGCCGAGCTCGGTGTCCGCGTCAATGCCGTCAGCCCCGGCTACGTCCGTACCCAGATCGTGGACGACTACTTCGAGCGGCAAGGTGCCGACGCGGAGCGGCGCGTCCTCGACGTGCACCCGCTCGGTCGCATCGGTACGCCGAAGGAGGTCGCGGAGGTGATCTGCTTTCTGGGAAGCGATGCGGCCGGCTTCGTCACCGGAG
>JBOHDE010000428.1:0-2094 GCA_050699035.1 Nocardioidaceae bacterium | reverse complement strand
TGTTCCAGCTGCTCGATTGCCGCCGCGCCGCCGGTGATCACGTCCGCGGCCGAGTCCGGCGCCGGCAGTCCCGCGCTCTCTGCAGCGTGGCGAACGTCGATGACGCCCGCGTCGGTCCTGATGCCCAGCCGGACGCCGTCACCGGTGTGGAAGGAAAGCAGTTTCACCGTCGAATGCTCCTCGGTCCGTTACTGGCGAGCCCGTCCTGGGCTCTGTGCCAGGCCTCATGCCGACGCCGGTGGAGTGTGAAACTTCAGTTTGGACGGACTAAGATGTGAGTGTCAAGGGTCGCAGGTCGGCAGGGGGTAGACGCGATGAGTGCTGACGGGACGCCCGCCAGCCCGCTCGGCGAGCGTGCGTACCGCGAGCTGCTCCATCGACTGATCACGCTGGAGATTCGGCCGGGGGACCCGCTCGTCGAGGAGTCGCTTGCCGCCGATCTCGGCGTCGGGGTGACCCCGATCCGCCGGGCGATCCAGCGGCTCGAGCAAGAGGGGCTCGTGCGGGTCTATCCGCGTCGGGCGACCATCGCCGAGGTGGTCCGGATCAGCGACATCCAGCATCTGTGGGAGATACGCGTGCCGCTCGAGGAGACCGCGGCGCGGTATGCGGCCCAGCGCGCATCGGTCGGCCACAAGGCGGAGCTGCAGCGACTCGCCGACCTCCTGGAGGAGCCGCCGACGGAGGCTGCGGCGATTCTCGAGCTGCACCGTCGCGTTCACGAGGCGATCGCCGAGGCGTCCATGAACCCGTTCATCGCCGACCGGATGGCCAAGCTGCTCAACCTGACCCTGCGCTGCTGGCACGTCCTCCACCAGTCGGGAAGCCTCGAGGACCACGACCTGCGGCCGCACCACCTGCCACTTCTCCGGGCGATCATCGACGGGGATGCCGACGCGGCGGTCGCCTGCAGTCGCCTGCACGTGCAGCACTCCATCCCCAGCGGTCTTCCGGATGGCTCGCGGACCGGCGAAAGCCGTGGCACCCCGGCGTCCTCACTCGCGTAGCGATGTCGGGGGGCAGAGTCGCGCCCGGCACAATGAGACTGAGACCAAGAGGGGAGTACGGGTGGGCAAGGTTCTGGAGCAGATCGACGGTCGCACCCGCGCGTTCATCGAGGCGCAGCGGCTGTTCTTCGTCGCGACCGCCCCGGCGGGCCCCGGCGGTCGGGTCAACGTGTCCCCGAAGGGCATCGACGGCACCCTGACCGTGGTGGACGAGCGGACAGTCGCGTACCTCGACATCACGGCCAGCGGCGCGGAGACCATCGCGCATCTGCGCGACAACGGCCGCATCACCTTGATGTTCTGCGCCTTCGAGGGTCCGCCGAACGTCGTCCGGCTGTACGGCCTCGGCCGCGTCGTCACGTTGTACGACGACGAGTACGACGAGTGGGTCGGGCGGTTCGGCGAGCGGCGTGGCGCCCGCGCCGTGGTCGTCGTCGACGTCGAGCGGGTGTCGACGTCCTGCGGGTACGGCGTGCCGCTGATGGACTACGTGGGTGAGCGCGACCTGCTGCCGGCCCACATGGACCGCAAGGGCGCCGATGGGCAGGTCGCGTACCGGCACCAGAAGAACCGTGTCAGCATCGACGGTCTCCCGGCCTACGACTACGACCCCGCCGTCCGGTCGTAGGCGACGTGCTCGAGGCCGCGCTGTGGGGAGCCGTCGGGGCGTCCTCGCTGCTGGTCGGCGCAGCGATCGGGGTGCTGGCGCCGATCCCGGAGCGGCTGGTCGGGCTCGTGCTCGGCTTCGGCGCGGGCACGCTGATCAGCGCTGTCGCTTTCGAGCTGACCGAGGAGGCGTTCGCTCTCGGTGGTGCCGACGCGGTCGCGATCGGGCTGGCCCTCGGGGCAGTGGCGTATTTCGTCGGCGACTGGGTGGTCGAGGAACGAGGTGCGGCCTCCCGGATGTCGATGACGCGCGCCACCCAGACCGGCGGCACTGTGCTGCTGCTCGGTGCGGTCCTCGACGGCGTCCCGGAGTCGGCGGTGATCGGCATCTCGTTGCTGGACGGCGGTGCCGTCGGGTTCGCCGTACTCGCCGCCGTGTTCATGTCGAACCTGCCGGAGGCGCTGTCGTCGTCGGCCGGGA
>JBOHDE010000427.1:0-2100 GCA_050699035.1 Nocardioidaceae bacterium | reverse complement strand
TCCGTGGTCACTCTGTCGTGCTCCTCGCCCTCGTGCAGAACCGCAACGGTAACCGGTCGGCATCACGATCTGTTCCCCGAGGTGAGGCGTGGCTGGTTCCCACTACCGACTCAGACCGGCTGCGCGGGGCCGTCCACGACAGCCTGTTGTACCGGGCCGGCCGGGGGTTGGGCGTGCAGCCGTCGGGTCTGCCAGCCGCTGATCTCGCGGATCACCAGGATGACCAGCACTCCGGCCAGAACGGTCACCGCGGTGCCGACCATATTGACGTTCGTCATCGACTGGTACGCCTCAGGTGACTCCGGTTCGGCGCGGGCCACCACCCGGTCGAGGACGACCGCGGTCACCCAGGCGAGCCACCAGGCGAGCACGAGCCGGCTCCTGGCGACCACGAAAAAGTACTCGTCGTCCGCCGTCGCCGCCTCGCGGCTGCCCCGCCAGACGTCCTGCACGATCTGGTACGGGAACCAGAGCTGCACGATCGGGCAGACCCAGCCGCCGATGATCCATCCCCGTCGACGCCGATGATGGACCGGGCTGAGCGCCTCGGCGTTGCGGCGGGCGCGCCACAGCCAGACGACGAACACCACGGCTGCGGCGAGCGCCAGCACGACGAAGACCAGGGAGGCGACGCCGACGAGGAGGTCCGATGCCGTCAGATCCTCGTCGGTGACCCCGGCCTCCCCCGCGGCGTAACCATGGACCACTGAGTTCGAGTGCCAGAGCACGGCCGCGAACACGACCGCCATGGCGGAGGTTGCGGCGATCAGGATCGATGCCACCGCACCGAGGTCGCGGACCGGACGGAGCCGACTCAGGTCGGACATGAATGGTGCCCCCTCTCGAGCAGCCGGAGACTACTGCAGTTCCGGCGTCCGCGCTGCCGATTTCAGCTGGCACGGGGGCGCCCCGTTCCAGACCTATTGGAACGGGGCGCCCCCGTACCAAACGATTCTGGACGTGAGCAACCCACCGGCAGCCGGCGATCAGGCGCCAAATCGGTGGCGCGACGGCCGGCGCCGGACCATGCTGGCGGTCGTGTTGATCAGGGAAGCGACCGACGACGACTGGCCCGCGATCTGGCCGTTCCTCCACGACATCGTGGCGGCCGGCGAGACGTACACCCTGCCGCGCGACCTCGGCGAGGACCGGGCTCGGGAGATCTGGATGCTGCCGCCGCCGGACCGCACCGTCGTCGCCGTCGACCACGACGGCACCGTGCTCGGCACCGCCAAGATGAACCGCAACCACCAAGGACCCGGGGCGCACATCGCCAGCGCCAGCTTCATGGTGGACCCGGCGCACGGCGGCAAGGGGGTCGGCCGGGCCCTCGGTGAGTACGTCGTCGACTGGGCCCGCGAGGCGGGCTACCGCGCCCTCCAGTTCAACGCGGTCGTCGAGACCAACACCCGAGCCGTCGCGCTGTGGAAGTCGCTCGGCTTCGCCGTGATCGGCACCCTGCCGGAGGGCTTCCAGCTGCCGACCAAGGAGTACGTCGGGCTGCACATCATGCATCTGCGGCTGTGACGCCGACCGGATGCAGGTAGCCCTCCTCGACCAGCTCGGTCACCTGCGGCAGGTACACCCCAGGCAGCTCCGCAGCATCCCGATCGAGCAACGTGGCAAGGGCAGCCAGGATCTGGCCGACCGTCAGGTCACCGTCGCAGGCACCGACCAGGGCGGCCTCGACCGTGTCGACCTGGCGGGCCCGGCGCAGCCCACGCTGCTGGCGGAGCACGATCCGCTCGGGGTCGGCCGCACCCGGCGCACCCACACTCTCCTGGACGACGTCCGCGCCGACCACCAGCCGTTCGGCGACCAGGTCCGGATGCGCGGCGAGCCAGTCCGTACGCCGCGCCCAGCCGGCGACCTGAGGGCCGAGCGGTTGCTCGACCTCGTATGGCCAGTCCTCCAGCCGAACGACGGGCTGGTCCCGGTCGGCCCGCCGGCAGCAGATCCAGCCGAAGCCGACGGCTTCGATGCCCTGGTCGGCGAACCACCCCGCCCAGGCGTCGTACCGGCGCCCGTAGTCGGGTGCACCGCGCAGACCCGCATCGGCCAGCCAGAGCTCGACGTACTCGGCCGGGTCGAGGACCTCGC
>JBOHDE010000426.1:0-2106 GCA_050699035.1 Nocardioidaceae bacterium | reverse complement strand
GACGTACTCGATCGGGCGCTGACCGACCCCGCCGCCCGGGCCGACGTGGACTCCGGCCGGCTGTACGAGTCGTTCTGGTACGTCGACTCCGCCCTGACCACGCACGACCCGACACGGACGCCGGCGACCCGCCCGCCGCGTGGCCAGGCGCCGTCACCGGGTGCCGGGGTGCTGCTGCCGGACGGACCGGTGATCGACCCGGAAAGCGGTCGGCCTGCCAGGCTGCGGACCGTCTGCCGGCGCGGGCTGACCGTGCTGGTGGTGGACGACCGCGACGTGCACCTCGTGCGGGCCGCGGTCCGCGACGTCGTGGCGGCGCCGGTCGCTGTGCACGGCCTCGCCGAGCTCGACCCGAGCCGCTCGCTGCTGGTGTCACTCGGCACACGCTCCGGCGAGGCGTGGGTCGTCCGGCCCGACGCGGCCGTGTCCGCCATCGTCTCGGCGGGCGACGGGCCGGCGGTGGCGGCCGCCGTCCGCCGCACCGTCGCCTGCTAGCAGCGGCGGTCGCTCCGGGCGCCGGGGTGCCCGGGTGCGGGGTGCAATTTTGACCAATTGGGGCTCTTCTGCTGGAGGTGTGGTGGACCTCAGGGCTCTGCTGCCGTTTGACTGGCGCGTTCCGTAGGGACAAACCGGACAGCGGGCCTACGCAACGCGCCAGTCGATGAGGTGGGGTGGCCGGTCCCGTACCTCAGCGCGCGGCACGAGGTCCGATGCCTGGAGCCCCTCCAAGGCTCTGTTCTTCGGACGTTGCACCCCGGCAGGTCGACGTGACCCGGAGGGCCCCGCCGCGACGGTGCCACCATCGCGCAACTGTTGGAAGATCGCGCACTCAGGTCGCGACCGGGTGCAATCTGCGGACAGTTGCGCGATGACGGCATGGTGGGTCGATGCGATCGATGCACCTTGGGTGGACCTGACGGCGCCGGCCCGGGTCGCCGAACCGTCCGGAGAGCCCCAATTGGACCGTTCCCTACGTCGGCATCTCGAGGTCGAAGACCTTGCCGGGGTTGAGGATCCCCTGCGGGTCGAGTGCCCGTTTGAGGTCGCGGTGCACCCGCAGCGACACCGGTCCGACCTCCCGCTCGAGCAGGTCACGCTTGAGTACGCCGACACCGTGCTCACCGGTGATCGTCCCGCCCAGCTCCAGGCCGAGCAGCATCACCTCGTCGAACCCCTGCTTGGCCGCCGCGACCTGGTCCGGGTCCCCGTCGTCGAACACCACGGTGGGATGGAAGTTCCCGTCCCCGGCGTGACCGACGATGCCGATCACAAGGCCGACGCGCTCGGCGATCCGCTCGACGCCCTGCACGAGGTCGGCGAGCCGGTCGCGTGGCACGCAGACGTCATCGATCAGCAGAGTGCCGAGCCGCTCCATCGCGTCGAGGACCCGGCGACGCGCCGCGAGCAGCAGCTCGCCCTCCTGCGGGTCATCCGCAACCGCGACCACGAGAGCACCGGATTTATCAAGCAGGGTTGCGATACGAGCGATGTCGTCGGCCGCACGCGGGCCGGTGTCGCACTGGGCGAGCACGAGCGCCCCGCACTCCGGCGACACCCCGATGTGGAACGCGTCGTCGACCGCGCGCACGGTGGCCCGGTCCATGAACTCCAGCAGGCTCGGGACCACCCCGCACGCCACGATCTCGGACACCGCTCGCGCGGCGTCTCCCGCGTCGGCGAACTCGGCGGCCACCGTCAACGGCGTCTCCGCCTCCGGCCGCAGCATCAACGTGGCCTCGGTGATCACCCCGAGCGTCCCCTCGCTGCCCACGAACAGCCTGGTCAGGTCGTACCCGGCGACGCCCTTCGCCGTCCGCCGTCCGGTGCGCAGGATCGCGCCGTCGGCCAGCACGACCTCGAGGCCCAGGACATAGTCGGCGGTGACGCCGTACTTCACGCAGCACAACCCGCCGGCGTTGGTGGCGACGTTGCCGCCGATCGAGCAGAACTCCCAGCTGCTCGGGTCCGGCGGGTAGAAAAACCCCTGCTCGGCGACCGCCCGCGACAGCGTCGCGTTGTCCACCCCGGCCTCGGTGACGACCAGCCGGTTCGCGGTGTCGATCTCGAGGACCCGGTCCATCCGCTCCAGGCTCAGCACGATGCATC
>JBOHDE010000425.1:0-2109 GCA_050699035.1 Nocardioidaceae bacterium | reverse complement strand
GCCGTCGCCATACCCCGACCGCCAACCCTGACCTTCCCTCGCGGTTCGCGGGGCCGTCCCGGTTGAGGAACGTCCATCGGTGCGACCGCAGGTCGCGGGGTCGTCGCAGCAGGCATGTTCAATGTTCGCCGCGCGAGAGCGCTCAATCTTCAGCGCATCTCGACAGCCACGTCGTCAGTGCATCCGGTCCGATCGAGGTGGACGCCGGTCATGCCACCAGGAGTACGACGGTGTCGGCGACGCAGGCCGGCTTGTCCGAGCCCTCGACCTCGACGGTGTAGCGGATCACCGCCTGCACCCCCTGCGGTACGTCGGCGACCGACACGACCTCCGCACCGCCCCGTACCCGCGAACCCACCGGGACCGGCGCCGGGAACCGCACCTTGTTGCACCCGTAGTTGACGCCCATCGTCAGACCGTCGACCCGCCAGATGTCCTGGCCGAGCCGCGGCACCAGCGCCAGGGTCAGGTAGCCGTGGATGATCGTGCCGCCGAACGGACCCTGCGCGGCCTTCTCGACGTCGACGTGGATCCACTGGTGGTCGCCGGTGGCGTCGGCGAACTGGTTGACCTGCTCCTGCGTCACCTCGAGCCAGTCGCTGAACCCGAGATGCTCACCCTCGGCCTTCGCCAGCTCGGCGAGCCCGTCGAACACCCGCATCAGCTCAGCCGCTCCGCGCCGATGGTCGCGCTGAGCCTCACGCACTCGCTCCGCTCGCGCATCAGCTCAGCCGCTCCAACACCATGGCCATCCCCTGCCCACCACCCACGCACATCGTCTCGAGCCCGAGCTGCTTGTCGTGGAACTGCAGCGAGTTGATCAGCGTGCTCGTGATGCGCGCGCCGGTCATGCCGAACGGGTGACCGACCGCAATCGCTCCGCCGTTGACGTTGAGCCGGTCGACGTCGATGCCGAGGTCGCGGTACGACGGGATCACCTGGGCGGCGAACGCCTCGTTGATCTCGACCAGGTCGATGTCGTCGATCGTCATTCCGGCTCGCGCCAGCGCCTGCTTCGACGCCTCGACCGGGCCGAGGCCCATGATCTCCGGCGACAGCGCGGTCACTCCGGTCGAGACGATCCGCGCCAGCGGAGTCAGCCCGAGCTCGGCGGCCTTCGTGTCGCTCATCACGATCACCGCGGCCGCGCCGTCGTTGAGCGGGCAGCAGTTGCCCGCCGTCACGGTGCCGTCGGGGCGGAACACCGGTTTCAGCCCCGCCACCCCGTCGAGGGTGACCCCCGGGCGCGGCCCGTCGTCCTTGGCGACCTGGCTGCCGTCGGGCAGCGTGGCCGGCGTGATGTCGCGCTCCCAGAAGCCGTCGGCGATCGCCTTCTCGGCGAGGTTCTGGCTGCGTACGCCGAACTCGTCCTGGTCGGCCCGGGTGATGCCCTTAACCGAGGCGAGGTTCTCGGCGGTCTGCCCCATCGCGATGTAGATGTCGGGCACCGAGCCGCCGTCGCGGGGGTCGCTCCACACCTCGGCACCGCCCTCTGCGCGCTGCTGGGTGCGCTCCTCCGCTTCGGCGAAGGCCGGGTGGTGGGTGTCGGGATGCGAGTCGCTGTTGCCGGTCGCGAAGCTGCTGACCACTTCGACTCCGGCCGAGATGAACGCGTCACCCTCGCCGGCCTTGATCGCGTGCATCGCCATCCGGGTGGTCTGCAGGCTCGACGAGCAGTAGCGCGTAATCGTCGTACCCGGCAGGTGGTCGAAGCCGAGCAAGGTGGACACCACGCGGCCCATGTTGAAGCCCTGCTGGCCGCCCGGGAGACCGCAGCCCAACATCAGGTCGTCGATGTCGGCGGGGTCGAGCGCGGGCACCTTGTCGAGCGCGGCCCGGATCATCTGGACGGTGAGGTCCTCCGGGCGAGCTTCCTTGAGCGACCCCTTGAAGGCACGGCCGATCGGCGAGCGGGCGGTCGCGACGATCACTGCTTCGGGCATGTCGGTCCTTCCGGGGTCGGTTACGGCTCACAGACCGAGGTCGCGGCCGATGAGCTCCTTCATGATCTCGTTGGTGCCGGCCCAGATCTTGGTGACCCGGGCGTCGCGCCACGCACGGGCGACACGGTACTCGTTCAGGTAGCCGTAGCCGCCGTCGAGCTGGACG
>JBOHDE010000424.1:0-2119 GCA_050699035.1 Nocardioidaceae bacterium | reverse complement strand
TCAGTTCCCAGTCCTGCGCCCGGGTGAAGTGCTCGTCGTACCCGCCGAGCCGGTCGAGCACGGACCGCCGGAACACCCCGAGGTAGACCGTCTCCGCCGGCCCCTCCGCTCCGCCGAGATGGAACCGAGCGCCGCCGATGCCGGCCCGTGACGTCATGCCGCGAGCGACCGCCTGGGCGAACGGCGACTCGCCCGCGGCGTCCATGATGCCGCCGACGTTCGCGGCCCCGGTCGACTCGAGCAGCTCGACCGCACGTGCGATGTAGCCGGGGGAGAGCAGGCCGTGCCCGTCGACCCGCACGATGATGTCGTGCTTGGCCGCGCCAATCGCGGCGTTGAGCCCGGCCGGCGTACGCCCGGTGGGGTTGTCGATCAGCCGTACCCGGCTGTCCCGCTCCGCGAGCCCGTCGGCGATCTCGCTGGTGCGGTCGGTGGACGTGCCGAGCGCGATCACCAGCTCCAGCTCGCCCGGGTAGTCCTGCGCCAGCACGCGGTCGACGGCGTCGGCCAGATGCCGTTCCTCGTCGAGGATCGGCATGATTACCGAGACCGGTGGCCAGGTGGCCTCCGTCATGGTCGCCCGAGCCCCCGGTAGGTCCAGCCGGCCGCTCGCCAGGACTCCCGGTCGAGGCAGTTGCGGCCGTCGACCACGTTGCGCCGCGCGACGACCTCACCGAGTACGGCCGGGTCGACCTCGCGGAACTCCGGCCACTCGGTGAGGTGCAGCACCACGTCGGCGTCGCGGCACGCGTCGAGGGCCGACTCGGCGTACCGGAGCGTCGGGAAGATCCGGCGCGCGTTGTCCATCGCCTTCGGGTCGTACACCGACACCTCGGCGCCGTGCAGGTGCAGCTCACCGGCGATGCTGAGCGCGGGCGAGTCGCGGATGTCGTCGGAGTGTGGTTTGAAGGCCGCACCGAGTACGGCGACCCGGCGGCCCGACACAGTGTTGTCGAGCAGCTCGCCGGCGATCTCGACGACCCGCTGCCGCCGGCGCAGGTTGATCGCGTCGACCTCGCCGAGGAAGGTCAAGGCGTGCGCCGCGCCGATCTCACCGGCCCGGGCCATGAACGCGCGGATGTCCTTCGGCAGGCAGCCGCCGCCGAACCCGACGCCGGCGTTGAGGAACTTGCGGCCGATCCGCGCGTCGTGGCCGAGCGCGTCGGCAAGTGCGGTGACGTCGGCGCCGGTGACCTCGCAGATCTCCGAGATCGCGTTGATGAAGGAGATCTTGGTGGCGAGGAACGCGTTGGCCGACGACTTCACCAGCTCGGCGGTGGGGAAGTCGGTGACGACCAGCGGGGTGCCGGCGGCGAGCGCCGTGGCGTACACCATGCGCAGCAGCTGCTCGCCCCGCTCGGACCGTACGCCGAAGACCAGCCGGTCGGGGCGCAACGTGTCCTCGACGGCGAAGCCCTCCCGGAGGAACTCGGGGTTCCAGGCCAGCTCCGCACCCTCGCCGGCCGGCGCGAGCTCGATCAGCCTGGCCTGCAGCTGCTCGGCCGACCCGACCGGGACCGTCGACTTGCCGACGACCAGGGTCGGCTCGGTCAGGTGGGCGGCGAGCGCCTCGATGGACTGCTCGACGTACGTCATGTCGGCGGCCAGGCCGTCACGCTTCTGCGGCGTACCGACGCACACGAAGTGGACGTCGGCGCCGGCCGCGTCCGAGAGGTCGGTGCTGAACGTCAGTTTTCCCGAGTCGACGTGCTTGCGCAGCAGCGGCTCGAGGTCGGGCTCGTAGAACGGCGACCGACCCTCACGGAGTGCGTCGATCTTGGCCTGGTCGACGTCGATCCCGACGACGTCGAAGCCGAGCTCGGCCATCCCTGCGGCGTGGACGGCACCGAGATATCCGGTGCCGATGACTGAGATACGCACGCGACTCCTCTTCGTCTCGCCCCTGCCGAGGCGGTGATGTACCGGGTAACTGTAGGGGCTGACGCCGCCTGCCGTACTCAGACCTCTTCGAACGTGTTGACCATGAACTGCGCGGCGTGCTCGAAGTAGTCCCAGAGCTGCTGCTCGAGGTCGGGCGCGAGCGACTCCTGGTCGAGGGCGGCTCGCATCGCGCGCAGCCAGCTGTCCTTCGCCGTCGGGGTGACCTTGAACGGTGCGT
>JBOHDE010000423.1:0-2136 GCA_050699035.1 Nocardioidaceae bacterium | reverse complement strand
CATCTCGCGGAACACGTCGGCCCAGTCCCGGGTCCGGGCGACCTCACGGCGACGGCCGACGAACCCCGCGTCCGCGTCGACCACCGATTCACACGCCGCGACCACCTCGTCCGCACCGGCGGCCAGCAGGTGGCTGTAGACATTCGGCTCCGCATACGAAGCCGTCGACGGGAGGTTGGTGCCGACCACCGGCTTGCCGGCGGCGAGGAACTCGAACAGCTTCAGCGGGAAGACCGCGTCGTTGTACGGCGAGGACAGGTACGGCATCACGCCGACGTCGACCAGGCTCAGGTAGCCGGGCACCGCACCGGCGGGCACCGCACCGGGCCAGACGACGTTCGGCAACCCGAGCAGCCGCTGCAGGTCGGGGCGCCCGCCGGTCCCGTCAGGCCCCACCAGCAACAGCAGCCAGTCCGACCGCCGCGTCATCACCTCGGCCAGCAGGGCGAAGTCGAGCTTCGGTTTGAGCCCGCCGACGAACCCGAGGACGGTCCCGTCGAAACCGTCCGGCAGCACCCCGTCCGGCGCCGGATGGTCAGCGGCGAACACGTCGTACTCGACGCCGTTCTCCAGCGTGTGCACGGCCCGTTCGCGACCCACCGCCCGGACGACCTCCTCGTGCAGGTGTGACGACGTGCAGACGATCACGTCGGCCCGCTGCACGACCCGCGCCTCGGCCCGCGCGATGACCCGCCGCCGGGCCCGGGTGACCACCGACTGCTCCCCACTCAGCGGCGCGGACCACAGGTCGCTGCAGTCGTACACGACGCGGTCCCACATTGGCAGGTCGAGCAGCACCGGGAACCCCGGGAACGTGAACCACACCACCAGCCGCACCGACCCCTGCACCGGCCCCTGCAGCCCACGCAGCCGGCGGACCAGCGGCGCCAGCTTGCGCCGATGGAAGACGTCGACGTACCGCGCGAAGCGGAATGCCTTCGGCGGCAGCAGGTCCTTGACCGACCACTGCTCGATGCCGCCGACCAAAGTCCGAGTGCCACCCGCACCCGGACACAGCCAGATCACCTGCTCGGTGTCCGGCTGGTCCCGGAGGAACTCCGCCAGCCGGTGCCGCCGATACCGCAGTCGGTCGTGGTCCCACTCCGCCGTCGCCACTACGACGTGGACAGTGCTCATCGAGCAGGGCGGCGGGGTCGGGTGAACTCCTGGTACGCGTCACACACCTCGTCCACCGGGCCGTCCATCCGCAGCTTGCCCTTGTCGATCCACAGCACCCGCGAGCACATGCTCCGCACGGCGGCCAGCGAGTGGCTGACCAGGAAGATCGTGCCCGCCTGCTCGCGGATCTCGTCGATCCGCTGCTTGCTGCGGGCCCGGAACTCCGCGTCCCCTGTCGCGAGGGCTTCGTCCACCATGAGTACGTCGGGCCGCGCCGCGGACGAGATGGCGAACCGCAGGCGTGCACCCATCCCGGACGAGTACGCCTTCATCGGCAGGTTGACCGCGTCGCCGATGCCGGAGAACTCCACGATCTCGTCGTACCGCTCGCGCACCTCGGCCGGGGTGAGGCCGAGCGCGAGGCCGCCGATCATGATGTTGCGCTCGCCGGTGAGGTCCTTCATCAGCGCGGCGTTGACGCCGAGCAGCGACGCCTCGCCGGAGATGTAGACCGTCCCGCCGGACAGCGGCAGCAGGCCGGCGACGGCGCGCAGCAGCGTGCTCTTGCCCGACCCGTTGCGGCCGACGATGCCGATCGCCTCGCCGTGCCGCGCGACGAACGACACCCCGCGGATCGCCTTGACCTCGGTGACCGCGCCGATGTGGCGGTTGGTGCGGTTCAGCAGCCGGCGGACGATGCTGAGCTCGTCACCGGAGGCGGCGGCCCGCCGACCGCCGTACACCCGGTAGGTGACGTGCACGTCGTCGACGATCAGCGACAGGCCGCCGAGGTCGGCGCCCGGCTTCGGGGCTGGCTCGGTCGGGTCGACGTCGGGCTCGAAGTCGATCTCCTCGCCGAGCGGCTTCTGGTCAGTCACGGCCGTACTTCTCCTCTGCTCGCCAGAAGAAGAGGAACCCGCCGACCGCGAACAGCAGCGCCCAGCCCACGGCGAACCCCCACACGACCGGGTCGGGCGGGAAGTCCTGGAGCAGGCACGAGCGGGCCAGGGTGAGATA
>JBOHDE010000422.1:0-2161 GCA_050699035.1 Nocardioidaceae bacterium | reverse complement strand
ACCAGCTGCTCGCTCTCGGCCCGCAGGTCGGCGCTCGCGACGACGCGGTTGAACAGGCCCCACCGCAGTGCGTCCGGCGCCGACAACGGCTCGCCGGTGTACAGCATCTCCAGCGCGATCGCGCGCGGGACCAGTCGCGGCAGCAGCACGGTCGCGTAGTTCGCCCCCATCCCCCGCTTGGCTTCAGGCATCCCGAGTACGGCATGGTCGGCCGCGATCCGGAGGTCGCAGGCCAACGCGAGCTCGCAGCCACCCGCGAGGACGGGGCCGTTGATCGCGGCCACGACCGGCTTGTAGGTCTCGAGGACGACCTCGAAGAGGTTGCGTTCCGGGCCGGTCATCGGCATCGGGAACCGGCGGCCCTGCTTGGCCAGCTCGTCGAACTCCTTGAGGTCGGCACCGGCGCAGAACGCCTTGTCGCCGGTGCCGGTCAGGAGTACCGCCCACACGGAGTCGTCGTCCGCGGCGTCACAGAAGCAGCGGACGAGGTCGGCGGTCGCCGCCAGGTCGAGGGCGTTGCGGCGCGCCGGCCGGTTGATGGTGACGTAGGCGACGTGGTCGCGCACCTCGTACAGGATGTCGGGCTCCATCGCGGAGTCTCACCAGGCCTCTCGGTTCAGTCGGGCGGGTCGGCGGTGGCCCAGGCGAGATGGGCGAGGATCGCCTCCCGGAACTCGGCCGGGCTCTCCAGGAAGCCCATGTGCGGTGCGTCGAGCTGGACCAGTCGGGAGTTCGGCAGCTGCTCGGCTAGGGCGGCCACGACCTCGGGCGGGGTGGAGACGTCGTACGTGCCGGCGATGCACGTCGTCGGGACCTCGACCTCACGCAGCCGGTCGCCGGCGTCGTGCCCCGCGATGGCCCGCCAGACCTCGGCGAACGTCGGGGGGCTGATCGACTCGAGGCAGGCGCGGGCGTACGCCACCGCCGCAGGCGGCTCGTCGGCGGTCAGCGCCGCCGCGGTGAACCAGCGCTCGAGTGTCTCGCTCGTCCACGTCTCGCGGCTCGCGGACTCGGTGGCGTCGGCACGCGCGAGCATCGCCGCCGTGTCGGTCGCGGCCGTCGTGCAGCTCAGCACGAGCGACCGCACCGCGTCGGGATGGTCGATCGCCAGCTGCTGCGCGACCATGCCGCCGAGCGAGAAGCCGACGACATGAGTCGGTCCCTCACAGTGGTCTCGGACCGCGCGCACCATGTCGGACAGCGAGAGGCCCGCTGGCACCTCGCCCTCGCGGTGGTGACCGGGCAGCGTGAGGGCTCGAGCCTCGGGCAGACCGAGGAAGCGCGCGCAGCCGGCGTCGAGACCTGCCGCGTGCAGGACAAGTACCGGGGCGTCTGCGGTCGCCATCAGCGGCTCTCGGCCGGTTCGCCGGACTCCGCCGGCGGGGTGATCTCCCGGTAGACGTTCCGCACCGAGCTGAGGAAGTGCGCGCTGACCCGTTCGGTCCATTCGCTCGGCGGCGACAGTCGTCGATAGGCCTCGCCCTGCAGCACCTCCGGGCTCTCGAGCTCGTAGATGGCGAGGTACTTGGGCTCGCCCTCGACGGCCACGAACCGCCGGGCGGACAAGAAGCCCTCACACGCCAAGCGCTCGGGTAGGTGCTCCTCGTCGTACCACCGGTTGAAGTCGTCCTCGTGTTGGGGGTCGACGTCGATCATCACCAGCAGCAGACCGCTACCTCGACTTGTGCTCAACCTCATCGTTCCTCTCGGTCGACTGATCTCGGGACCCCGAGTCTGGGCTACGGCGGCGGCGAACGCGCCGGAATACGGCGGGACCGGCGAAGATGAGGCCGGCCACCGCGAACAGGATCAGGCTGAGCGGCCGGTCGAAGAAGATGCCGAAGCTCCCGCGGCCCATCGCCGAGGTCTGGTTGAGCGACTTCTCGAGCAGTGGCCCGAGGATCAGCCCCAGGATGAGCGGTGCCGGCGGGAACCCGTACCGGTTCATGAAGAACCCGAACACCGCTGCGCCGACGGCGACCCAGGCGCCCCACAGGCGGTTCTCCAGCGCGTACGCACCGAGCAGACAACTGAAGATGATGATCGGGTACAGCACCTGGTACCGGGTCCTGAGCATCGAGGCGAAGACCGGCGCGAGCGGCAGGTTCAGGATCAGCAGCAAGACGTTGCCGACGTAGAACGACGCCAGCAGACCCCACAC
>JBOHDE010000421.1:0-2162 GCA_050699035.1 Nocardioidaceae bacterium | reverse complement strand
CGACGTGTTGCGCAGGCGACCGTCGTCGCAGGCTGGGACCACGAAACGCACCACAACCGAACGGAGCAACGGTGACGCACGACGACGAAGAACTCCTCCGGAGGGCCATCGCCCTCGCGGGTACTGCACGGGCGAACGGCAACCCGCCGTTCGGGTCGCTGCTGGTCGGTCCGGACGGTGACGTACTCATCGAGGAACACAACACGTCGATCACCGACGCCGACATCACCGCCCACCCGGAGCTCAAGCTGGCCAGGTGGGCGGCCCGCGAGCTCGACCCTGCAGCCGCGGCGGCGACCACGATGTACACCAGCTGCCAACCCTGCGGCATGTGCACCGGCGCCATTGAACGGTCCGGTCTGGGTCGTGTCGTGTTCGCGCTCTCCACCGACCAGCTCACCGGGCTCAAGCCGCCCGCCGCGAGCGCCGGCGCACGCCAGGACGGCCCGGCCCTGTTCGACGAGGCGCGCGTCCCGGTCGACGGCTACTACCACTGACCACCTGCGCCGCGGGTTCTACAGCGCGGCGACGGCGTCGGCGACCGGGGTATCCCCGCCCACCAGCTCGAGCGTCCGCCGTACGCCGGTGCCCTGCTCGAGCAGCGCCAGCACGACCGCGGCGACGTCGTCGCGGCTCACCTCGCCGTACGACACGGCATCCGCCAGCTGTACGAGGCCACTGCCGGCGACGTCGGTGAGCCGGCCGGGGCGCAGGACTGTCCAGTCGAGGTCGCGTCCGCGCAGGTCCTCCTCGGCGGCGCCCTTGGCCCGCAGGTAGGCGGCGAACGTCTCGTCGACCCCTGGTGAGCCGGCTCGCTCGATGCCCATCGAGCTGATCTGCACCTGGCGCCGCACGCCGGCCCGGACGGCGGCCTCGCCGAGGAGCGCGGCGGCGCCGTGGTCGACGGTCTGCTTGCGCGCGCTGCCGCTGCCCGGCCCTGCGCCGGCTGCGAACACGGCCGCACCGGCACCGGCGAGCAGCCCGACGAGGTCGGACGCGTCGGCCGTCTCGAGGTCGAGCAGTTCCGCCACTCCCCCGGCGGCCTCGACATCGGCGCGGTGCGCGGGGTTGCGCACGATGCCGACGACCTCGTGCGCGGCCGACGCCTGCCGTGTCAGCCGCAGGGCGATCTGGCCATGTCCTCCGGCGATCACGATGCGCATGGCTCGAACTTAGCGCGGGTTGTCGGCACCGGATCGGGCGCCTGCCGAGGGTCAGTCGGCACGACGCGCGACCAAGGCGGGCACGACGTACCAGACGGACACGAAGACCGCGGCGGCCGCACCCGCCAGGACGAGCGCCCAGGTCCGGCCGAGGACGACGTGCAGGACCAGCAGCAGCGACGCGGTGATCGCGAGGAACAGCAGCAGGATCCCGACCCGGGCCATCAACGCGCCGAACCGCACCAGGTCTTCCTTCTGACCGCGGGCGAAGATCCGGCGGTGCAGAGCGACGGGACCGATCAGCATGGCCGTGGCCGCAGCGCAGAGCAGCAGCGCGACGACATAGGTCGCCCGCTCGAACCGGTCGATGTCGTCGAACCGGGACTGGAACGCCATCGTCAGCAGGAACGCGAACAGGATCTGGACACCGGTCTGCGCGACCCGCAGCTCCTGCAGCAGGTCGTCGTAGTTGCGGTCGGCGCGCTCGGCCGCCGTCTCCTGCCGCCCGGGCTGTCCGGCGGGCGCCGGAGAACCGTTGCCGCTCATACGTCCGGAGCCTAGTGCCGGCCCGGGCGGCTTCCTACGGAACTGTCGCAGACAGGTGTAGGGCCCCTCAAAGTATGAGTTTGAGGGGCCCTACGAGTCGGTCGGAGTGATGTGACGTCTCCGTCCTCACGGTCGGCCCGTCTGACCCAGTCAGTCTCGTCACCGACTGACTCGGTGAGTTGCCTCACCGGATGGATCCTCGGTTTCCGTCCGATCCCGCTCTCCCTTGCGGGAGTGCGTAGGAAGATTTCTACTGGGTTCGCCAGCGCCGCACAACCCCTTTGCCACAAGGAAATTGACCAATTATGCGGTTACGGCGTGTCGCCCACAGATTGCACCTGTTCGTCCACAGTAACGACGCGGTTCTCCACAGAACCGGCAGGCGGCCTGTGCATATCTCGGGGGTCACCGCGTCGGCAGGTCGAGCCGTTCGGTGAGCCGGTCGAGGGCGAC
>JBOHDE010000420.1:0-2166 GCA_050699035.1 Nocardioidaceae bacterium | reverse complement strand
CCGACGGCACCCGGTCCGACGATGACCTTCCCGAGTGGGTACGCGCGGTTCCGGTGGCTCGGGTCGACGCCGACGGGGTGGAGCAGCTGTGTCCCGGTGTCTGGGACCTCGAGACGACCACGCCGAGCCAGGCCCTCGACCTCGCGCTGTGGCCGTCGGTCACCGCCGTCGTCCACATCCCGCGCTCGGTCTGGCTGGGCGAGCACGGCCCGGTCCACGTCGACGGCCACGGCCCGATCACCGCCGAGCAGTGCTTCGACCGGCTGCGCCACTCCCACGTCGTGGTGAAGCCCGTCGTCGACCTCGACGACCAGCCCGTCTCCGCGTCCGACGAGTTCACCGGGCGACTGCGCGAGGCCGTGCTGATGGCCAACACCTTCAACCCGTTCCCCTATGCCGACACCAGATCGCGGGCCGACGACGACATCGACCACACCATCCCGCGCAACCGGGGTGGTCCCACCAGCATCGACAACGGCGGACCCCTGCGCCGGCGGCAGCACCGCTTCAAGACCCACGCCGAGGGGTGGGAGGTCAAACAGCCGTTCACCGGCCTGTTCGTCTGGCGCACGCCGACCGGCCGGGTGTACGTCGTCGACCGACGTGGCGACACCCACGATCTGGGTCTTGCGGGCTGACCGTTCCGGCGGTGCGTAGGGTCGTGCCATGACATCTGCGCACGCCCTGGACGCCGTCGTGCTCGACGTCGGCGGCGTCCTGATGGACTGGGACCCGCGACACCTGTTCGGCAAGGTCATCGAGGACGCGGCCGAGCGCGAGTGGTTTCTCACCGAGGTGTGTGGCCCGGCGTGGAACCGGAAGCAGGACGAGGGACGTCGCTGGGCCGACGCCGTGACGGAGGCGACGGCGCGGCACCCCGACCGGGCGGCCTGGATCAGGGCGTACGACGAGCGCTGGCTGGAGACGGTCGCCGGGCTCTACGACGACACCGTCGCCGTGCTCCAGCAACTGCGGTCCACCGGCCTGCCGGTCTACGCGCTGACCAACTTCTCCGCCGAGAAGTGGGTCGTCGCGACGGAGGCGTTCGAGGCGCTCGGGGAGTTCGACGGCACGGTCGTCTCGGGCGTGGAGGGGGTCGTCAAGCCCGACCCGTGCATCTACGCGATCCTGCTCGACCGCTTCGACCTCACCCCGCAGCGCACCTTCTTCACCGACGACGTGACGGCCAACGTCGAGGCGGCACGTGGCGCCGGGCTGGACGCCGAGGTGTTCACCAGCGCGGAAGTCCTGCGTGGGCAGCTGACCGACCGGGGCGTGCTCCAGCCGTAGACTGTCCGCCGCACCAGCCCGCACCAGTCCACCGCTCGAGGAGCAACCTGCCGTGTCCGTGAAGCCGATCCGGCTCTTCGGAGACCCCATCCTGCGCACCGAGGCCGCTCCGGTCGTCGACTTCGACAAGGAGCTGCGCACCTTGGTGGCCGACCTGACCGACACCATGCGGTCCGCGCCCGGATCCGGGCTGGCGGCGCCACAGATCGGGGTCGGGCTGCGCGTGTTCACCTACTTCGTCGAGGACGTGCTCGGTCACCTGGTCAACCCCGACCTCGACCTGTCCGAGGAGGAGCAGTTCGGGCCCGAGGGCTGCCTGTCGATCCCGGACCTGACCTTCGACTGCCGACGCGCCCTGCATGTCGTCGCCAAGGGCATGAACATGCACGGCGAGCCGGTGGTGATCGAGGGCTCCGACCTGCTCGCCCGCGCCCTCCAGCACGAGACCGACCACCTCGACGGCGTGCTGTTCGTCGACCGGCTCGACCGCGAGGCTCGGCGCGAGGCCATGCGGGCGATCCGCGAGGCGGACTGGGGTGCCGCTGGTCCGCCGACGGTGAAGGTCTCACCACACGACACCTTCGGTCTGGGGCTGTAGTGCGGCTCGTGTTCGCGGGCACCCCCGAGGTGGCCCTGCCCGCCCTGCGCGCGCTGCTCGCGTCCCACCACGAGGTGCTCGCGGTCGTCACCCGCCCGGATGCGCCGGCCCGCCGCGGGCGGCGGCTGGTCGCATCACCGGTTGCCGAGCTCGCGGCCGAGCACGGCGTCGAGACGCTCACCCCGGCCAGCCCGCGCGAGCCGGCGTTCATCGACCGGCTGCGCGTGCTCGCTCCCGACTGCTGCCCGGTCGTCGCGTACGGCGGGATGGTCCCGCAG
>JBOHDE010000419.1:0-2183 GCA_050699035.1 Nocardioidaceae bacterium | reverse complement strand
GCCCCGTTCCATACCTATTGGAACGGGGCGCCCCCGTACCAAACGGGGTTTGGACCAGAGCCGCCCACCAGGACGACAAAGGCGCAACCTCGGCGCGAAGAACAGCGACATACGAGCAACCTCGGCGGGAAAGGTTGGCCCGGTTGCCGTCAGGAGAGGCGGCGCGCCAGCGCCAATGCGACCAGCCCGGCGGCCAGCGCCAGCAGACCGGCACCACCAGCCACGGCCAGACCGGCCGGCGAGCCGGTGTCGGCCAGCGGCGGCTCGGCCATCGGCGCGTTGCGGCTCAGCGACTCGTCGGTCGGCTCACCAGCGGGTGCCGAGACCACGACCTGCGAGCAGTCGGCGGCGGCGATCGTGACCTGACCGGTGAGCTTGGCGACGCCGTCGAGGCTCGGGTCGTCGGGCAGCTGGGCGGTGACCTCGTCGAGCTGCGCAGCCAGCTCGTCGGTCGCCAGCAGGTCGAGCTGGTCGTCGGCAGGGACGACCTGGCCGAGCACCGGGTTGGTGTCGCGCAGGTCGCTGAGAACTCGCTTCAGCGTGTCGTCGAGCTCGACCAGCGCGATCGGCAGATCGGCGAGTGCAGCCAGCGACAGCCGGGAGTCGAGGTCGATCACGACGTTGCTGACCGAGCCGGTCCGCTCGTCGTTGTTGGCTTGGACGTTGTAGGTGATCGCACCCACGCCCGCGAGGGTCTGCGGGGTGCCGGGCCGCAGCTCGATCTCGCCCTGCGTCTGCTCGAGCGCCGAGCTCTTCAGGTTGCCCTGCGGCGCGTCCAAGATGATCGTCTGGCCGTTGCCCGTGCAGCTGGCCGCGATCGACTCGGCCACCAGCACGCCGCCGGCGAGGTTGAGGTCGGCCACGCTCGACCGGCTGACCACCTCGCCGCCCACCTGCTTGGACGAGGCCTTGAACACGCCGCCGGTGAGCAGCGGGTTGTCGGGCGCCTCGACCGCCGCGTCGGCGCCTGAGAAGGTCGAGTGGCCGACGGTCTGGTCGGGAATGACGACCGACGTCGGCAGGTCGTTGAGCTCCGACGGCAGCTGGTCGGTGAAGTCGGACAGCAGCTCGACCTTCACATCATTGATCTGGAGGGCGGTGGCCGAGCCGTCGTACGTCGTCTCGGCGTGTGCCGGAGCGCTGAGACCGATGACGGCCGTCGTCGCTGCAACAGCGGCGGCCCGCACGCCGACCCGTGATCGCTGCATCAGACCCTCCCGCCTGAAACCGCCTGAACTCGCTCCTGCCCTGTCAACGAGCGAGCGCACCGCGAGGTTACCTTGACGGGTGGTCAGCGGCCGTAGCGGAGATCGCCGCCGGAGGACGGCACCAGCTCGACCCAGGTGTTCCCGGGCGGCACCCGCAACGGCCGGCCCGTCGTGGTCGCCAGCCTCAGCGGTGCACCCGGGCTGCGTTTGTACCAGCGGCCTTCGTACGCACGACCGTGGTGGAAGAGGGTGGCCGCGCCCTTCCCGGACAGGATCGTCTCCGGGACTGCGTTGCCGGCCGGGTCGCGGTAGCCGGCATCGGTCACCGCGACCCGCAGGGCGAGCACGGCGTCGACCCGGAAGTCGTCCCGGCCGGTCGCATGGTCGATGCTGCGCCGGTACGTACGACCGCGGTAGGTCCAGGAGTTGACCGTGCCGCGGGAGTACCGCGCCTCGATCCGGCCGGCCGGCTTGCCGGTGCCCAAGGCCTTGGCATCGCCCCACGGTAGGTACGGCTCGGGCGGCTCGCCCTTCGCCCGCGCCTTGGCGAGCCGGCTGAGACGCACGAACAGGTCGTACGGCGCCGGGCGGCCGTCGACGCGGTGGTAGGCATCGCCGCCGGTCACCAGCCGTACCCTGGCCGACTCCATCCGGCGCAGCGCGCGCCTGGCCCCGCCCGAGGCGACCAGCAGCGCGTCGGCCGGCTTGACGATGCCGATGTCCGACGTACGCAGCGAGCGCACTGGTCCGACGTCGGACGGGACCCGGGAGTGGTAGAAGACGGCGAGCCGGGTGAGCCCGCCCTCGACGAGCTGCTGCACGACGAGGTCGGCCGCCCCGAGCCCGACCTGCGGCGCGGAGTTACCGGTGTTCTCGATCTTGACGACGACGGCGCGGCGCTTCGGCAGCGGATGCTCCGCACGTCGCCCGGTCAGCGGCCACCGGCGGACGTCCGGTGTGGGCGACGCGGTGGGC
>JBOHDE010000418.1:0-2186 GCA_050699035.1 Nocardioidaceae bacterium | reverse complement strand
GCATGGAGATGTCCGCGCAGCTGCTCGACGTCCTGGTGGTCCTCGACGCCGACACCGCGACGCTGGCGCACCGGCTGCATGCACGACCCAAGGCCCACGTCGCCCGGACCCTCGACCAGATGGCCGCAGTCGACTACCTGGACGGCGAGCGGGCCCGTTGCCGGCTGGTCGCCGATGCGCACGAGGCCGCCGGTGGCCGCGTGCTCCGGCTCTGCTCCCAGGACACGCCGCTGGCCGAGCTCGTCGCCACCGTCGCGGCGCTGTTCGAACCGGAGCCGGTCCCGGGGGAAGGCGCGCACCGGTGAGCGTGGTGGTGGAGTTCTGCGGCCTGCCGGGCTCGGGCAAGTCGACCGTCGCGCGGCACACGCTCGCGGCACTCGACCACCTCGACATCCGGGGGACGGTGGTCGACGAAGGGATCTCGGCGGTGGCCGGGGCGGGTGACCGAGTCCGGCGACGGCTGCTCCACGCTGCCGGCGAGGCAGCCCGGCACCCCATCTGTACGGTCGGCTCGGCCCGGCGGGTCGCGCTGGCCCAGGGTTCGGCGCGGGACTCGGTCGCCGGTCTCGCCCAATGGCTCGCCGTGCAACGGCTGGTCGCGCGGTCCCGTCGCCATGACGGCGTGCACCTGGTCGAGGAGGGCGCGGTGCAGACGCTGTGGACTCTCGGCCTGCGGGCCCGACGCGATGTCACCGGGCCACTGTGGGCGGCCCTGAACCCGCTCGCCCGCGCCGACCTGCTGGTCATGGTCGACGCGACCGTCGACGTCGTCGTGGACCGGCTGGCCCGGCGGGAGTCACGGCACAGCCGTACCCAGCACCTGACCGTCGAGCAGCAACGGGTTGAGCTCGAGCACGGGCGGGACCTGCTCGAGCGGCTGGTCGAAACATCCGGCCTGCCGGTCCGCCGGCTGACCAGCGACGCCGGCACCGACCCGACCGAGCTGGCCGCCGAGGTGGCCACTGCCGTGCATGACGTCCGGAACGGCACGGGCCCGTGCCGTTCCCGACCATCCCCACGCCTGCAGCAGTGGGGATGATCGGGTACGCGTGGGGGTGAGTCGCCACCGTCGAACGCCGCACTGCAATCCGGGAGCACGTGGTCCCTTCATGCAGACCCCGTCCCGGCCACCAACGGCGCCGCCCCCCGATACTTGCGCCGAGGTTGCGCGAATGTCCGGTTCGGCGCGTTGCTCGCGACGAAGTGAACGGACGTGTTGTCTGCAGTCGCTGGTGGCGACAGTTTCGTTCACTTCGAGCCAAGCGGCACATCAGCGCGTCCGTGATAGCCGCCGCGACATGGACGATCTCGGGTCCTTGCCGCCTGATCCGGCCCGACTTCGTCCATCTGGAAACACGCGCGCCACTGGCGGGCTAACCGCACCTCGGTCCACCTCGGCCACCGACTGGCCGCGCGCTGGGGTTCGGCTGGCAGACCTGGGAAGAAGTCAACTCGACGATCGCCCGTGCCCCGGCGCGGGTGCGGGCGCCGTCGGCGGTTCGTTCTGACCAGGGCGGGTCAGTCGCGTGTCACGCACCGGCCTCAGCCCACGGCCGGCATGACACGCGACTGTGCGGCCGCAGCTACTGCCACTCGATGTGGAGGACCGGGTCGGTCGCGTTCTCGAAGGCGTGGCTGGTCCGGTCACCCGTCCCGGTGATGAGCAGCGCCACCGCGTTCCCCTGAACCCACCCCGGACGGCTCACCACCTGCTGCAGCACCGGCGCGAGGTTGCTGGTGCGCTGGTCGGCGCCCGCCGCTCCGATCGTCGGCCACGGCGGCGGCGACCAGGCCGCCGACGCGCTGGTGGTCGGACGCGTGCTCAAGCTGGCCGCCGCCTCGGTGAACGTCGTGGCGTTGTCCGCCGCCTCGGCGCGCACCGTGAGGTTCGCCGCGCCCGCACCCGTCTCGTCCGCCCGGAACTGGATGTAGGCGTTGGTGACGACCGCGCCCGCAGGCACCGGCAGCGTGGTGAACCGCAGTCCGACCGCGTTCATGAACCGGGCGCCTTCGGCGGTGATGTCGAGGTCGGTGCTGGTCAGCAGGACCTGACCGTTGAACCGCTCCTCGGCGTCGTCGGACCCGGCCCGCACCGGGATGTCAACGCTGTTGCCACCGCCCCCGGCCGGCTGCACCACGACCGTGACGTCGTCGGTACGGATGAGCGCACCGTCGTTCGCGGTCAG
>JBOHDE010000417.1:0-2206 GCA_050699035.1 Nocardioidaceae bacterium | reverse complement strand
ACCGACACCGTGCCGATCGACGCCAGGTCGCGCACCTTCCGTACTCCTGACGGAACCCGCGGCAGGCTCTTCGCCGAGGGGCCACCCGGTGCCGTGAGGAGCAGCGGCAGGCTCTTGCGGGCGGCATTGTGGTAGCCCTGCTCGACCAGCAGGCTGATGTTGAAGAGCTTGTCGTCGAGCACCCCGGACGCGACGTACGGCACCGCGGCGGCCGGCACGACGTGCACCTCGCCGTCTTGCTGATAGACCTGCGCGGGCGCCTTCTCCGGCGCCTTCGGGTCGTCCTGGACCCAGGCCGCCTGCTTGCCGTCGCCGGCGTCGTGCAGCACCACGACATCGCCGGTCAGCAACGTCACCTGGTACGTCTTCCCGGTCGACTGGCCGGTCGACTGGCCGGCGGGTTGGCCGGTCGACTGGCCGGCGGGTTGGCCGGTCGCTGTGCTCGGCGTTGGGGTCGGCCCTTGCGCCGGCCCGCCGGTCGCCGCCGGCAGCGGGCCGCCGAGCGTGGCGGCCAGCACGGCGGCGAGCAGCACCGCGAGCGCGCGGCGACGACGGGACAGGGCGGCCAGCCGAGAAAGGATCATGGTGCGCATGGGTCCTCGTTCCTGGGTGCGACAGGTGCGTGGCAGGTTCTCCACACTCCCCTGCGCGGCGGCGATGTTGCGAGTGGGCAGATCACCCAATCATTCGGCCGGCTACAACGGCTCCCAGTGCTCGGCCGGCGGCTCTGCGTCGTCGGGCGGGTCGGCTGGCGGGTCCGGGTCCTCGGTGGCGTCGGCGGGTGGCTCCCGGAGCCGCCGAGGCGGGGGTGGCTGCCGTTGGTCCATGAGGACAGACGATGCTGCCTGTGCGGGCCGGCCCGCGAGTGGGCAGATCACCCAAAGTTGCCCGGCTCGGCGCCGGTGCCGGTTGCTTCATCGCCGGCGGCCAGGTGGCGACTCACCCCCACCCGTACCCGATCATCCCCACTGCTGCAGGCGTGGGGATGATCGGGAACCGCACGGATCCGTGCCGTTCCAGGAGGTCGGCACGCCTTAGTTGCCCGGCTCGGCGCCGGTGCCGGTCGTCGCGGCGACTGCCAGCGCCGTCCGAGAGCTGACCCCGAGCTTGCGCATCGCCGCACTGAGGTGGCGGTCGACGGTCCGCGGCGACAGGAACAGCGCCTCGGCCACCTGGCGGTTGGTCAGCCCCTGGGCGACCAGCCGGGCGACCTCCTGCTCGCGAGGGGAGAGCTGGTCGCCATACCCGCGCCGCCCCCCACGCCAGACCCGGGCGACCTCGACGCCGTGCCGGCGCAGCAGGTGCGCCACCCGGTCGGCGTCCCAGCGCGCGCCCAGCTCCTGCAACCGGTCCTGCGCCGTGGCGAGCAGGCGCAGCGCCGCAGCCGAGTCTCCCGCCACCAACAGGCAGCGTCCCTGACGCTCCACGGCAAGCAGCTCGTCGTACGGCCGGGGCAGCGCCGACCACGCCTGCGCGGCGGCAGCGTACTCGGTCCCGGCCTCGTCGAGCGCACCGTGGGACTCCGCGACGATCCCGCGACAGGTATGCAATGCCGCGGCCGGGGCCGGCGCGTCCCGGTCGCCGAGCCCGTCGGCGAATCGCCTCACGAGCGCCTCCGCAGACTCGATCTGGCCGGTGCTCACGAGCGCGTCGAGGTGCACCGGGGCGATGTCGGTCGCCCACACCCAGAGGTCGGTACGGGAGATCGACTCGATGCCCGGAGTCGTCAGCGCCAGCGCGTCCGCGGCAGCATCGTCGGCCAGGCTGAGCCGGCCGAGCATCGCCGCCGGGGTCATCGACGCGTCGAAGAGGCCGCGCCTCGTCACCTCCTCCAGGATCGCCCGCAGGCCGCGTTCGGCGGCTGGTCGATCGCCGCGGACCAGGTCGAGCAGTGCCAGGATCTGCTGTGCTTCGAGCTGCGCCGCCGGCAGCGTGCCGTCGGCGTCGGCGACCTCGGTGACCCGGTCGGCCAGGCCCTTCCACGCGCCGCTGTGCCAGTCGAGGTATGCCTGGGTGAGGCGCGCGGAGTTCAGCAGTCGGTGGTAGCCGGTGCTCTGCATCAGCTCGATCGCGGCGACAAGCTGGCGGCGGGCGTGGTCGTCTCGTCCCCAGCCGATCGCGAGGTGCCCGACGTTCATCAGGCAACGGGCGACCTGCCGCTGCTCGAAGTCGGTGGGTGTGTCGTCAGGGATCTCGGCCGCGGCCT
>JBOHDE010000416.1:0-2232 GCA_050699035.1 Nocardioidaceae bacterium | reverse complement strand
ATCTGTTTGTGCTGCTCGGGGGCCGCTCATGTTTGTCATCGCTATCTCACTGTTGGTCGTCCTCGGCCTGGCCGCGCTGGTCGCCGTCTTCGTCGCGTTTCCCCATCAGGGCAAGGAAATTCCGCGTGCGGAGTGGCTGACCGGTGCGATGCACCGCGGCTCCGACCGTGTGGTCCAGTACCTCGAAGGGCCGCTGGACAGCCGGCAACCGACCGGGCGCGACTGACGTACGATCGCCTCAGCCGAGGACCTGTCGGGCGCTCTCGACGTCGTCGGTCGCCAGCACGACCCGGACGCCGCCGAACGTCGTGTAGGCGAGGTCCACGTTGACGCCGGCGTCGGCGAGACGGCGGGTCAGCTCACCCAACGTGCCGGGGCGGTCCTCCACGTCGACCACGAACACCTCCCGCTCGTCGGCGACTCCCATCCCGGCGGCGTCAAGCGCGTCGTGGAGCCGTCGTACGACCTCGTCGTCGACGAGCACGTGGACGACGCCTCTGCCCTCGCCGGTCAGGGCCGCCAGGCCGCGGATGTTCACGCTGGCCGACGCGGCTGCCTCGCCCAGCCGGGCCAGCTCGCCGGGAAGGTCGTCCAGGATCACGGTCACGTCGGTCGCCATCTCGCCCTCGATCCTTCCACCGGGCTCCGCCGGCGACAACAGGGAGCCGGAACCCACCCAAAGGGCGTCTGAGAGGATGAGCCACCGTGGCTGAGTACCTCTATCTGATCATCGCCGTTGCCGTCCTGCTCGTCGTCGGCGTCGCCGGTCTGGTGGCCGGCTCGCTACGTCGCCGCCGTACGACTGGCCAAGGCGAGCCGGCGACATCCGCGACGGAGCCCGGCGTCGGCGAGGACGCCGCGACACCGCGCGACACCCCGACCCGCACGGTCGAGGACGTGCCGCTGCCCACGGAAGTGCTGGAGCCGGAGGCTCGGGCGGTCGAGCGCCCCGAGCCGGCGCAGGGTCGTCTGGTCCGGCTGCGGGCGCGGCTCTCGCAGTCCCAGGGCACGCTGGGCAGGGGCCTGCTGGCGTTGCTGTCTCGCGACCGGGTCGACGACGACACCTGGCAGGAGATCGAGGACACGCTGCTGATGTCGGACCTGGGCGTCGGTCCGACCCAGGAGCTGGTCGCCCGGCTCCGGGACCGGGTGCGGGTCGAGGGGTCCGGCACCGAGGCGCGGGCGATCCTCCGCGAGGAGCTGGTCGCGCTGGTCGACCCGTCGTTGGACCGCGAGCTCAAGATCTCCCGAGCCGAGGGTAAGCCCGGCGTCGCGCTCGTGGTCGGCGTGAACGGCGTCGGGAAGACGACCACCGTCGGCAAGATCGCCCGGGTGCTGGTCGCCGAGGACGCCGACGTCGTGCTCGGCGCTGCCGACACCTTCCGGGCGGCCGCGGCCGACCAGCTGCAGACCTGGGGGGAGCGGGTCGGTGTGCACACCGTGCGAGGCCCGGAGGGCGGCGACCCGGCGAGCGTGGCGTTCGAGGCGGTCCGGTCCGGCATCGAGCGCGAGGCCGACGCCGTACTCGTCGACACGGCGGGGCGCCTGCACACCAAGAGCGGGCTGATGGACGAGCTCGGCAAGGTCAAACGAGTGGTCGAGAAGCTGGCGCCGGTGACCGAGGTGCTGCTCGTCCTCGACGCCACCACCGGCCAGAACGGCATGACGCAGGCACGGGTGTTCGGTGAGGTCGTCGACGTCACCGGAATCGTGCTGACCAAGCTCGACGGCACCGCCAAGGGCGGCATCGTGGTGGCCGTGCAGCGAGAGCTCGGGGTGCCGGTCAAGCTGGTCGGGCTCGGTGAGGGTGCCGACGACCTGGCGCCGTTCGACGCGGAGGGGTTCGTCGACGCCCTACTCGGCGACGCCGGACCGTCCTGACCTCCGCCGAGCGGTCGGCGGGCTACTTCCCACGGTTCATTCGAAAATCGGGCTCTCCTGCTGCCCGTGCCGGCCGGCCACGACGTCACCCTCCGAACCGACATTCTGAGCCGGGAATCGGGGCCGAGAGTGTCGGTTCGAGGGGTGAAGTCACCCGGGCACGCCGACCTGACCGGACGCCAGATTCTCACTCCCCACGTGCGGCGGCGCCAGCCACCACCAGTTACGTGGCAAACGGTCGGGGGTCGGCCACCGAGTCGGCGATCTGGTCGGGACGCTGGGGAAACTTTCCTACGCCCTGGCGTGTGCAAGTTTCCCCAGCCCATCCAGGCGCCGGTCGCGGGCAGCTGA
>JBOHDE010000415.1:0-2263 GCA_050699035.1 Nocardioidaceae bacterium | reverse complement strand
TCATGCGGCGAGCAGTCGCTCCAGCGGCATCCACCGCCACCGCTCACCCGTGTTGGCTTCGTAGTCGGCCGCACGCACGATCTGCTCGAGCACGGCCGGCGGTGGTGACCACCCCCGCTCCACCAACCGATGGGCGACGGTGTGCACGAGCTGCGCTGGGCTCCCCCACAGGTCCCCCTTGCGGGCAACCTCGATCGCCCAGTTCGCCTCGCGGCGCATCCGGCTGCGGCGCGCGCCGTCGTGGTCGCGCTGCTCGTCGTCGTCGTGGCCGACCTCGCCGTCGAACTCCGATCCGACCAGGTAGGCCACCCACCCCATATCAAGCGCACCGATCAGGTCGCCCGCCAGCCCGTTGACCGGGACCTGGGTCTTCGGTCTGGGTAGTCCCGCGTCGACGAACAGGACGCGCTGGGCGCTCTCGGCGTAGGACTCGGCGCCGCCATCGGCAACAGCAAGGTTGGCGCGCAGCCGACGGCAGTTGCGCACCCGTTGGAGCAGCCGAGCCCGGGCCCAGAGCTGCTCGAGGGTCACCCGCTCCAGATGCAGGTACGCGTCGAGCGCGGCCACCGCCTGCTCGCGATCACGGAACCGACTGAGGTCAAGGGCAGTCCGAAGGTCGGTCGTGCGGAGGATCCCGTCCTGCTCGACGACATCCTCAGCCGGCAGCTGCCCCTGGTACGCAGTGCATCCCGCAAGCCGTGGCGGCGTGACGGATCTCGGCATGACCAGGTGCAGCGGCTCGTCCTCGATCCTGCGACCGGGGGGAAGCACGTCCACTCCTGACAGCCACGCGGCCGTCTCGCGTGCGACGACGGTCTCGCTCGGCCGCACCAGCCGCACCGCGCGAGCCCGGTTCTCGAGTACGTCGGGAACGCCGCTGGAGGCGTAGACCCCCCTCAGCACACGACGGATCTCACCAGCCGTGAGCCCCTGGATCAGGGCCTGACGCGTGTGGCCGGCTGCCAGCCACTGGGTCCAAGTGAAGATGTCCATCGCCCGATGATGCTCGCGTCGGCCGAATCATGGCGTTCGTCGTCCACAGGCAGCCGAGGACGCGCCGACATACGCGCAACCTCGGCGCGACGAAACCAGACATACGCGCAACCTCGGCGCGAAGAAACGGGACCGCCGGTCAGGTGCGGAGCTGGTAGCCGGAGGAGGGGCCTGGCGGCGCGGCCTCGAGCCAGGCGAGCAGACCGGTCAGGGCGTTGTCGGACAGCGCGAGCTCAAGCGCCTCGCCGCCATACCTGCACTGCACGATGACGGCGTCGTCGTACAGCGAGAACTCCTCCGTCCCCGCGACGTCACGCCGACCCTCGATCTGCAGCAGCCGGCGGTTCAGGTCGCGCTTCGGCCGCATGCTCAGGGTGAAGATCCGGAACCACTCGAGCCGGTCGCCGGTATAACGACCGACGCCGAGAACCCATCCGCGCCCGGCCCTTTCGGACCGGACGCGGATGCTGAGATCAAAGGTGCCGCCGTGGCGTGCCAACAGACGTCGGCGGCCGACCAGATAGACGGCGGCGAGTACGAGGGCAAGCAGACAGACACCGATCACATCGAGCACGATGGCCCAGACCGGCATACGCCTCGCTCCTCAACACCGCCATTTGTCCCGAATGTGCCTACGTGGACTTTTCTACCGCACGGATGCGTGCTTGCGCACGTCTGACAGCCTCTTCGGCCTCATCGTCTTGCTCTCCGGCCGAGCGCGCCCGCTCGAGATCGTGCCGCGCCTTCTCCAGGTCGATCTCGTGCGACATCTCGGCGTGCTCCGAAAGAATGGACACTCGGTTGTCGGCCACCGACAAGAAGCCGGCGTCGACGGCGGCCAACCAGGTCTCCTTCTGGTCGGTGGTCACCTCGACGACCCCGTCCACCAGCAGCGCGAGCACCGGGGCGTGGTTCGGCAGGATGCCGACGTCTCCCTCGGTGGTACGGGCGATCACCATCGTCGCCTCTCCGGACCACACCGTACGGTCCGCGGCGACCAGCTCGACGTGGAGCGCCTCGTCGGCCATCAGCTGTCCTTCTGGATCTCGGCCCACTTGCGGTCGACGTCGTCGAGACCGCCGCACATGAAGAAGGCCTGCTCGGCCACGTGGTCGTAGTCGCCGTCACAGATCTTGGTGAACGCCTCGACGGTGTCGTCCAGTGGGACGGTCGAGCCTTCGATGCCGGTGAACTGCTTGGCGACATAGGTGTTCTGCGAGAGGAACCGCTGGATCCGACGGGCCCGGCTGACGACGATCTTGTCCTCCTC
>JBOHDE010000414.1:0-2280 GCA_050699035.1 Nocardioidaceae bacterium | reverse complement strand
TCCAGGGTTATCTGCTGAGCGTGCTCGACGCCGCCGGGGTCGACCCGATCGCGGCCGAGGAGCTGACCGTACTCCCGGGCGCCGAGGAGATCCTGGCCCTGCTCGAGGTACGCGACCAGGCCCGCTCCGGCGAGTGGGACGTGCTGGTCGTCGACTGCGCACCGACGGCCGAGACGCTGCGGTTGCTGGCGCTGCCCGAGGCGCTGTCGTGGTACATGGAGCGGGTGTTCCCGGCCGAGCGGCGGCTGGTGCGCGCGCTGCGTCCCGTCCTCACCAGGGCCGCCGGCGTGCCGATGCCGCAGGACCATGTCTTCGACGCCGTGGAGCGGCTGCATGCCGACCTCGACGAGGTGCGCGCCGTGCTCACCGGTCCCGACGCCTCCGTACGGCTGGTCCTCACGCCCGAGTCGGTCGTGGTGGCGGAGGCGCGCCGGTCGTTGACCACGCTGTCGCTGTACGGCTACCGGGTCGACGGCGTCGTCGCGAACCGGATCTTTCCCTCGGCCGGGGCCGACGCCTGGCGGCAGCAGTGGGTCGCGGCCCAGTCGGCGATCCTCGACGAGGTGTCGGCGTCCTTCGCGCCGCTGGCGATCTGGCAGTCGCCGTACCGCTCCTGCGAGCCGGTCGGCGTGGAGGAGCTGGCGGCGTTCGGCGTCTCGATGTACGGCGAGGCGGACCCGTTCGCCGTGTCCGAAGGCCGCCCGCCGGTGCGCCTGCGCCGTACCGACGACGGCGTGCACCTCGTGCTCGACCTGCCCCTGGCCGTACGGGAGGACGTCGACCTGGCGCGGCATGGCGAGGAGATTGTGGTCACGGTCGGGTCGTACCGCCGCGTCCTCGCCCTGCCCCAGGCACTGCGCAAGTGCGTCGTACGCGGGGCGCGGCTCGACGACGGCGCGCTCGTCGTGCGGTTCTCGCAGCCCCAGCCGGAGCCGCAGCCGGAGCCCGAGCTGCAGGAGTCCGCGACATGACCGAGGAGCAGGGTCGGCCCGACGTAGGCACCCTGGCCGACGAGGTGGCCAAGCTCGCCGACGCGCTGCGTGGGTCGCTCGCGGACTGGGGTGCTCACGGCATCGCGGACGGATCGGCGGCGTGCCGCGTCTGCCCGTTGTGCCAGCTGATCGCGCTGGTCCGGCAGATCAGCCCGGAGACGGTGGACGAGGTGACCGCACAGGTGCGCGACCTGCTGCAGACCCTGCGGACGCTGGTGGACGCGGCTCACGGCACCGGCGAGCGTGACGGACGCGTCGAGAAGATCCGGCTCGGTGACGACGGCGGAGAGGACATCCCGTGGGAGTGACGATCGGTGTCGACATCGGCGGCACGAAGATCGCGGCCGGGGTCGTCGACGAGCAGGGCAAGATCCTGGAGAAGGTCCGACGGGAGACGCCCGCCACCGACGCCGAGGCGATCGAGGACGCGATCATCGACGCCGTCGGCGAGCTGCGCGGGCGGCACCAGGTCGACGCGGTGGGCGTCGGCGCCGCTGGTCTCGTCGATGCGGCCAGGGCGACAGTGCTGGCCGCACCGAACGTCGCCTGGCGGGACGAGCCGATGCGCACCGACCTGGAGCGCGCCCTCGACCTGACCGTCGTCGTCGAGAACGACGCCAACGCCGCGGCGTGGGGCGAGTTCACGTTCGGTGCGGCGGAGGACGCCGACGACACCTTGCTGGTCACGGTCGGCACCGGCGTCGGCGGCGGCCTGGTGCTCGACGGCGAGCTGTACCGCGGTGCGTTCGGCGTGGCCGGCGAGATCGGCCACCTGCGGATGATGCCGCGTGGGCGGGTCTGCGGCTGCGGCCGCCTCGGCTGCTGGGAGCAGTACGCGTCGGGGACGGCGATGGTGCGTGCCGCCCGCGAGGCCGTCGCCGCCGGCAGCGGCCAGGTCGCGGGTCTGCTGGAGCGCGCCGGGGGAGCGCCGGAGCAGATCGAGGGGCCGCTGATCACGGCGGCCGCGCGCGACGGCGATGCATTCGCCGTCGAGCTGCTGGCGGATACCGGTCGCTGGCTCGGTGAGGGCATCGCAATGCTGGCCGCCGTACTCGACCCGGCCGTGGCGATCCTCGGAGGTGGCGTGTCGGAGGCCGGCGACCTGATCCTGGAGCCGGCCCGGGAGGCGTTCGCGGCCAACCTGACGTTCCGCGAGTACCGGCCGATCCTGGAGATCCGGCTGGCGACCCTCGGCGGCGAGGCCGGCCTGATCGGCGCCGCCGACCTCGCCCGCCACTAGCCCCGCACCCCGTCCCTCGCGCCGAGGTTGCGCGTATGTGCCGACATA
>JBOHDE010000413.1:0-2284 GCA_050699035.1 Nocardioidaceae bacterium | reverse complement strand
TGGGCATCCCCGAGGCGGAGAAGCAGCGGCTGGTCGCCGGCGTCGCCGCGCAGTACGAGTCCGAAGTCGTCTACCACCAGATCCGTGAGGACCTGGAGGAGCAGGGCGTGCTGTTCCTCGACACCGACACGGCGCTGCGTGAGCAGCCCGAGCTGTTCAAGGAGTACTTCGCCACGGTGATCCCGGTCGGCGACAACAAGTTCGCCTCACTCAACACCGCGGTCTGGTCCGGCGGCTCGTTCATCTACGTGCCGAAGGGTGTGCACGTCGACATCCCGCTGCAGGCCTATTTCCGGATCAACACCGAGAACATGGGCCAGTTCGAGCGCACGTTGATCATCGTCGACGAGGACGCCTACGTGCACTACGTCGAGGGCTGCACGGCGCCGATCTACTCGTCCGACTCGCTGCACTCCGCGGTCGTCGAGATCATCGTGAAGAAGGGCGCCCGCTGCCGTTACACGACGATCCAGAACTGGTCCAACAACGTCTACAACCTGGTGACCAAGCGCGCGACCTGCGAGGCCGGCGCGACGATGGAGTGGGTCGACGGCAACATCGGCTCGAAGGTGACGATGAAGTACCCCGCCGTCTACCTGATGGGTGAGCACTCCAAGGGCGAGACCCTGTCGGTCGCGTTCGCGGGTGAGGGCCAGCACCAGGACGCCGGCGCCAAGATGGTGCACTGCGCCCCGCACACGTCGAGCTCGATCATCTCGAAGTCGGTGGCCCGCGGCGGCGGCCGCACGTCGTACCGCGGGCTGGTCCAGGTCGACGAGGGCGCGCACCACTCCGCCAGCATCGTCAAGTGCGACGCGCTGCTGGTCGACCAGATCAGCCGCTCCGACACCTACCCGTACGTCGACGTCCGGGAGGACGACGTGTCGATGGCGCACGAGGCGACCGTGTCAAAGGTCAGTGACGACCAGCTGTTCTACCTGATGAGCCGGGGCATGGAGGAGGACGAGGCGATGGCGATGATCGTCCGTGGCTTCGTCGAGCCGATCGCCCGCGAACTGCCGATGGAGTACGCCCTCGAGCTCAACCGGCTGATCGAGCTGCAGATGGAAGGCGCGGTCGGCTGACCCGCCCGTCCCTTCGTCCCCGACCAGAGAGAAAGCGAAGTTCGTTGACTGACACGCTCCCCGCGCAGGCTGTCCAGGACGCCGTCGAGACGGTCGCCAGCCACCTGCACCCCGTCGGGTCGTTCGACCTGGCCGACCATCCCGTGCCCACCGGCCGCGAGGAGATCTGGCGCTTCACCCCGCTGAAGCGGCTCCGCGGAGTGCACCAGGACGCCCCGCTCGACGGAGACCTGGTCAGCGTCAAGGCGCAGGCGGCCGACGGCGTCACCGTCGCCACGATCGGTGCCGACAACCCGCTGAAGGGCACCAGCGGGTACGTCCCGTACGAGCGGGTCAGCACGCGTGCCTGGCACGCCGCCGACACGTCCCTCACCGTGACCGTGCCCCAGGACACCGAGGTCGCGGACACCACCATCGTGACGGTGACCGGCACCGGCACCGAGACGGCGACGGCGGGTCACGCGGTGATCGTCGCCGAGCCCAACAGCGTGGCGACGGTCGTGCTGCAGTTCGAGGGGTCGGCGACGTTCGTCGACAACGTCGAGGTGGTCGTCGGCGACGGCGCCCAGCTCACCGTGGTCAGCGTCCAGGACTGGGCCGACGACGCGGTGCACCACACGCACCACCACACCCTGGTGGGCCGGGATGCCCGCTTCCGGCACGTGGCCGTGTCGTTCGGAGGCGACCTGGTCCGGATGAACACCACGGTCGAGTACGCCGGCCCGGGCGGCGAGGTTGAGCTGCTCGGCCTGTACTTCGCCGACGCCGGCCAGCACCTCGAGCACCGGCTGTTCGTCGACCACAACGCCCCCAAGACCAAGAGCAACGTCGACTACAAGGGCGCGCTGCAGGGCAAGGGCGCGCACTCGGTCTGGATCGGCGACGTGCTGATCCGCAAGGCGGCCGAGGGCATCGAGACCTACGAGTCCAACCGCAACCTCGTGCTCACCGACGGCTGCCAGGCGGACTCTGTGCCCAACCTGGAGATCGAGACCGGCGAGATCGTCGGTGCGGGCCACGCGTCCACCACCGGCAGGTTCGACGACGAGCAGCTGTTCTACCTGCAAAGCCGTGGCGTGCCGGAGCGCGAGGCGCGTCGCCTGGTCGTGCACGGCTTCTTCCGGAACCTCATCCGGCGGATCGGCGTGCCCGAGCTCGAGGAGCGGCTGATGGCCGCCGTCGAGGCCGAGCTCGAGGCA
>JBOHDE010000412.1:0-2288 GCA_050699035.1 Nocardioidaceae bacterium | reverse complement strand
TGCGGCTGGGACGTCGAGGCGGTCACCCGGCTCGGCTTCCCGTACGACCGCTGGAACGGCGCCGACCCGCGCGAGGTGCCGCCCAGCGACACCGTCGACGGCATCACGTACCACCGCATCCTCGAGCGCGGCGAGCGGGCCTACCCGCAGTACCCGCTCGCGTCGTACATCCAGCGCTACAGCCAGCAGGTCGAGCGGCACGCGCGGGCCCATCGGGCGGCCCTCATCCACGCGTCGAGCTTCCACGTGAACGGGCTGGCCGGGAGCGCGGCCGCCCGCCGCCTCGGGATGCCGTTTCTGTACGAGATGCGCGGCCTCGAGGACCTGATGAAGATCTCGCGCGACCCGTCGTTCGCCGAGACCGACCGCTACCGCTTCACCACGATGCTCGAGTACGAGTCGTGCCTGCGCGCCGACAAGGTGTTCGTGATCACCGAGGCGCTGCGCCGGGAGATGGCTGACCGCGGCGTGCCGGACGACCGGATGGTGGTGCTGCCGAACGGCGTGCACGTCGACCGCTTCATGCCGCGGCCGCGTGACCCCGAGCTGGAGGCCGAGCTGGGGGTCGCGGGCAAGACCGTGATCGGGTATGCCGGCGGCCTGGTCGACTACGAGGGCCTCGACCTGCTGCTGGAGGCGGTGGCCGCGCTCAAGGAGCGGCGTAGCGACTTCCACCTGGTCGTGGTCGGCGACGGCCACTACCAGCGCACCGTCCTCGCGACCGCGTCCCGGCTGCGGCTCGACGACGTCGTGACGTTCACCGGCCGGGTGCCGCACGAGGAGGTCGGGCGCTACATCTCGCTGTTCGACGTCGCGCCGTTCCCCCGGCTGCCGCTGCCGGTCTGCGAGCTGATCTCCCCGATCAAGCCGTTCGAGTCGATGGCGATGGGCAAGGCCGTGGTGGTGTCGAGCGTGGCGGCGCTCACCGAGATCGTCCAGGACGGCACCACCGGGATGGTGTTCGACAAGGGGGACGCGACCGACCTGGCCGCCGTACTCGAGCGGCTGATCGACGTCCCCGACCTGCGGTCCTCGCTCGGCACGGCTGCCCGCGAGTGGGTCATCGCGGAGCGGGACTGGTCGTCGATCGTCAGGACCGTCGACGCGACGTATCGCGAGGTGCTGGAGGGATAGGCTTCGGCCGCGTCCCTTTCTCGTCCGCACACGACACATCCTGGGAGCGTGGGTGTCCCGACCGTTGAACGTACGCAAGGTGGTCCGCCGAGCCGGCCGACTGCTGCCGGGGTCGACACCCAGCGAGGATGGACCGGGACGCGTCGAGCCGACACCGGAGGACCCGTCCACGCCGAAGCCCGCGGTGAAGCGCCGGCCGGAGGACTGGCAGAACGCCAAGGACTTCGGGTACGCCTACCGCGGCCTGCTCGCCGCGGTCTTCGGCAAGCGACCGGGAGAGCTGGGCAACGCCTCGATCAAGGCGCCCGACAAGGACGCCGACGCGCGGAACCGCAAGGCGGCCGAGGAGGTCCGGGCCCGGGCGTCGTTCACCCAGCTGCTGGTCGACGGTGTGCCGCTCGAGGACGCCCTGGCCACCACGGTCCGCGGCACGTTCAAGGCCAGGGACCACCTCACCGCTCGGTCGATCTCGCAGTCGCTGCAGGCCAACCCGACGACCGCCGTCGCCGGCCACCTCGGCTCGGCGCTGGTGGCGCAGCGGACCCACCTGCCCGAGCTGGCCTGGGCGTCGTTCGCGCACGTACCGACGGCGATGTGGCAGCGGCTGGCCGCGGTCGAGTACTTCCGGGCCGCGTTCGCGGTCGACCGCGAGGCTGCGCTCGGCGAGGCGCGTCGGATCCTGGTCGAGCGACCTGCCGAGCTGCACCCGGTCTCGTGGCTCGAGCTGGTCGAGCTGACCTTCGCCGCCGGTGAGGAGGCGCTGGCCGAGGAGCTCTTCACGGTCGCCGAGCGGCTCGCCGCCGATGACCCCGCGAGCTGGGCGAGCACCACCAAGGACCGGGCGTGGCTCGCGCCCTGGTTCGACCAGGCGCTGCGGCCCGAGCCAGCGCCCGAGGTGCCGGCCGGACAGGTCGCGATCGGCGTCATCGACTACAAGCAGCCCGAGCGCGTGCAGACCTCGACCAACCTCGGCGACTACACCCAGACCATCTCGATGCTCGGCCACCTGGTGCGCCACCAGGGTGTCCGCTTCCACGGCCCGGCCGACCTGGTCGACACGGTCACCGAGCTGCAGGGCCGGGTACGCCCCGAGAGGCGGCTCGACAGCGGTGAGCGAGACGTCACGCTGGTGCCGTTCAACCGCGACGCGTCCA
>JBOHDE010000411.1:0-2308 GCA_050699035.1 Nocardioidaceae bacterium | reverse complement strand
CTTGGTGATAAAGTCTCTCTCGACCGGTAGCGCGAGAGGAAGGTCGTGAGATGACGGCCCTACGCGGACTGCGGGTGCTCGACGTGACCCAGGTGCTCGCAGGTCCCTACTGCGGTCAGCTGCTGGCCGACATGGGCGCCGAGGTCACGAAGGTCGAGCCGCCGGGCACGGGCGACCAGTCGAGGAAGTCCCTCGGTTTCACCATGAAGGGCGAAGACACGGCCGCGTTCCTCGCCGTGAACCGCAACAAGCGAAGCCTGACGCTGAACCTCAAGGAGGACGAGGGCCGCGAGGTCTTCTACCGACTCGTCCGAGACGCCGACGTCGTGATCGAGAACTACCGTCCCGGTGTCGCGAAACGGCTCGGCATCGACTACCCGACCCTGAGCGCGATCAACCCCCAGGTGATCTGCGCCAGCATCTCGGGGTACGGGCAGACCGGGCCGTACGCCGACCGTCCCGCGCACGACCTGATCGCCCAGGGCATGTCCGGGCTGATGAGCGTCACCGGAGAGCCCGGCGGGCCACCGGCCAAGGTCGGGATCTCGATCGCCGACCTCTCCGCCGGCCTGTTCTGTGCGTTCGGCATCCTCAGCGCGTACGTCGCCCGGCTCCGCACCGGCCGCGGTCAGTACGTGGACACGTCGATCTTCGAGGCCCCGCTGGCCCTGGCAGTCTTCGAGTCGACCGAGCTGTGGGGCCTCGACCGCGTGCCGCAGCCGCTCGGCTCGACGAACCGCACGGCGGCGCCCAACCAGGCGTTCCGAGCACGGGACGGCTACCTCAACGTGTGTGCGGCGAACGACCGGTTGTGGGAGCGGCTGTGCACGGTGCTCGGCCGGGAGGATCTGCTGGCCGACCCACGCTTCGGCAGCAACCTGGAGCGGTTGCACCACCAGGACGACCTGGCCGGCGAGCTGGAGTCCGTCCTGCAGGAACGCGACGCCGAGGAGTGGGTGACGCTGCTCCTCGATGCAGGTGTCCCCGCCGGCTCCATCCTTGACTACCGGCAGGTCTTCGACGATCCGCACACGCATGCCCGGCAGATGGTCACCGAGGTCGAGCACCCGGTCGAGGGCGTCGTCCGTGGCCTCGGGATACCCGTCAAGCTGAGCGAGACGGCGGGTCAGGTCCGTACGGCTGCGCCGCTGCTGGGCCAGGACACGGCGGAGATCCTGGCGGCTCTCGGCTACTCGCCGGCCGACGTGGAAAGCCTACGGGAGCGCGGCATCGTCTAGGGCACACCGAGTGCCGTCAACCGAAGAACGGAGCATGTGGTGCTAGTCGACGTAACCCAAGCGATGTACGACGGCATGCCGCGTGCACGGACCCTCCCCGACGTGGTGATCAAGCCGTTGCTACGGCTCAGCGACGGCCACTCCGTGGCCACCTCCCAGCTGTCGATCCCGTCGCACGCCGGCACTCACGTCGACGCGCCGTCGCATGTCATCGCCGGCGGCAGAACCATCGACCAGCTCCCGGTCGACCGCTTCGTCGGCCCGGCCGTCGTCGCGAGCGTGCGTCGACGAGCCGGGGAGCTGATCACGATCCAGGACGTGGTCGACGGCGGCCCGCCGGTCGAGGCCGGCGACATCGTCGTGCTCGACACCGGCTGGGCCAGTCAGTTCGGCTCCGCGTCCTACTACGACCACCCGAGCATCGACCCCGAGCTAGCGGACTGGCTGGTCGAGCGCCGGGTCTCCATGCTCGCCCTCGACGCCGCGACCCCTGACCTGGCGATCCCGAGGCGGTCGGACGGGTTCGACTTCCCCGTGCACAAGACCCTGCTGGGCAGCGACGTCCTCGTCGCCGAGAACCTCGCGAGCCTTGCCGAGGTGGCGGGCCGGCGGGGCACGGCGTACGCACTTCCACTGGTGGTCCGGGGTGGGGACGCCGGACACACCAGGTTCGTCCTCGACGTCGGCTAGTCCGTCAGGGCGCGGCCGTCGCCCCCTGGTCGGCTCGGCCCGCCCGGAAGAACCTGATCATCCGCAACGCAGCGGGCAGTACGACGAGCAGGAAGATCGTGATCACCAGCGCCAGCGAGATCGGACGCTCGACGAACGCCGTGAGGTCGCCGCCGGAGATGTTCAACGCGCGGCTGAGGTTCTGCTCGACCAGTGGCCCGAGCACCATGGCCAAGACCAACGTGGCGGCGGGGAATCCGTACCGCTCCATCAGGTAGCCGAAGAGGCCGAAGAAGAACAGCGCTATCAGGTCGAACTGGTTGAAGCTGAGGGCGTAGACGCCGAGCACCGAAAAGGCGATCACGCCCGTGTAGAGCAGCGCCTTCGGTGTCCGCAGCAGC
>JBOHDE010000410.1:0-2311 GCA_050699035.1 Nocardioidaceae bacterium | reverse complement strand
CAGCCCCCGGACCTCGACCCGAGATCCGGCCAAGTCAGATCGCGCGACTCTCGTGCAGCTCCCGGCCCGGAGGCATCGCGTCGATCGCACCCGTCCTTGCCAGGGCGCGGGTGACCAGCCAGCCACCGGCTCCGGCGATCACCGCGCCGGACACGGCGAAGCAGGCCAGGTAGATGAGCTTGTAGTCCCACGCCCAGTCGGTCCAGTAGACCTGCCACTCGTACACCGATGCGGCGACCGCCGCGCCCACCCCGGCCAGCGCCGCGACGCCGAGGTTGAAGTGCCGGTAGAGGAACAGCAGCAGCACCAGCTCGGCGCCGAGGCCCTGCACGAGACCGGAGTTCAGCGTGGTCCAGCCCCACTGGTTGCCGAGGACGGCGGAGACGGACGCGGCGAGCAGCTCGGCCAGCAGGGCGGCGCCGGGCCGCCGGACGATCAGGCCGCCGAGCACACCGGCCAGCAGCCAGGTGCCGCCGAGCAGGCCGACGACGGGTGCCGCCACCGCCCGGAACGGCACGGCCAGGAACTCGTAGCTGAGGTTCCAGCCCCAGAAAGCGACGCCCAGCGCGACGCCGATCAGGGCGGCGGTGAGCAGGTCGATGGTGCGCCACGCGAACAACGGCGGCGACGCCAGCGCGCTGCGGCCGTCGGTGGCTGGGTTGGTTGACGCGGTGTTGCTGGTCATGCTGTCCTCCCGGGCACAGGGAGGGGAAGTCGCCAGGTGGCGACTCGAGTCTCGACTCCCTCCACCGGTGCTAACCGGATCAGGTTCGAGGGTCTGCGGCCGTTTCCGCACTCTCAGCGCCGGTGGGCGCTCCCCTGTCGTAGGGGTTCAGCGTACAGCTCAGCGGGTGCGACCCCGTGGCCGGAGCCGGCTGTTGGGCATCTCGGGGGCGGGGAGCCGGTCGCCGTCGAACTCCTCGACCACCCCGAACCGGTCGCTCTCGGCCATCCAGTCGGCGCGCGCCTCGACGATCTCGTCGTGGCTGCGGCCGATGAAGTTCCACCACATCACGATCTGCTCCTCGAACGGCTCGCCGCCGAGCAGCAACAGCCGGGCGGCGCCGGTGCTGGCGACGGACACCGCCGTCCGCCCGATGCCGAGGTAGAGCATCTCGCCGTGCTGAAGGCGGGTGTCCTCGACCGTGGCGGAGCCCTCGGTCACCAGCACGGCGTGCTCGTGCTCCGCTGCAAGCGGCACCCGGGCGGACGCACCCGTCGGCAGGGCGATCTCGGCACCGACCAGCGGTGAGTACGTGGGCGCCGGTGACCGTACTCCGGCCAGCGCACCGACCATCACGGTGGCGCTCACCCCGTCGCCGAGGTCGGCCACCGGCAGCTCTCGGTAGGAGTCGAACGCCCGCGGCGCGGTGTGCCGGTGCGCGTCGGGGAGCGCGACCCACAGCTGGACGCCGTGCAGCAGCGGCGGATGGTCCGGCGGTGACTCCTCCGAGTGTGCGATGCCGGCGCCGGCGGTCATGATGTGCAGCTCGCCCGGGCCGATGCGGACGGCCGACCCCACGCTGTCGAGGTGCTGCACCTCGCCGGCCAGTAGCCAGCTCACGGTCTGCAGACCGCAGTGCGGGTGCGGCGGGACCCGCATGCCGGGAGACGCCGCGATGTCGTCCGGGCCGTAGTGGTCGACGAAGCACCACGCTCCGACCATCCGGCGCTCCTTGTGCGGCAGCAGCCGGCGTACCTGCGTGGTCTTGCCCAGCCACACCTTGCGCGGCTCGAGCAGCTCGGTCACGGCCTCGAGCGGAGGCTGTCCGCCTCCCGCGAACTCGGCCGGATCACGCTCGAGGTTGCTCACGGCCGCTCAGCTGGAGCTCGTCACCCGGGTGCGTGCGACAGTCGTCGGCGAGCTCGGCCCGGGCTCGGGCAGCGGGCGGATCGCTGCCTCGATCTGTGGACCGGGCCCGAACACCAGGCCGCGATAGTTGCCGCGCAACGAGTGCCCGGTCGCGACCGCGCCGGCCCAGACGGCGAACCAGCCGATGGCCAGCCCGGCGATGTCGTCGGCGATGTAGTGCCAGCCGAAGTACAGCGTGGCGACGATAGTGGCGCCGAGGAACGCCCAGTGCGCCACCCGGACCCAGGTGGTGCGTACTGCGAGGTGGGCGAGCAGCGCGGCCGAGAACAGGACCGACACGTGCAGGGAGGCGAAGCCGGCGATGCCGAACACCGACTCCGTCTGATGGGGATCGGTGATCACGACCGATCGGGCGTACCACAGCCCGGCCTGCAGCTGGGAGACGCCGGTGTCGGGCAGGTCCCAGAACAGCGAGGGCTCGACGAAGGCCGGCCCCTG
>JBOHDE010000409.1:0-2315 GCA_050699035.1 Nocardioidaceae bacterium | reverse complement strand
GGCGTGCACTCGCGTCCTGCTCTGCCTGCTTGGCCGCCACCACCGCCTCGACGGCCTCGGCCAGCCGCCGCTGCTCGGCCTCGGCCTCGCTGCGGGCCTGCCGGGCGGACTGCTCGGCGTCGGCCAGCTGCGCGCGGCGCTCGTCGACCCGGGTCTCGGCCGCGGCCGACGCGGCTCGTGCCGTGTCGACCTCCTGCTGGGCGCGCGCCTGCACCCGCTCGGCGATCTGTACCTGTCGGGACGCCTCGGCGAGATCACGTTTTGCGTGCTTGCGTCGGCGCGCATCGAGGTCGGCGACCGGAGCCGAGGATCCGTCGGCGGTGCGGACCGGACCGGCATCGAGCTCGCCGAAACCGGCGTACACGAGAGGCCGCGCGAGGCGCCCCGCCAGCAGCTGCTCGGCCAGCGTGGGATCGGCCAAGCTCGCCTCCAAGCTCTGCTGCACCTCGCGCTGGACCGCAGCCGTCGAAGGTTGGCCGGCGCCTTCTGCCAGCCGGGTCGCCGCGAGCACCAGGCCGGCGACGACCTGGCGGCGCTGACGGGTGAGCGCCCGCAGCTCGTCGCCGGTCAGCATCGACGCGGCTTCGCGAAGCTCGTCGCCCAGCGCGATCAGCGGCTCGAGGTCGTCGCGATGCTGCCGGACGAGCTGGTTGACCAGCCAGGCCGAGGCGGTCGGCTTGGCCAGCTTCTGGATCCGGGTGGCCAGCGCCTGGTCACCGGATGACTTGGCCTCCTTGACCAGTGCGTTGCGGGTGGCGGTGAACTCGCCCGGCGGCAGACCGTACAGCTCGTCGGCGATCGCGTCGAAGTCCATGCCCCATTGTGGATCAGCGATCGGTCGCAGCCCCCAGATCGAGCAGCGTCAGCGCGGCGTGTAGGCCGGCGACCGCGTGCAGGGTGATCCCGGCCGGGTCTCGCACGTTGCTCGGGCTCGGGCCGCGGTCGGCAGGCACAACGGCGTGCGTGACGCCCAGCCGGGCCGCCTCAGCGAGCCGGCGCTGCATCCCGGGCACGCGGCGGATCTCGCCGGCCAGGCCCACCTCGCCGAGCGCGACCATGTTAGGCAGGGCCACGTCGGCCGCGGCCGAGGCGACGGCCAGCGCGGTCGCGAGGTCGGCCGCCGGCTCGCCCAGCCGGGCCCCTCCGACGGTGGCGGTGTAGATGTCGCGCGCCCCGAGCGGCAGCAATGCCCGTCGCTCGAGCACGGCGAGCAGCATCGCTACCCGGCCGACGTCGAGGCCGCTCGTGGACCGTCGCGGCGCGACGCCCGGCACCGCCGGTCCGACCAGGGCCTGCACCTCGGCGAGCAACGGTCGTCGCCCGTCGAGCGTCACGGTGAGACAGGTGCCGGGCACCGGCTCGACATGGCGTGAGACGAACAGCCCGGTCGGGTCGGTGACCTCGACGATGCCCTCGTCGGACAGGTCGAAGCAGCCGATCTCGTCCACCGGGCCGAAGCGGTTCTTGACGGCGCGCACCATGCGCAGGCGGGAGTTGCGCTCGCCCTCGAAGTGCAGCACGACGTCGACCAGGTGCTCGAGCACCCGCGGCCCGGCGATCGAACCGTCCTTCGTCACATGGCCGACCAGCAGCGTCGCGATGCCGAGCTGCTTGGCGACCCGGGTCAGCACCGCGGAGACCTCGCGCACCTGGGTCACCCCGCCGGGCGTGCCGTCGACGTCGGGTGCGCCGATGGTCTGCACCGAGTCGACGACCAGCAGCTGCGGCTTGGTCTGCTCGATGTGCCCGATCACCGCGGCCAGGTCGGTCTCGGCGGCGAACAGCAGCCGCTCGTGGACCGCGCCGGTGCGCTCGGCCCGCAGCCTGACCTGGGCGGCCGACTCCTCGCCGGATACGTACAGCGTGACGCGACCGCAGCGGGCCGACTCGGCCGCCACCTCGAGTAGCAGCGTCGACTTGCCGACCCCCGGCTCGCCGGCGAGCAGTAGCACGACGCCGGGCACCAGGCCACCTCCGAGCACGCGGTCGAGCTCACCGACCCCGCTCGACGTGGCCCGGGACGCCTCGACCGCGATCTGGGTCATCGGTCGGGCGGGTGCGCTGACCGGCCCAGCCGTCACCTTCGAGCGAGGCGCGCCGACCTGGTCGACGGTGCCCCATGCCTGACACTCACCGCACCGGCCCATCCACCGGGCGCTCTCCCAGCCGCACTCGGTGCAGCGGTGGCTGGGACGTGTCTTCGCAGCGGTGGTTCGGGCCATGAGGTCAACCTAGGAGAACGCACCGACACGACGACGCAAGCGCGCCCACCTCCCGGTGAGTGTGACGAGTTGGCGCGACACGCCGGCGTGTCG
>JBOHDE010000408.1:0-2341 GCA_050699035.1 Nocardioidaceae bacterium | reverse complement strand
ACTCACCAAAATGGCGTTCGGATTCAAGTCACCCAACGCCCTCATCGCACTCGCCCTACTCAGCCTCGGCGGCCACCGACCCGCCCTCCCGGGCCGGAAATGACCCACGGATCAGTCAGGAGAGCCCCAATTGGGCAAAATTCGACGTCCGCACCGCGGTCCGGACAACCCATCCCACTCGCGCCGAGGTTGCGCGGATGTCGACGTGAGCACTGATTTTCCTGGTTGTTGCACACAGAAACATGCCCGAAACGCCGCGCTCGTAGCGTCAAGCGGACGCCGGAAGGAGGCTTGATGACTCGCAAGAGACTGGTCGTCGTCGGCCATGGCATGGTCGGTCACCGGGTCGTCGAGTGCGCCGTGGAGCGGGGCCTGACGGCCGAGTGGGACGTGGTCGTGCTCGGCGAGGAGACCCGGCCGGCGTACGACCGGGTGGCTCTGTCCTCGTACCTCTCCGGCACTGATGCCGACGGTCTGTCGCTGCTCCCGAGTGGCGGCTACGGCGACCCGGCCGTCGACCTACGGCTCGGCTCGGCGGTGGTCGGCGTCGACCGGGAGCGGCAGGTGGTGATGACGTCGTCAGGGGAGGTGACGACGTACGACGTCCTGGTGCTCGCCACCGGCTCAGTCCCGTTCGTACCGCCGCTGCCCGGTCGGGACGCGACGGGTTGTTTCGTCTACCGGACCATCGAGGACCTCGACGCGATCCGGGCCGCGACCGGGCGCACCGGCGTGGTGGTCGGCGGTGGCCTGCTCGGGTTGGAGGCGGCCAACGCGCTGCTGCACCTCGGCCTGGAAACCCACGTCGTGGAGATGGCGCCGCGGCTGATGCCGCTGCAGGTCGACGACGCCGGCGGTGCGGTGCTCCGGCGCCACGTCGAGGGCCTCGGGGTACGGGTGCACTGCGGCGCGCGCACGGAGGCCGTGCTGGTCGACGACGCCGGTCGAGCCGCGGGCCTCGCCCTCGCCGACGCGCTACCGGTCGTCGCGGACCTCGTGGTGTTCTCGGCCGGCATCCGGCCGCGCGACCAGGTCGCACGTCAGTGCGGCCTCGGCGTCGCCGAGCGCGGCGGCATCCTGGTCGACGAGCAGTGCCGCACCGACGACCAGGCGATCTTCGCGGTGGGTGAGTGCGCGGCGCCGGGCGGCACGGTCTACGGGCTGGTCGCACCCGGGTACGCGATGGCCGAGGTCGTCGTCGACCGGTTGCTCGGCGGGACCCGCAGCTTCACTGGCGCGGACATGTCCACCAAGCTCAAGCTGCTCGGCGTCGACGTGGCGAGCTTCGGGGACACAGCCGGGTCCGACGACACGCTCGACCTGGTCTTCTCCGACCAGCTGACCGGGGTCTACAAGCGGCTGCTGGTCGACGCCGACGGTGCGCGGCTGCGCGGCGGGATCTTGGTGGGCGACGCGTCGGCGTACGGCATACTCCGCCCGCTGGCCGCCAGCGGGGCCGCGCTGCCCGACGACGTGGAGCCGCTGCTGCTGCCACTCGGAACCGAAGCCGCGCTGACCGACCAGGCCGTCGTCTGCAGCTGCCGCAACGTCGACCGGGCCACCATCTGCGGCACCATCCGGGAGAACGGCTGCACCGACCTCGGCTGCGTGAAGAAGTGCACGACGGCCGGCACGGTGTGCGGCAGCTGTGCCCCCGTGGTCAAGGGCCTGCTCGACACCGAGCTCGCGGCGGCCGGGGTCGACGTCTCGAGCGGCATCTGTGAGCACTTCGCGCTGTCCCGCCAGGACCTGTTCGACGTGATCCGGGTGCAGCAGCTGCGCACGTTCGATGCGATCGTGACCGCCCATGGGCGCGGCCGTGGCTGCGACATCTGCAAGCCGGCGGTCGCGTCGATCCTGGCCAGCCAGACCGGCGGCTATGTCCTCGGCCGGGAGACCGTCGCCCTGCAGGACACCAACGACGCGTTCCTCGCCAACATCCAGCGCAACGGCACGTACTCCGTCGTCCCGCGCGTGCCCGGCGGCGAGATCACGCCCGACAAGCTGATCGTGATCGGCGAGGTTGCGCGGGACTTCGCGCTCTACACCAAGATCACCGGCGGGCAGCGGATCGACCTGCTCGGCGCCCGGGTCGAGCAGCTGCCGCAGATCTGGCGGCGCCTGGTGGACGCCGGCTTCGAGTCCGGCCACGCGTACGGCAAGGCGCTGCGCACCGTGAAGTCGTGCGTCGGCAGCACCTGGTGCCGGTACGGTGTGCAGGACTCGGTGCGGCTCGCCATCGACCTCGAGCTGCGTTACCGGGGCCTGCGCGCGCCGCACAAGATCAAGGCGGGCGTGTCCGGCTGTGCCCGCGAGTGTGCCGAGGCCCGGTCCAAGGACG
>JBOHDE010000407.1:0-2392 GCA_050699035.1 Nocardioidaceae bacterium | reverse complement strand
GTGCCGCAGCGACTGGCACGCCTGGTCCGGGCACGACGACGGCGTCCGGCTGCCGCACGTACCCGGGCACGAGCTGGCCGGGTACGTGCACGCCGTCGGCACCGGGGTCACCCGGTGGCAGGTGGGCGAGCGGGTCACGGTCCCGTTCGTCTGCGGCTGCGGGGAGTGCGAGCACTGCCGGGCCGGCGACGCCCAGGTATGCCCGCAGCAGACCCAGCCGGGGTTCACCCAGTGGGGGTCGTTCGCCGAGCTGGTGGCGCTCGACCACGCCGACGCCAACCTGGTCGGGCTGCCCGACCAGCTGACGATGCCCGACGCGGCGAGCCTCGGCTGCCGGTTCGCGACCGCCTTCCGCGCCCTGCACGACCGCGCCCGCGTCCGGCCGGGGGAGTGGGTGGCCGTCATCGGGTGCGGGGGGCTCGGGCTGTCGGCGGTGATGATCGCGAAGGCCGCCGGTGCCCGGGTGGTCGCCACCGACGTGAGCACCGAGTCGCTCCGCCTCGCCCGCGACCTCGGCGCGGACGTCACGCTCGACGCGTCGAGCACACCGGTGCCGTCGGCGATCGAGGAAGTCACCGGCGGCGGAGCCCACGTCGCGCTGGACGCGGTCGGGTCGGAGCAGACCTGCGCCGACTCGATCCTGTGCCTGCGGCGCCGTGGCCGCCAGGTGCAGGTCGGGCTGATCCCGGCCGCGCACGGCCGGCCCGGCGTCCCGATGGACCGGGTGATCGCGTACGAGCTCGACGTCTTCGGCAGCCACGGGATGGCGGCCGCCGACTATCCCGCGCTGCTCGACCAGGTGGCCGCCGGACGGCTGCGCCCGGACCGCCTGGTCGGCCGGACGATCGGCCTGGCCGAGGGTGCGCGGGAGCTTGCGCTGATGGCCGAGCGGCCCGCGACGGGCATCACCGTGATCGACCCGCGCCGATAGACCCTTGTCGACGCTCCTAGGATCGGGGGGTGCGGCACATCTACTACTGCCCGTTGCGCTGGGCCGACATGGACGCCCTCGGGCACGTCAACAACGTCGTCTACGTGGACTACCTGCAGGAGGCCCGCGTCGACATGCTGTCCGTGCACGCACCGCAGCCCGGCGGCGAGGAGCTCGGCGAGGGAGTGGTGGTCGCCCGGCACGAGGTGGAGTTCACCCGGCCGCTGCACTTCCGCCCGGAGCCGGTACGGATCGAGTCGTGGGTCACCCAGATCCGGGCCGCGTCGTTCACGATGGCGTACGAGATCCTCGACGAGCTGCCCGACGGCACCCGGACCATCTACTGCCGGGCGACGACGTTGCTCACGCCGTTCGTGTTCACGGCCGAGCGACCGCGGCGGATCCGCCCGGAGGAGCGGGCCGTGCTCGAGAGGTTCCTCGAGCCGACGGGGGCGCTGCGATGACTCGCCACATCTACCCGTGCCGGGTGCGCTGGTCCGACGTCGACCGCTACGGCCACGTCAACAACGTCAAGTACTTCGAGTACGTCCAGGAGGCGCGGGTCGCGTTCATGAGTGCACTGGCCGAGGACACGCTGGTGGACCTGCGCGGCGGGAGCACGTTCGTGGTCGCCCGTCAGGACGTCGACTACAAGCGGCCGATCCTGTTCCGGTCGGAGCCGTACCAGATCGAGACGGTCGTGACCTTGGTCGGCACGTCGTCGTACCACCTGCAGGCCGAGATCCTCGACGGTGACCAGCTGCTCGCCCGCGCCCGCACCGTGGTGGTGGCGTTCGACCAGCAGAGCCAGCGCTCGCGGCCGCTGAACGAGGAGGAGCGGACCGCGCTTCACGCCGTCTACGACGGTACGTAGTTGGCACATCACGCCGTGTTGTGATCGCCTCGACGATCGGGTTACGCTGCGGGCTGGTTCGTCACATCAGTCCCAACTGTAACGGGGTGACTTGACCGTGGAGCCAGATTCGAAACGCAAGGTCTCTCGGGGCAGAGGCGCCCAGGCGCTGCTGACGACGCTCGCGATCGGGCTGGCGACGTTGGTCGGCTCCGCTCCGCCGGAGGCGGTCGCGACGGCGCACCCGGGGACCGTCGGGACTGCGAAGGCGGCGCCGGTGAAGTCGACGGTCCAGAAGATCGAGCTCGGCCGGGGTGCGTTGGCGAGCCAGGGGCGGAGCACGACCGGCGAGGGGGTGCGGGCCGACTCCTACGCGACCGACGAGATCGACACCGACCCGTTCAGCGTCGCCGCCGTGACCTGGGACGCCGACTCTGTCCGGCCGGGGATGGAGATCCGGCTGCGGACGAGGTCCGGAGGCCAGTGGTCTAGCTGGTCGGACCTGCACGACGACGGCCATGCCCCCGACCCGGGGTCGGCCGAGGACGCGTCGGCGCGACGGGGCACCGACCCGGTGCTGGCACCAGACTCCGACGCGGTCGACATCG
>JBOHDE010000406.1:0-2395 GCA_050699035.1 Nocardioidaceae bacterium | reverse complement strand
CCCGGTCGACCATCAGCCGCACCTGCTGCGCGACCCGCTCGTTCATCTCGGTGCGGATGTAGCCCGGGAAGAGGGTCGTCACCTTGATCCGACTGCGCAGCAGGTCAGACCTGATGCCCTCGGCCAGCGCCGCCAGCCCGGCCTTGCTCGCGGCGTACACCGTCATCGTGCTCGGCATCCCCCGCATCGCCGACATCGACGAGACCACGACCAGGTGCCCGTCACCGGCCTCGCGGAAGATCTCCACGGCCGCCTCGCACTGCGCCAGGGCCGCGACGAAGTTCGTCTCGGCGGTCTCCCGGTTGGCGTCGAAGCCACCGGTCCCGATCCGGGCACCTTTGCCGATGCCGGCGTTGACGATCACCCGGTCGAGCCCGCCGAGCTCCTCGGCCAGCGACCGGAAAACCGCGAACACGGTCGAGTGGTCGTTGACGTCGAGTGCGCGCAGCGCCACCCGTACGCCGGGATGGGCGGCCTCGATCTCCGCCTTGAGCTCCTCGAGCCGCTCGACCCGGCGCGCACACAGCGCCAGCTGGTGCCCCTTGGCGGCGAACTGCCGGGCCATCTCCGCGCCGAGCCCCGAGCTGGCTCCCGTGATCAGGATGTTCGTACGCATCGATCCTCCGGTCTACCGGTAGCTGAGCAGCCCGGCGTGCAGGCCGTCGAGGTGACTGTGGTCGTTGAAGCTGACCAGCGTCGTGCCCCGCCGGCCGACGACGATCTTGCTGATGCCGGTGTTGACGACGACGGTGTTGAGCCGTCGCCAGGTCTCGTCGTCGCCGCCGAGCAGCTGGGTCACGGCCCAGGCGATCGGCCCGCCCGACGTGACCACGACCGCGGTCTGTCCGCGCTCCAACGCTTCGGTCGTACGTCGCACGGCGTCGCTCACCGCCGTGCCGAACTGGGGGAACGACTGGGCGTACGGTCCGTCCGCGCCCTGCCGTACCCACCGGGTCACGGCCTCCTCGAACGACTGCTGGAACGTCCCGTCCGGCAACGGTCCGGCGTGGGTGAGCAGGTCCTCGTGGTCGTACTCGTCGAAGCCGGCGTCGACGTGCAGGGCGACCGGCAGACCGGCGGCGGCGAGCGCGATCTCGGCGGTCTCCCGCTGCCGCCGCAGCTGCCCGGTGACCACCAGCGCCGGGGTGACGCCGCGCGCCCGCAGCGCCTCACCGAGCACGGCGGCCTGGCGCTCGCCCTGCGGCGACAAGACGTCGTAGTCCTGCTGCCCGAACGACGCCTGCGCGTGCCTGACGAGCAGGAGCATGCTCATCGGCCGCCCACGCCGATCAGCCGGCGGCAGCGCTGGTCGAGCAGGGCGACGGCGACCCCGAAGTCGCGGAACGCCGGGTTGTGGGTCTGCCCGGCGACGTAGCGGTAGTAGATCTGCTGGATGATCACCGCCAGCCGGAACAGCCCGAAGACCTCGTAGAACAGCCAGTCGCCGGCCGGCAGCCCCATCCGCGCGCAGTAGTGGTCGACGACCTGCTGGCGGGTCAGCATGCCGGGCAGGTCGGTCGGTTGGCGGCGTAGCCCACGCATCGTCTCGTCGTCGTCGGCCTGCACCCAGTACGCCATCGAGCCGCCAAGATCCATCAGCGGGTCGCCGAGCGTGGCCATCTCCCAGTCAAGGACGCCGACGACGCGCGGCACGCCGTCACTCGGGTCGAGCACCAGGTTGTCGAACCGGAAGTCGTTGTGGATCACACAGATCCGCACGTCGGCCGGCTGGTGGGCGGCCAGCCAGGTCATCGTGGACTCGAGGTCCGGCACGTCGGCCGTCTTGGCGGCGCGGTACCGCTCGGTCCAACCCCCGACCTGCCGCGCGACGTAGCCGGCTCCCTTGCCGAGGTCATCGAGACCGGCCGCCGAGACGTCGACCTGGTGCAGGGCGACGAGTGTGTCGACCGTACGCAGGCAGAGGTCGCGCACCTGCGGCTCGGACAGGCCGAGCCCGAGGCCGACCGGTGCGTCGGCTCGCAGGATCGTGCCTGCAAGCCGCTGCATGACGTAGAAATCGCTGCCGATCACCGCCGGGTCGGTGCAGCAGACCAGCATCTCAGCCAGGTAAGGAAAAACCGGCCGGAGCCGCTGCTGGACCAGGAACTCGCGCCGCATGTCGTGAGCGCCTCGGGCCTTGCGGCCGACCGGTGGCCGGCGCAGCACCAGCTCGCGGTCCGGCCAGCTCAGCAGGTACGTCAGGTTGGACGCGCCGCCGGAGAACTGCTGCACCTGCGGCACGCCGTCCACCTCGACGCCCTCGGCCCGCAGCCAGCCGACCACCGCAGCGACGTCGAACGCGTCCTCGTCCCGCACCGCGGCGAGGTCACTCATCTCGCACGACCCGCTACCGCCCCCCGGTTGAGTGTGACGAGTTGGTGCGACACGCCGGGCG
>JBOHDE010000405.1:0-2423 GCA_050699035.1 Nocardioidaceae bacterium | reverse complement strand
GCCGAGTTGTCACCGGTGACGCTTGGCACGCCCGCCGTACGGCGGGAGATCAGCTCGCGACCGCCGAAGATGACGAACCCGATGACCGCGATCGCCAGGTTGAAGAACAGGCTGGACAAGAACAGCACCAGCGGGCTCCCGTCGAGCCCCGACTTGTCCACGATGTCGTTGGTGATGCTGCCGTAGATGCTGATCGGTGAGAAGCCGCCGGCCTGCGCGCCGTGCACGACCATGATGCCCATCAGCATCGGGCTGATCTTGAACTGGTACGCGAACCCGAGGGCGACGGGCGCGATGATCGCCACGGCCGCCGGGCTGACCGCGCCGAACGCGGTCAGGATGCCGGCGACCAGGAACATCACCCACGGGATCGCGACCAGCCGACCGGACACGCTGGCGACCGCTAGCCGGACCAGCCAGTCGATGGTCCCGTTGTTGGTGGCGATCGCGAACAGGTACGTGATGCCGATCAGCGTGACCGCCAGGCCACCGGGAAAGCCGGCGAGGATGTCGTCGGTGTTCATGTCGGCGACGGTCGTTCCCACGACGAACGCGGCGACGAACGCCATGATGCCGATGTTGATCGGCAGCAGGGTCGCCACCACGAACATCGCTGCGAGGACGATGATTGAGATGATCTCGGGGGACACAGGAACTCCTTCGGTCAGGCCGGCGAGTGGTGACCGCCGGGTCGTGCGCTCGCCTGGTCGGGGACCAGGCCGAGCCGTCGGTAGCGCTCGTGCCGCTGACGCAGCCGCGGCTCGGACGGTTGGCGGATCAGGCCGGACAGCTCTTCGCGGAGCACCGCGCCGATGCGCTCGCAGAACGCCTCGGGCTCGTCGGCGGCATCGGGCCGCTCGGCCACGACCCGGTCGACGACGCCGTCGTGCAGTAGGTCGTCGGACCGCACCCGTTGCGCGACCGCCATCTCGGCGGCCCGGTCGACGGTGCGGTGCACGATGGCGCTGGCGCCCTCCGGCGGCAGCGGCGACAACCAGGCGTGCTGCGCCGCGATGACGCGGTCGGCGGGGAGCAGCGCAAGAGCGCCACCGCCGGTGCCCTGGCCGAGCAGCAAGGTCAGGGTCGGCGCCTCCAGCGTGACCAGGTCGGACAGGCAGCGGGCGATCTCGCCGGCCAGCCCGCCCTCCTCCGCCTCGACCGACAACGCGGCGCCGGGGGTGTCGATCACGGTGAGCAGCGGCAACCGGAGCTCGGCGGCCAGCCGCATCCCACGGCGGGCCTCGCGCAGCGCCCCCGGGCCGAGCGGGTGGTCGGTGGTCTGCCCACGCCGGTCCTGGCCGAGGAACACGCACGGCGCACCACCGAACCGGGCCAGCGCGATCAGTAGCCCCGGGTCGGACTCGCCCTGGCCGGTCCCGTTGAGAGGTACGACATCCGTGGCGGCGTACCTCAATAGCCGGCGGACACCTGGCCGGTCGGGACGGCGGGAGCGCTGCACGGACTCCCAGGCCGAGACGACGGTGACCGGCTCGTCCGGTGCCGGAGCAGCGTCCTCGTGGTCGGTGCGGGGTGCGCACAGCACGGCCAGCGCCCGGTCGAGGATCCCGGCGATCTCGTCCGGTGCGAGTACGGCGTCGACCAGCCCGTGGGCGAACAGGTTCTCCGAGACCTGGACGCCGGCGGGGAAGTCCTTCTCGTACAGCGCCTCGTACACGCGCGGGCCGAGGAAGCCGACCAGCGCTCCGGGCTCGGCGACCGTCAGGTGTCCGAGCGAGCCCCAAGACGCGAACACGCCGCCGGTCGTGGGGTGGCGCAGATAGACGAGGTACGGCAGCCCGGCGCTCTTGTGCCGCGCGATCGCCTGGCTGATCTTCACCATCTGCACGAAGGCGACCGTGCCCTCCTGCATCCGGGTGCCGCCCGACACCGGCGCGGCGAGCAGCGGCAGACCCTCGTGCGTCGCCCGCTCGACGGCGCCGACCAGCCGCTCGGCCGCGGCCACCCCGATCGACCCGGCGAGGAAGCCGAACTCGCAGGCGACCACGGCCACCCGCCGGCCGTTGATCCGGCCCTCGCCGGTGAGCACCGCCTCGTCGAGCCCGGTCTGCTCGCGCGCGCCGGCGAGCTCCGCGGCGTACTCCTCCGACAGATCGGGCAGGTCGACGACCGGTGTGTCCCAGGACTTGAAGGACCCGTCGTCGACGACCAGGTCGATCAGTGCGGCAGCCGACAGCCGGTCGCGGCTCATCGACCGTCCTGCTCGTCGGCGTCGAGCTCGTCGAGCCAGGCGCGGACGCTGGTGTTGTGCTGGCCAAGGCGCGGCGGCGGCAGATGCTCGGCGCGACCGCCGGAGAGCGGGTTGTCGTCGAACCGCAGCGGCGGTCCGGGCAGTCGCACCGGGCCGAGGGACTCGTGCTCGACCTCGATCACCAGACCCTGTGACAGCGCCTGGTCCCAGGTGT
>JBOHDE010000404.1:0-2436 GCA_050699035.1 Nocardioidaceae bacterium | reverse complement strand
AGAGAAGAACGCGCCTCGCTTCTTGTTGCCTGCTGCTCGCGGCGGACTAGCGTGTGGCCCGCCGACAACCCCGCTCGTCAACGAGGAGTCCAGATGCGTCGCCTGCTTCGGCTGATCGCCGTCACCACGTCGCTCGCCCTACTCGCCGCCTGTGGGGGCTCAGGCGACGACGGCAAGGCCGAGGACAGCACCGGGATGACCGAGGTGCACGTCTCCGACGTCGCCGGCATCCCCGCCGCCTTCTTGGAGTACGGGAAGTCGGAGGGGTACTTCGAGGACCAGGGAATCGACCTCAAGATCACCGCCGCGGTCGGCGGCGCCGCCAACATCCCCGCGGTGACCAGTGGCGAGGTCGACGTCGGCGGTTCGAACGTGACCAGCGTGCTGCTCGCGCACAGCAAGGGCCTGCCGCTGACCATCATCTCCGGAGGCACGTACGCCACGACGGATCCCAAGGAGGACTTCTCCGCGGTGCTGGTGCCCGCGGACAGCGACATCAAGAAGCCCGCGGACCTGGCCGGCAAACGCATCGCCGTCAACACGCTGAAGAACATCGGCGACGTCACGATCAAGGCGGCGCTCGAGGAGCAGGGGGTGCCGGTCGACGGCATCGAGTTCGTAGAGGCGGGCTTCCCCGACATGCTCGCCCTGCTGAAGAAGGGCCAGGTGGACGCGGCCTGGGAGATCGAGCCGTTCGTGGCCATCGGGAAGGCACAGGGCAACCGCTCGGTGCTGCTGCCGTACGTCCAGTCCAAGCCGGGGATGATGGTCGGGTCGTTCGTCACCATGAAAGACTTCGCCGCGGAGAACCCTGACGTGGTCAGCGACTTCCGCGCGGGCGTGGCCAAGACCGTCGAGTCGATCGAGCAGGACCCGAAGGCGTTCCGGGTCGCCCTCACCACGCTCACCGACATGAAGCCGGAAGTGGCGGACACCATGGTGATCCCGGCGTCCCAGAGCACGGTCGACGTGGAGTCGTTGTCGTGGATGGCCGACAAGATGACGGAGTACGGCCTGCTCAAGGAAGCCGCCGACCTGGACGGGCTGGTGGCCGAAGGCGCCGCCAAGTGACTTTCCTCCACTCCGAGCTGTTGTCGCCGCAGCGGTGCGCGGTCGTGGTGGTGGACCTGCAGAACGACTACTGCCACCCCGACGGCGCGCTGGCCAGGAGAGGTGCTGACGTAGGCGAGGCGACGACGGTCGCGGACAACACGGCCGAGCTCCTCGCCGCGGCTCGGGCGGCAGGTGTGCCGTGCCTCCACCTGCGGACGGAGCATTCGGACTGGACCGACACGCCGGCCTGGTCGACGCGCGGAGCCGGTGGAGACCTGCTGAATGTGCGCGCCGACCCGGTCGCGGCTGCGGGGAGCTGGGGGGCCGGACCGTTCCGGGTCGAGGCCCATCCCGACGACCGGGTGATCACGAAGCACCGGTACTCCGGGTTCGCGTACACCTCACTCGAGCTGTCGCTGCGCGCCCGAGGTCGGGAGACCCTTGTCCTGGCGGGTGTCACCAGCGACACCTGCGTCCGGGCCACGGCCTTCGACGGACGGGCGTTGGGCTTCGTACCAGTGCTGCTGAGCGACTGCACCGCCGGAGGCACGCCGGAGCGGCACCGAAACGCGTGTGCGGAGTTCGCCGACACCCTCGGTCCGGTGACCGACTCCGCTCAGGTCCGATCTGCCTGGAAGGAGAGGGGACGGTTCGGTCACGCCGCCGCGACGACACGCTCGACGCAGGCGCCGTACGCCTGACAGCGTGGGCGGATGCACGATCCCGAACCCCAGACTGCGGCCGGCAAGGTGTTGTGGCACTTCTGCATGTCCCTGGATGGGTTCGTGGCGGGTCCCGAGCACTCCATCTGCTGACCCACTACCCCGAGGACGCGAGGGCGGCCGAGGGGATCACGTTCTTCAGCTGCGACGTCGCTGAGGCCGTGCGGATCGGGCTCGAGGCCGCCGCCGGCAAGATCCTCGAGGTCTTCTCTGCCGACATCGGCCGGCAGCTCCTCGAGCTGGGGCTGATCGACGAGATCGACCTGCACGTCGCGCCGGTGCTCCTCGGCGACGGCATCCGGCTCTTCGACAACCCCGGCGGCGCGCCCATTCCTCTGGACCTCGTCAACGCCGCGACCCGGCCGCCGAGGTGAACCTGCGCTACCGGCCGAAGATGCAGCCGCGCGTGTGAACCAGGCCTCGATCCGGTTCAGCCAGGAGCCGTAGAAGGGCACGCAGAACTAGTGCGGTCCACCGGTTTTCCTTGCCCTGTGGAAAAAAATGGGTTGTCCACAGGGGCAGTTGGTGGGTGTTGGTTGTCGGTGGGCGGCGGTAGTGTTCGAACATGGTTTCGATGGCGGTGTCGCCGGACGCCGACGGTCTGCTCGATCAGGTCGAGCGGGCGGTGTCTGCGTTCGCGGTGGTGCCGGTGGGGCTGCGT
>JBOHDE010000403.1:0-2448 GCA_050699035.1 Nocardioidaceae bacterium | reverse complement strand
TCACAGCTTGATGATGTGCATGCGGTGGAGACGCCGGAACTCGAAGCCGGTGCGGCCGTCGAAGTACTCGTCGACGGCCTTGCGGCAGCCGGCCCAGTAGTCGTAGTCGTCGATCACCAGCCGGCCACCGGGCACCAGCCGAGGGACGATGCGTTCGAGGCAGACCATCGTCGACTCGTACCAGTCGCCGTCGAGGTGCGCCAGGGCGACCGGGTAGTCGACGTCCAGCGTGTCCTGGAAGTACCCCTTGACCAGCTCGACGTTGGTGGGGCCGACCGGCAGCCCGAAGCGCTCGAAGGACGCGGTGACCTCACCCAGCAGGTCCTCGCGGTAGCCGTAGTAGGTCTCGCCGCCGAGCCCCGCGGATCCGCCCGAGCGGATCTTCTCGTAGCGCCGCTTGACGTCTTCGCCGTCCTCGTCGGTCGGCGGCGGGATCATCCCGAAGGCGTCGTAGACATACATCGGCCGGCCCAGCGCCTTGACCGCCGCCAGCACGATCGCCGAGCCGCCGAGCGCAGTGCCGGCCTCGATGATCGCCCCGGGACGGCCCTCCTGCTCCAGCTCCGACACGGCGTCCACCAGGTCGTGCAGGTAGTCCGGCGTGAGGTAGGTCAGCTTCTGCTCGCAGACCTCGTTGATCAGCTCGTCCACCTTCGCCGGGTTGGTCGTGGGCAGTCGCTCGGCGCGTTCGTGCACCTGGGCGCCGTAGCGCAGCCACTCCTCGCGGAACAGCACGTACTCGGAGTTCCACGGCTTGAGCGGGCCGGCCCAATGGATGACGTTCGGCTCGGCGACGACCTCCTGGGTGGGGAACGAGTTCCACGCCGGAGGGAGTACGACCCGACCGGCGCCGGCGTAGCAGTTCAGCACCTCCTGGTCGTTCATGCCGTACTGCTCGACGAACGGGATGTAGTGGCGGCAGAAGTCGTCGGCGCGCATCGCCTGCAGGTCGAGGACCAGGATGCCGGCGTTGAAGGCGTGGAAGTCGTACGGGTGACGGGCGTGCATCCGGTGCAGCAGGTCGTGGGCTGCCGCCGCGTCGTCACGGAGCCGCCGCGCCTCGAGGTAGATGTTCGCGTAGCCGCTCTTGACCCGGGTCGACACCGCCGAGCGGGCGGCGATCGGGTGCCCGTCGAGGTCCCAGTCGAACAGCTCGGCGACATCGCCCAGCGGCAGGGCGTCGATGTCGTGGTAGACGATGCGGTCGAGCTCGGGCAGCAGATCAGGGAGCAGCAGCCGGTCCATGGTCGACACCGTGATGTGTCGGAGCATGCCGATGATGTCGCCGTAGTCGACGCTGTCGCACGGCAGCCAGCTGAACGTCACCTGCGGGAACAGCCGGGCCAGCCGGTCGAAGTCGGCCTGGTCGTGGTCGCGGCAGAGCACCCACAGGTGCAGGGGCCGCGAGCAGTTGTCCGCCATCGCCTCGACGACGATGCTCATCTCGTCCTTGAGGTTGCCGTCGAGGGCGAGCGCGACGTGCACGGTGTCCCCGTCCCGTTCCGGAGCCGACGCCTCGACCAGCGTCTCCGCGGCCCGGACCGTGCTGCAGGCGGCGGCGACGTCGAACGAGGGTGGCACGATCTCGGGTACGGTCCGCCGGCGCTCCTCCGCCTCGGCGACGGCGTCGGCGCAGACCTCGCGCCACACGGCGTAGACCTCGTCGTCGGACTTGCCGTCGAGGATCGCGGTCACGGTCGGCTCGAGCTTGTCGAGGATGCCCTGCCGCATCTCGGCGAGCCGGTCCGGGGTGAGGTCGAACAGCCCGTTGAACCGGACGTCGGCGCGGTTCTTCGGGGTGAAGTCCACCGGCACGCCGACCGAGGTGGCCGGGAGGTAGCAGTGCAGCCGGGTCGTCACCAGCCGGGAGTAGTCGCGCCGGTAGTCCTCCAGCATCTGCACGGCGGCGCGCAGGTTCGGGACCAGGCCGCCATGGCGCACCTCGTCGCCGGCCTGGGTGATGAAGCGCTCGCCCTCCGGCGCGTCGACGTCGACGTACGCCACCGGGCGATCCTTCGCAGGGCTGTCCGCCAGGTCGGGGAAGACGGTGTCGACGGTGGTCGTGATGCAGCCGGAGAAGAAGGCCGGGATGTCGGCGCTCAGCAGCAGGTCGACGGTGTTCCAGTCGCGGCAGCCGATCGGTCCGTGAGTACGGAGGTACTCCCGCGCCTGCGGCGTCAGCATCGCCGGGCGGTTGCAGTGGAACGAGACGAAGATCGGCCGCAGGTGCGGGTGGAACGGGAAGTCGTGCCGGCCGAAGATGCTCTGCATGTACCAGCCGAACGCGATCGCCCAGGTGTGGTCCGGGATCGAGTCGTAGCTGGACGCGTCGCGGTTGAACGGCACCAGCGTGACGTCTCGCTCACCGCTGTCGAGCCGCCTCTCGGGGCGTACCCGGCCCTGCAGCTCGGTGACCGTGTCGACCAGGTCGGCCGGGCCGTGGAAGCG
>JBOHDE010000402.1:0-2458 GCA_050699035.1 Nocardioidaceae bacterium | reverse complement strand
CGACAGACCGTCCCCCGACCGGTCACCTCTGGAGTCGTGATGCGCAGGTTCCCCCGTCGTACTTCCCGACCAGCCGCAGCCGCCCTACTCGCGACCGGCCTCGCCCTCGCCCCACTCGCGCCGAGTGCGGCCCATGACGGCGGCGCGGTCAAGGACAAGGACCGCATCGAACGGATGCAGAGCGAGTACGACGGTGGGCTGTCCGTGCCGCTGCTCACCAGCCCTAACGTCAGCCTGGTGTCGTCGTTCCCCGAGACTGCGGCGATCTCCGGCTGCTTCGCGCGCAGCGCCCCGTACTTCTACGTCTCCAGCCTCGACTCGATCAGCGTCTTCGACACCAGCGACCCGCTGCACCCCGAGCTGACCGGCACTCTCGACAACCTGACGTTCGAGAACGAGGCGATGAACTGCGGCGAGCGCAAGGCCGGCCGGACCATCGCACGCTTCGTTCTCGTCGGAGTCGACCTGCACCAGGCGTCGACCGGCGACATCTCGCACGTGAACCCGGGCGACGGCCAGGAGGTCGTCGTCGTCGACGTGACCGATCCGGCGAGCCCCCGCATCCGGGGACGTGCGGCGGCGACCACCAGCACCCACACGGTCGCCTGCGTCGACGACACCGACTGCCGCTATGCGTACACCGCCGGTAACAGCAGCACGCAGTCGTTCTCGATCCTCGACTTCACCGACCCCGACAACCCGCGGGAGGTCGACGCCGACCCCGCCGTGGAGGGGGTCCAGCCGTTCACGTCGCCGACGGCCGGTCACAAGTGGAACTTCGACGACGCGGGGTACGGCACGCACACCGGGTTCGACGGCAGCGCGGTGTTCGACGTGTCCGACCCGCTGCGACCCGAGCTGGTCACGACGACCGGTGAGGCCGGCAAGGGCACCGACCCGGCGTTCGCCGGCTACAACGACTTCATCCACCACAACTCGTTCCGCCCCAATGCCGAGCGCTTCGTCGCTGGTGCCGAGCCGTCGTTCGCCAACGGCAACGTTTTGTTGGTGACCGAGGAGGACTACGTGGACGTCGACTGCGCGACGGCAGGGTCTTTCCAGGCGTGGCACGTGACGTCGCTGAGCGGCGCGCCGTCGGCTATCCGGCCCCTCGACAAGGTCGAGCTCGCCGACCTCGGCAGCTACCCGTTGCCGGTCGGCGCGTTCTGCTCGGCACACTGGTTCGACGTGCACCCGTCCGGGATCGCGGCGGTCGGCTTCTACGGCGGTGGCCTGCAACTGGTCGACGCCCGCGACCCGCGCGACCTCAAGCCGTATGGCCACGCCGTGTGGGGTGCGTCGGAGGTGTGGGACGCGTACTGGGTGCCGGCTTACAGCAAGAGGGGGGTCGCGACCAGCAAGAAGACCAACATCGTCTACACCGTCGACCTGGTACGCGGCCTGGACGTCTACACGGTCGACTTGCCGGGTGGCACTGAGTCCGAGCCGTTGCTGCCGTTGTCGGCGACGGCGGCGCCGGACCCCGACGGAGCGGTCGGGCCGGTACTGCTGATCGGCGTGCTGGCTGCCGGGCTGCTGGTGGCGGTCGGTCTGCGGAGGCGGACGGCGACAGTCCACCGAAAATACGCATAGGCGACAGACCGGCGAGGCTCCGCGGACCCGCCGTACCCGCCGGGTAGGCTGCGACCTGGCCTTCCCCAGGACCGCCGTTTCCGAGGAGCTCCGCGTTGTATCTGAAGAGCCTGACGCTCCGCGGGTTCAAGTCGTTCGCCTCGTCGACCACGCTGCAGTTCGAGCCGGGTATCACCTGCGTCGTCGGACCCAACGGGTCGGGCAAGTCCAACGTCGTGGACGCGCTGGCCTGGGTGATGGGCGAGCAGGGCGCCAAGTCGCTGCGTGGCGGCAAGATGGAGGACGTCATCTTCGCCGGCACGTCCGGCCGGCCGCCGCTGGGTCGCGCCGAGGTGCTGCTCACCATCGACAACGCCGACGGCGCGCTGCCGATCGACTACACCGAGGTCACGCTGTCGCGGACGATGTTTCGCAACGGCGGTTCCGAGTACGCCATCAACGGCGAGACCTGCCGGCTGCTCGACGTCCAGGAACTGCTGAGCGACTCCGGCATCGGCCGCGAGATGCACGTCATCGTCGGGCAGGGCCAGCTCGACAGCATCCTCCACGCGTCACCCGAGGACCGGCGCGGCTTCATCGAAGAGGCAGCCGGAGTCCTCAAGCACCGCAAGCGCAAGGAGAAGGCGCTCCGCAAGCTGGACGCGACGGAAGGCAACCTGCACCGGCTGACCGACCTGCTCGGCGAGATCCGTCGCCAGCTCAAGCCGCTGGGGCGGCAGGCGGAGGTCGCGCGCAAGGCCGTGGTCGTCCAGTCCGACGCCCGCGACGCGCGCGCCCGCCTGCTCGCCGACGACGTCGTGCGGGCTCGAGCGGCGCTCGAGGAGGAGCTCGCCGACGAGACCGCACTTCGTGAGCGACGGACGGC
>JBOHDE010000401.1:0-2486 GCA_050699035.1 Nocardioidaceae bacterium | reverse complement strand
ACAGCGACGGTCGTGACGAGGTCTTGTTCGGGGACATCGCCGAACATCTCGCGGGCCGATGCCTCACGGCCAGCGAACATACCGGCGGCGAGCTTGGTCCCCGCCGTGGTCAGGACCACCAGCGTGGCCCTCCGGTCGGTGGGGTGTGGCTGCCGCTCTACCAGCCCGGCCGACTGCAGGGCGTCGACCAACCCGGTCACATGCCGCGGCGTGCAACGCAGGGCCTGGCTCAGCTCGCGCTGCACCATCGGGCCCTGACCGCGCAAGCGGAACAGCACCTCGGCGCGGGACGTGTTCAGTCCGCTCTCAGCCAACCCCTGCTCCATCGCCTGCGCCACCCGGACCGACAACTCGTACACGGTGTCGAATGCGGTCAGCACCGCATCAGTATTTTTGGACATGACCTCATTGTGTATTGACTTCACTATGTTCTATGCTCCTACATCGTAGCCCCTCGGCACGGGGCTGCGACCCGGTGAAGGGAGGGACCTACCAGCTATGAGCGACCTACCCGGTCGGATCGTCGTCGCCGGCCTGACCAAGACCTTCGGCTCCATCCGCGCCGTCGACGACCTCAGCTGCACCATCGAGCCCGGCTCGATCACCGGCTTCCTCGGCCCCAACGGCGCCGGCAAGACCACCACGCTGCGGATGCTGCTCGGCCTGGTCACCCCCGACGCCGGCACCGCGACGATCGCCGGTCACCGCTACCTCGACCTGCCCCGCCCGAACGACATCGTCGGCGCCGCGCTGGAGGCCTCCGGTTTCCACCCTGGCCGCACTGGACGGGGCCACCTCCGCGTGTACTGCCGGGTCAACGGCTACCCACGAGGCCGCGCCGACGACACGCTGGCGATGGTCGGACTGGCCAGCGCCGCCGACCGAGCGGTGGGCGGCTACTCCCTCGGCATGCGGCAGCGGCTCGCCCTCGCCACCGCCCTGCTCGGCGACCCCGACGTCCTGGTGCTGGACGAGCCCGCCAACGGCCTCGACCCCGAGGGCATCGTGTGGATGCGTACCCTGCTGCGCGACCTCGCCCGCCAGGGCCGCACCATCCTGGTCTCCAGCCACGTCCTGACCGAGGTGCAGCAGCTGGTCGACGATGTCGTCATCATCAACCACGGCCGCCTCGTCCGGCAGGGGCCATTGGCCGAGCTGTTCGCCCTCCAGGCAAGGGTGTCGATCCGCACCCCGCAGGCCGACCGGCTGACCGCCGCGGTCGAACGGTCCGGACATGCCACCGCCAGGCTCGACCGAACCGGCGCGGACACCCTGGAGGTGAGCGGCATGGATGCCTCGGAGGTCGGTCGCCTCGCGCTGGCCGAACGAGTCGAGCTGCACGAGCTCACCACCCGGCACAGCGATCTCGAAGCCGTCTTCATCTCCCTGACCGCCACGACGGACACTCCCGCGCTGCCCGAGGCGATCTGACATGCCGAACCTGGTCGCCGCCGAGCTCGCCAAGCTGCTGTCAACCCGGTTGTGGCTGTGGCTGCTGCTGGCCTCGGTCGCGCTGGTGGCGCTGTACGTCAGCCTGAACATCGCGTTCGCCGACAACAGCGTCACGCTGCCGCTCGACACCCCGCCCGGACAGCAGACCCTGTTCGCCATCGGCGCCGGCGCCAGACCACTGGTCGCCGTCCTCGGCGCGACCGCCATCACCACCGAGTTCCGGCACCGGACCGCCACCGCCACCTTCCTGGCGACGCCTCACCGCGGCCAGGTCGTGATCGCCAAACTCGCCACCTGCACGATCGCGGGAGTCGCGTACGGGCTGGCCTGCATCGCCACCGTCACCGCGATCGTCCTCCCCTGGCTTGGCGCCAAAGGCATCGACGTCTCGCTGACCAGCAACGGAATCCCACGCACCCTCGCCGGCGTCGTCGTCGCGTACGCCATCTTCGCCGTCATCGGCGTCGCCGTCGGTGCCCTCGTCCGCGATCAGGTCGCCGCGGTCGTCGGGCTGCTGATCTACCTGTTCGTCGTCGAGCCCATCGTCACCAACATCCCCGCCTTCGAGACCTGGACGCCCTTCCTACCTGGTCCGGCCGGCAGCGCCCTCACCCAGATCTCCCTCACCACCCAGCAGTTCCTCGACCCCTGGCAAGGCGGGCTCGTCCTGGTCGGGTACGCCACCACGCTCGCGGTCGCCGGGACGTTCCTCGCCATCCGCGACGACGTGACCTGACGAGAGCCGCCTTGCCCCAAGCTGGCCCCGTCTGGAGCAATGTTCACTCTTGCTCTTGACTTGAAATCACGTTTCATGCAAAGTGCAGGCACCCGAACCCCTTAGCTTGGAGGTTGGCGGTGTCTCCCAAGTGGTTGGTTTCGCGCACCCAGGTGAACGTCCGGCGGTCGACGCGGATGGTGGCGATCGCCGCAGCTGCCGGCGCTGCGATCGTGGTGTCGAGCTCGTTGGTGGTGTCGGCGCAGCCGTTGCCGCAGCCGGTCGTCGGCAAGCCAGGAGCCCTGGTCCAGAACGGCGG
>JBOHDE010000400.1:0-2496 GCA_050699035.1 Nocardioidaceae bacterium | reverse complement strand
CTGCTCGCGCTCCCCCGCCGCCACCTCGAGCACCAGCTCGTCGTGCACCTGCAGCAGCATCCGTGAGCCCAGCGACGACTCACGCAGGGCCCGGTCGACGCCGAGCATCGCGACCTTGATGATGTCGGCGGCGGAGCCCTGGATCGGTGCGTTCAGCGCCATCCGCTCGGCCATCTCACGGCGCTGCCGGTTGTCGCTGGTGAGGTCGGGCAGATACCGGCGACGGCCCATGATGGTCTCGGTGAAGCCGCTCTGCCGGGCCTCGGCGACGACGCCCTGCAGGTAGTCACGTACGCCGCCGAAACGCTCGAAGTACTCGTCCATCAGCCCGCGCGCCTCGGCCGGCTCGATGCCGAGCTGCATGGACAAGCCGTACGCCGACAGGCCGTAGGCGAGGCCGTAGTTCATCGCCTTGATCTTGCTGCGCTGCGCGGGCGTGACCTCGGCCGCGTCGACCTCGAACACCCGCGACGCGGTCACCGAGTGGAAGTCCTCGCCGGACTTGAACGCCTCGATCAGCAGCGCGTCCTCGGACAGGTGCGCCATGATCCGCATCTCGATCTGGCTGTAGTCAGCGGTCAGCAGGCAGTCGCTGCCGGCGCCCACCACGAAGCCGGCCCGGATACGGCGCCCCTCGTCGGTGCGGATCGGGATGTTCTGCAGGTTGGGCTCGGTGGACGACAGCCGCCCGGTCGCCGCGATCATCTGGTTGAAGGTCGTGTGGATCCGCGCGCCCTGCACGGTCTTGAGCAGGCCCTCGACGGTCTGCCGCAGCCGGGACACGTCGCGATGCCGGAGCAGGTGCTGCAGGAACGGGTGTTCGGTCTTGACGAACAGCCCCTGCAACGCCTCGGCATCGGTGGTGTAGCCGGTCTTGGTGCGCTTGGTCTTCGGCATCCCGAGCTCGTCGAACAGCACCACCTGCAGCTGCTTGGGCGAGCCGAGGTTGATCTCCTTGCCGATCACCTCGTACGCGTCGGCGGCCGCGTCACGGACACCCTCGGCGAACTCGGACTCGAGCGACTCGAGGTAGTCGACGTCGACGGCGATCCCGGCCGTCTCCATGTCGGCGAGCACCCGCACCAGCGGCAGCTCCACCTCACCGAGCAAGCGACTGCCGCCGCGCTCCTCGAGCTCGGTCTCCACCGCCGCGGCCAGGTCGACGACCGCCCGGGCGTGCACCATCGCCACATCGGCGGAAGTGTCGGCGTCCGCGGTGTCGAAGCTCAGCTGGCCCGACTCGCTGTCATCGCTGCGCAGCTCCCGCTTGAGGTAGCGCAAGGTGAGGTCGGCCAGGTCGTACGAGCGCTGGTCGGGCCGCGCGAGGTACGCCGACAGCGCCGTATCGCTGCTGACTCCGCTGAGCCGCCACCCTCGGGCCGCCAGCGCCAGGGTCGGACCTTTCGAGTCGTGCAGCGCCTTCGGCCGCGCCTCGTCGGCCAGCCAGGCGCCAAGCGCCTCGTCGTCGTCCGGGGACAGCTCGGCCGCGTCGATCCAAGCCGCCGCGCCGTCCTGGGTCGCCAGCGCCAGCGCGATCACGTCGCCGGTGCCGCCGCCCCACGAACCCTGCACGTGCACCCCGGTGCGCTGGGACTCGCTGGTGTGCTTGTCGAGCCAGGACCCGACCGACCCGGGTGCCAGCCGCTCGCCGCTGATCTCGAAGCCCTCGTCGCTGATCGGCTCGTCGGCGGTCAGGGTCTGGAAGAGCCGGTCGCGGAGCACCCGGAACTCAAGCCCGTCGAAGATCTGGTGCACCTGCTCGCGGTCCCACGGCTGGGCGGCCAGGTCGGCCGGCTGGACCGGCAGGGTCAGGTCACGGACCAGCTCGTTGATCCGGCGGTTGCGGATCACATCGGCGAGGTGCTCACGCAACGACTCGCCGGCCTTGCCCTTGATCTCGTCGGCCTGGTCGACGACCGCGTCGAGGCTGCTGTACTGGTTGATCCACTTCGCCGCCGTCTTGGGTCCGACGCCGGGTACGCCGGGAAGGTTGTCGCTGGACTCGCCAACGAGGGCGGCCAGGTCGGGGTAATGGCCGGGCGTGACGCCGTACTTCTCCTCGACGGCCGCCGGTGTCATCCGGGTCAGGTCGGAGACCCCTCGGCGCGGGTAGAGCACCGTCACCTGGTCGCTGACCAGCTGGAACGCGTCGCGGTCGCCGGTGCAGATCAGCACCTCGAACCCGGCGCCTTGCGCCTGGGTCGCCAGCGTCGCGATCACGTCGTCGGCTTCATACCCCTCGGCCTCGACCGTGGTCACGCGCAGCGCGTCGAGCACCTCCTTGACCAACGACACCTGGCCCTTGAACTCCGTCGGCGACTTCGACCGGTTGGCCTTGTACTCGGAGTACTCGGCCAGCCGGAACGTCTCACGGGACACGTCGAAGGCCACCGCGACGTGGGTCGGCTGCTCGTCGCGCAGCACGTTGATCAGCATCGACGTGAAGCCGTACACGGCGTTGGTCGGCTGGCCCGTGGTGGTGGAGAAGTTCTCGAC
>JBOHDE010000399.1:0-2517 GCA_050699035.1 Nocardioidaceae bacterium | reverse complement strand
GACGTCTACCTGAACGGCGCGATGCCTGTCTGCCTCGCTCCAGCCGCTCCGTGGTGGGTTCTCCTCCTCGCCGGACTGCTCGGCTGCCTCGTCTTCGCCGTGGCGGCACATGTCATCATCCGGAGGTGGGCACCTGGCTGATGCCAGGTGTCAGGCGACGTCGGCGAGGACCGCGCTGATGCCGCGGCGGGCGGTCTGGACCATCGACGGGTTGGAGTGGAGGTAGTACGGCAGGGCGATGACGCCGCCGGAGACGACGAGCCCGCGGGCGCGGCGCCACGTCGCGTCGTCCGCGCCGACGATCTCACGGAACGCGGGGCGGCTGTCCCGGTCGAGCAGATGCCAGGCCGGGGTGACGTCGTACGCCGGATCGCCGGTCGCCATCGTGCCGAAGTCGAGCACGCCGACCAGTCGACCGTCCCGGAGGAGGAGGTTGCCGGGGATCAGGTCGGCGTGCAGCCAGACCGGCGGCCCGTCCCAGTCCCCTGCCGCGAGAGCGTCCTCCCAGACCTCCGCGACCCGCGCGACGTCGATCAGACCCTCGCACTGCGCCAACGAGGCGCGAAAGGTCGTGTCGCGCTCGAGGAGCGGGAGCCCGCGGAAGAAGCCGTCCGCGCCGGGCGGCGGCGCGTCCGTCATGTCGATGCCTTGCAACTCGGCGACGAACCGGCCGAGAGCGAGGCTGGTGTGACGGATCGAGTCGATCTGTCCGGTCAGGGCGTCCTCGCCCTCGAGCCACCTGACGACCGCCCAGGGGAACGGGTAGCCCTCGTCCGGCTCGCCCGTCGACACGACCTCGGGCACCTCCAACGACAGGTGGTCGGCGACCGCCGATAGCCAACGCACCTCGTTGAGCAGGCTGCCGACGGCATCGGGACGCATCGGCATCCGGAGTGCGAGGTTGTCACCGAGCCGAAACACCGCGTTCTCGGTGCCTCCGGAGGCGACCCGGCGCAGCGGCAACGTGCCGTACTCGGGCAGCTGAGCGAGCAACAGTCGACGTGCCAGCGAGGCGTCGATGTCGACTTCGTCGTCGTGCAGGCGGGTCGGCGGCATACCGCCATCCTCGACGGAGGTCGAGGCGCGATGCCACTTGATATCGAACGCCTAGGCTTCCGGCATGCCATCGGGGTCCGGCCGGGAGGAACGAGAGTCGCTGCGCCGTACGTTCGACGCGGCGGCCCATCATTACCACGAGGCTCGGCCCGACTATCCCGCGGACCTGTTCGACGACCTGGTGCGGCTGGCGCGATTGGCGCCGCGGGCACGAGTGCTGGAGATCGGGGCCGGCACCGGCAAGGCAACGGTGCCGATGGCGCAGCGGGACTTCCAGATCGTCAGTCTGGAGCTGGGCACGCGTCTCGCCGGGGAGGCGGCTCAGAACCTGTCGGGGTTTCCGGACGTGGAGGTCGTCGCAGCCTCGTTCGACGACTGGGAGCGGGGGCAGCGACCTCCGTTCGACCTGGTCTTCGCCGCCACCGCCTGGCACTGGCTGGATCCCGCAACCCGATACACGCGCGCCTGGGAGGCCTTGCGGCCCGGCGGGCACGTCGCCTTCTGGAGTGCCAGCCATGTCTTCCCGGAGGGTGGCGACCCCTTCTTTCGCGACATCCAGGCGGTGTACGAGGAGATCGGCGAGGGCGTATCCCCGGACGCGACGTGGCCGCGACCCGGTGAGCTTCCCGACGAGCGGGACGAGATCGAGGCGACTGGCCTGTTCACCGACGTGCAGGTTCGCCACCATGACTGGGAGGTCAGGTACGACGCCGAGTCCTACGTCGCGTTGCTGCGCACCTTCTCCGGGCACCTGGCGATGGCCGAGTGGAAACAGCGACGTCTGTACGACGCGATTCGTACCCGCCTCGCCGTGCGCGAGGACGGAGTGCTGCGCCGTCATTGGGGTGTCGCCCTGCACGTGGCGACCCGCGCCGACTAGCGCGCGACCTCGGGGTCGAGGTAGAGGCAGAACGGGTGTCCGGCGGGGTCGAGCATCACGCGCACCGTCTGCTGCGGCTGGAAGGCGGCCTCTTCTGCACCAACGCCGACGGCGTACGCCACCGCCTCCTCGAGATCGTCGACCTGGATGTCGAGGTGCATGGACATCTGCTGCTTGTCGTCCTCGCTCGGCCAGACCGGCCGGACGTACTTTGCCTCGGTCTCGAACGCGAGGTTGAAGCCGGCGTCCTCCGACGGAGCGAGGGCGGCCCCATCCGCATCCTCGTTGAAGATCTGCCAGCCCAGCAGCCGCTGGTAGAACCGCGCCAGCTCTGGCCCGTCAGGAGCATCGAGTACGACACCCCACCACTTACTCTTGGTTCGCAGCGCCATCCGCACAGACTAGTGCTCAGCCCCGGTTTTCCCTTGTCCACAGGTGGTCGCTCGGTGGGTGGGGTTGTCGGTGGGCGGCGGTAGTGTTCGAACATGGTTTCGATGGCGGTGTCGCCGGACGCCGACGGTCTGCTCGATCAGGTCGAGCGGGCGGTGTCTGCGTTCGCGGTGGTGCCGGTGGGGCTGCGT
>JBOHDE010000398.1:0-2545 GCA_050699035.1 Nocardioidaceae bacterium | reverse complement strand
AGCCCCACCGGCGCTTGGCGACGGGCTTGTACATCTCGAGGATGTAGTCGAACTCGAAGAGCTCTCCCATCCGCTTCCGGTCGGCGAGCAGCCGGTCGAACGGGGACAGCAGTGCGGCGCGACCGGCGAAGGGCTGGCCTACCTGGGCCGGGTCGACCCGCCACTGGCCACGGACGCCCTCGACCACGGCCGGCTCACCGGCCTCGCCGACGTCGACCGGCTCGAACGGAAGCCTCGTGCTCTTGGCTCGGGCGATGCCGAGCGCGCTGAGGCGACGCTCGTCGCGCAGCCTCAGCGCCTCCTCCACCGGCGGCACGGGGTCGTCGGGGTAGATCCGGGAGGCGAGGTCCCAGAGCCGCTCGCGGCCGGACCCGCCCGCAGCGGCGACCTCGCCGCGCTGCACGAGCTTGTCGAGCATCATCCGGACGTTCCGGTTGTTGTTCCAGCCGCTGGAGGCCCACGGCACCACGCAGGTGTCGGGCAGCTCGCTGGTCGGCAACGGCCCGTCGGTGCGGAGCCGCTCGAGGATGTCGCGCCGGCAGGCGTTGTTGGCCGTGACCCAGTCGCGCAGGTCTTCGCGCCACTCGCTCAGCTCGCCCGAGCCGGGCCACTCGGCCATCTCGGCGCGATACAGCGCGATGTCGTCGGGCACCCGCAGCGTCTGGTGCAGCTCGATCAGCCGCTGCTCGTCGACGGCGTCCCACAGCTCTTGCGGGTCGAACGCCGACCCCAGCCGGCTCCACAGCACCAGCTCGGCGGTCGGCGCGACCGCCTTGGTCGGCTCGAGCTGGAGCAGCGAGAGCTGCCGGACCGTGTCGATCAGGTCGGTGGGGCGTTGCTTGGTCAACAGCTGTGCCTGCACGGCGATGCGGCGGGCATCGGTGCGGCTGAGCTCGTGGACCGTGGCCATGCCGCGAGCGTAGAGGAGCACGACGACGGTCTCGGCCGGGTCAGAGGTCGACGGCCAACCGTACCGATACCGTGTCGCCCACCTTGATTAGCTCGGCCCTCCGGACCACGTCCTTCAACGGCACGACGTACCCACCGTCCTTGGGGAACAGCGACGTCGTCCATCGGGTCGACCCGATCCGTACCTCGACCGGGATCATCCCCCAGCCGTACGTCACCAGCGCCGACGTCGCCTGGAGCTCGGCGCTCTCATCTTCGGGCACGGTGACGAAGTGGTACGGCGACGGCCCCTTCCAGAACCACACCTCGCCGCTGAACTCCAAGTCCATCCGGTCAGCATAGGAGCGGCCGGAACTGACCACACATCAGTCAGGAGAGCCCCAACTGGGCAATCTTTGACGCGCAAGGGCGACGAGACATCGCCCCGAGCATGTGAGGTCGCCAACCTCGCCTCACAATCCGACGGGCTGCGTCGTCGTACTCCTGGGACGAACACACCATCCCGCGAACAGGACACTCGTGCACCGAAGGAGAACACCATGCGCACCGCATCCACCATCGCCTCAGACCTCGACACCACCCGCCGGCGCACGCTGCTTCAGGAGGCTGCCATCGGCGCCGTCGCCGCGACGGCCGCCAACGCCGCGATCTGGGCAGCCGGCCGAGCGGCCGACACGAGCTTCCTCGTCACCCCCGTGGGTAGCGACACAGCCATGCGGGTTGGCCTTGTCCTGGTCGTGCTGACCACACTCATCACGTTCGCCGTGGGCATGGGGCTGTTCGCGCTGGCCGCGCGACGCTCTGACCAACGGGCCCGCGCCGTCCTCATCGCGGGTGTCTTGGTCGCCGTAGTCTCGACGACCGGGCCGCTGTCGACGGCAGAGGACACCGCCAGCGGCGTGCTCCTGGCGACGATGCACCTGCTGACCGGAGCCGCGTTCGCCATCACGGCCGCGAGGGCACAACGATGATGATCAGCCTCGGGGCATCGTCGGATGGACCGGTCAGCCGGTGAAGGACTCGGGGCCGAAGCGGCCCCACGCCACGAAGCCGGCCAGGGCGAGATAGACCATGTCCGCCACCATGAACTTGAACTCGCGACGCCGAATGCGTGTGATCACCGCGCCAACCATGATCATCACCAAACCCAGGGCAGCCAGCGGCACCAGAACCGGCGCGAGGTCGAGCGCGGCGGGCACGATCAGACCCACCGCAGCCAGGACCTCGAGGGCGCCGATGGCCTTGACGCTGCCGGCACTGAAGTCTTCGACCCAACCCGCACTAGTCGACAAGGTGGCTATCTTCTCCTTCGGCATGATCACCTTGCCGCCGCCGCCGAACAGGTAGGCAGCGGCAAGCAGTCCGGCAACGATCCATAGCGTGAGGTTCATCAGCTCTCCTTGAGTCTTTCGGGCTACCCCGTTGTGAGGCGGGACTGGCGATGCACATGAGATGCCGACGACGCGATGTTTGTGACAGCGCCGCCACGTGACGTGCGTCATGAACGGCGTTGCACCGGCGACCCGACCTGTGTGGCGAGCCCGGACGAGAACTGACCGCTTTCCCCACGTGGACGTCGGCGAACTGCCTAAAATCCGACAGTGTCGACCCCGGTCCTCGCCACCAAGCTGTTCAC
>JBOHDE010000397.1:0-2571 GCA_050699035.1 Nocardioidaceae bacterium | reverse complement strand
CATCCCCCGAACACTCGCGCCGAGGTTGCGTAAATGTCCGGCCCTGCGCGTTTCCCGCGACCAAGTGAACAGAACTGCTGACAGCAGACGCCGGCGGCAACCGTTTCGTTCACTTCGAGCCAGCGACTCAGCCCGGCGGTCGCTCCCCAGGCGAGACGGTGCCAGGTGCGCTCCAGCCGCCGGTCCACGACGCGTAGAAGATCGCCCAATTGGGCAAAATTCGACCCGGTTCACGCCGGATCCAGGTGGAATTTTGCCCAATTGGGCAAAATTCCACCTCGGTCACGGCCGCCGACCCACCCCGACTACTCGCGCCGAGGTTGCGCGTATGTCGGCGGCCCGGGCCGTTAAGCCACCACCGGTCCGACATACGCGCAACCTCGACGCGAAGACTGCCGCCTGGGGTCAGCAGCCGCAGACCGCCGGGTCGAGACTGTGCTCACAGGCCTGCTCGTCGACCAGCTCGGCCAGCTCGGCGTCCGGGTCATCAGCCTCGCCGGGACGGCCCGGCAGCACCAGCGCCACCGCGACCACGATCAGCGACAGCACTGCACTGACCGCGAACGCCGCCTGCATGCCGCTGAGCTGAGCGCCCACGGGGCCAGCCGTGTCGACGACCTGCTCGGCCCGCAGCGTCATCACGGTGACCGCGAGCGCGGTGCCGAACGCCGCGGCGACCTGCTGAAGCGTGCCGAGGATCGAGCTGCCGTGGGAGTAGAGGTGGGGCGGGAGCGCGCCGAGACCGAGCGTGAAGACCGGCGTGAACATCGCCGCCAGGCACACCATCAGCACCAGGTGCAGCGCGAGCACCTGCCAGTACGGCGTGCTCATCGAGATCTGCGTGAAGCCGGCCAGGGCAACCACCATGCCGATCGTGCCCGGGATGACCAGCACACGCCCGCCGAACTTGTCGAAGACCCGGCCGACAGTCGGGCCGAGCAGGCCCATCGCCAGACCACCCGGCATCACCAGCAGCCCGGTCTCCAGCGGGGAGAGCGACCGCAGGTTCTGCAGGTAGAGCGGCAGCAGGATCATCGAGCCCATCATCGCCATGAACGCGATCGACATCAGGACGAGCGCCTTGGTGAACGTGCCCTGGCCGAACGCGCGCAGGTCGAGCAGCGGCACGCCCGTGCGCTGCAGCCGCAGCTGGCGCAGCGCGAAGCCCGCCACCAGCGCCAGTCCGGCCACGGCGATCGCGATCGGCAGGCCGACCTCGCCCTCGGCGAACCGGCTCAGCCCGTAGACGAGGCTGCCGAAGCCGAGCGCCGCGATGACGACGCTGAGCCAGTCGATGTCGCTGACCTGGGGCTCGCCGACGTTCTCCAGCTGCCGCAGCCCGGACCAGGTCACCGCCGCCGCGATCGGCAGCACCAGCAGGAAGAGCAGCCGCCAGGAGCCGACCTGCAGAACCACACCAGAGACGGCCGGACCGAGCGCCGGCGCCACCGAGATGGCCATCGTGACGTTGCCCATCACCCGGCCCCGGTCGTACTCGGGCACCACGGTCATCAGCGTGGTCATCAGCAGCGGCATCATCACCGCGGTGCCGGCCCCTTGGATAACGCGGCCGAGCAGCAGCAGCTCGAAGACGGGAGCAACCGCGGCGAGCGCCGTACCGGTGAGGAAGACGCCCATCGCCGTGGCGTACGCCGTGCGCGTGCTCACCCGCTGCAGGAACCAGCCGGTCACCGGGATCACCGCGGCCATCGTGAGCATGAATGCGGTGGAGACCCACTGTGCCGCGTGCTCGCTGACGCCGAAGCTCACCATCAGCCGCGGGATCGCGTTGATCATGATGGTCTCGTTGAGGATCACCACGAACGTGGCGAGCACCAGAAGGCGGACAACGGCGGGGGTACGCCGCGGCGTGTCGGTCCCCTGCTGGAGCGCGGAGTCGATGGGCGCAGACATGTCAGGTCCTTAGATCCTTGCGGAGAGCTCTGGTGCCGCCCGCTTCTACCAATACGTCGAACCAGCGACACCGATATCGACATCACGCCGCGAAAAACTCATCTGAGTCGGCGCGACCACTTCACGATGGTGACTCAACCGGCGGCACGATGCGACCGAATTTCGAAGCGGCCGTCCTGACTCCGAGGGTGAAGTCGACCTCGAAGGTCCGCTTCCAGGGCAGCGCGACGTCGCGCAGGACCCATGAGCGCTGACCCGCTGTCAGTTCGTCGAGACCAGCGGTGAGGCCGTTGGCGATGGCCCGGAGGATCTTGTCCTGCTGCGTACGGGATCCGCCGTCGACGTCGAGGAACGGGCGGACGACGGCCTGGTAGTAGTGGTCGTCCAGGATCCGATGAGTCAGCTGCCTGGCGGCCGCGACCTGGTCGAAGGTTCCTGCTTTCTGGCCGACCACGGTCGTGACGGCTGCGGCCACGGCGGAGCCGATGGAGTTGCCGGCCGTGTTCCAGCCGGCATAGGCGGCCAACCTTGGCAAGAGCCCTTCGTCGTGGAGGGCTCGGACCAGGTGGGGGTCGGATCCGTTGACGTTGCGCACGTCGGCGAGCGCGACCGCCGCACCGTCGGCCAGTGCCGAGCGGACCAGTTCGACCGTCCCGG
>JBOHDE010000396.1:0-2599 GCA_050699035.1 Nocardioidaceae bacterium | reverse complement strand
GTCTCACCCATCACGCCGGTCCCGAGGATGGCAACGGTCACGAAGGCACCTCCTAGCCCTTGGTCATCAAGGATCGCAGGAAGAACGTGAGGTTGGCCGGGCGTTCCGCCAGTCGGCGCATCAGGTAGCCGTACCACTCGGCGCCGTACGGCACGTAGACCCGCATCCGCTCGCCGGCCGCGGCCAGCCGCTGCTGCTCGGTCGGGCGGATGCCGTACAACATCTGGAACTCGTAGCTGCCCTGCTCACGCTCCCCCCGCGTCGCTAGCGCGCCGGCGATCTCGATCAGCCGCGGGTCGTGCGACGCGACCATCGGGTAGCCGCGGCCCGCCATCAGGATCTTCAGGCAGCGGACGTACGAGCGGTCGACCTCGGACTTCCCCTGGTACGCGACCGACGCGGGCTCGTTGTAGGCGCCCTTGCACAGCCGGACCCTGGACCCGGCGTACGACAGGTCGCGGCAGTCGGTCTCGGTGCGGTGCAGGTATGCCTGGAGCACGGCGCCGGTCTCGGGAAAGTCCTGTCGCAGCTCGTGCAGGATCTCCAGGGTCGAGTCGGTGGTGGTGTGGTCCTCCATGTCGAGGGTCACTGTGGTGCCGGCGTTGCGGGCGGCCGTGCAGATCGTGCGGGCGTTCTCGAGGGCGATCTTGTGGCCGCCGCCGCTCAGGGCCTGACCGACCGCGGACAGCTTGACCGAGACCTCGGCGTGCACGGCCAGCCGGGCCGCCGCCAGCGCCTTCAGCAGCTCGACATACGCCTGCACCGTCCGGTCGGCCTGGGTCCGGTCGAGGGTGTGCTCGCCGAGGAAGTCCAGCGTCGCCAGCCGGCCGTCCTGCACCAGCTCGCGGGTGGCGTCGACGACCGCCTCTGTGGTCTCGCCGGGTACGAAGCGGGACACGATGCCGCTCGATCCCGGCATCGTGGTGACCAACCTCTTCACCTGGTCGCTGCCCGCCAGCACCAGCAGCGGCTCACGAAGCACGGTTCCTCCTCAGCGTCGCCCCGGCCGTGCACCAGTCCGCCGCCGGGCGCGGCCAAGGTTACGCCGTGCGGCGGCGCAGTGTGACGGCCCCCAGCGCAAGTGCACCGACCCCGAAGGCGAGCACGACGAGCAGGTCGACGACGAGGTCACCGGTCACGTCCGTACGCACCTGGACCTCGCGCATCGCGTCGACCGCGTACGACAGTGGGAGGACGTCGGAGATCGCCTCCAGCACCCCCGGCATCGCCGACCGGGCGACGAACAGACCGCACAGCAGCACCTGCGGCAGCACGATCGCCGGCATGAACTGCACCGCCTGGAACTCCGTGCTCGCGAACGCCGACACGAACAGCCCCAACGCCGTGCCCAGCACCGCGTCGAGCACCGCGACCAGGGTGAGGATCCAGAGCGAGCCCTCGACCTCGAGACCGAGCAGCCCGACCGTGAGGCCGACCGCGATGCCGGCCTGCAGCAACGCCACCAGGCCGAACGCGAGCGCGTAGCCCACCAGCAGGTCGCCCTTGCCCATCGGCATCGCCAGCAGCCGCTCGAGGGTGCCGGACGATCGCTCCCGCAGCGTCGTCACCGACGTCACCAGGAACATCACGATGAAGGGGAACATGGCCAGCATCGGCGGGCCGAACCGGTTGAAGACCAGGTCGTTGCCGTCGAAGATCCACCACAGCAAGGTGAGCAGCAGGCAGGGGACGAACAGCAGCATCGCGACGGTGCGGTGGTCTCGGCGCAGCTGGGCGAGCACCCGGCCCGTCACGGCGAAGGTGATCCTGGGGGTCATCGCGAAGCCTCCCGGTCCAGGTCGACGAGAGTGAGGAACGCACCCTCGATGTCGTCGGCGCCGGTCGACGAGCGCAGCAGCTGGGGAGTGTCGTCGGCGATGATCACCCCGTCGCGCATCAGCAGCAGGCGCTCGCAGCGGTCGGCCTCGTCCATCACGTGGCTCGACACCAGCACCGTGACGCCGGAGTCCGCGAGCCGGTGGAACAGTGCCCACAGGTCGCGTCGCAGCACCGGGTCGAGGCCGACCGTCGGCTCGTCGAGGACCAGCAGCTCCGGCTCGCCGAGCAGCGCGACGGCGAGCGACACCCGCGCCTCCTGTCCCCCGGACAGGCGCGACACCAGGTCGTCCGCGTAGTCGCTCAGGTCGACCTTCGCGATGGCGTCGTCGACGTCTGCCTGGTCGGCTCCGAGGACGGCCGCGAAGAAGCGGAGGTTCTGCCGGATGCTGAGGTCGGGGTAGACGCTCGGCGCCTGCGTGACGTAGCCGACCCGGTGGCGCAGCGCGGCCGAGCCGGCGCGCTGGCCGAGCACCTCCACGACGCCGGTGCACCGCGCCTGGACGCCGACGATGGCGCGCATCAGGGTGCTCTTGCCGCACCCGGACGGGCCGAGCAGACCCGTCACCTGGCCGCGGGGGACGTCGAAGCTGAGGCCGCGCAGCACCGCCCGCCCACCCCGCTCGACCCGAAGATCCTCAGTGTGGATCGCAGCGTGGATCGCGTCGTCAGCGGTGGAGTTATTCACCATACGTTGAATTATGCTGACGCCGCAGCCCCCCGTCAACCGTCCACGGTGACCACCCCGTGAGTGTGACGTTTT
>JBOHDE010000395.1:0-2618 GCA_050699035.1 Nocardioidaceae bacterium | reverse complement strand
GGACCCGACCAGCGATCCCCCGGTGCGCGTTGGCCATGCCCTGGGTGAGCGGGACCGCCACCAGGAGCAGCGGGATGCCCGCGGTTACCAGGACCAGTGGTGTGCCGACGGTGGTGAGGACGAACGCCACCAGCACCGGGATGGCCATCACCAGGTAGGCGAAGCCGATGCCGGTGAGTGCGAACCGGTTCTGCATCGGTGCGGCAGCGGCGTCCATCGGGTCCTTCTCTCGTGGTGACGTACTCATTGTGGACACGTCACCACGACCCGGGCAGTGGGCCTAGGTCCATGGCCCACGGGGATCTGGCCACCCAGGTCGGCTCGACGACCCGGGGACGGCCACGGCGAGTCTCGGTCTTGTCGCCGACCGTGACTCCGGGCTATCTTCAGGTCGGGTCGCCGTTGCCGCGATCCATCGTGCTTGGGGGAGGGGAGAACCACCATGTCAAGCACGTCTCGGCGCACCGCGATCCTCGCCGTCCCGGTCCTGCTGCTCGGTCTCGCCAGCGCGCCGAGCGCGGCCGAGCAGGCCGGCCCGGCGGCCGACGACCTCAGCGCCACGCCGCTCGAGCCGACCGACCGGGTGGCCGGCAGCAAGGCACCGTCGAGCCGGCTCGCGCAGACTCCGGGCAGCCTGCTCCGCCGCACCGACGCGCGCCCGACCCGGGTGATGATCAAGCTCGACTACGACGCGACGGCGAGCTACCAGGGCGGGCTCGAGGGGCTGGCGCCGACCAGTCCGAGCGTCACCGGCCGGTCGCTGACCGGCACGTCGGGGGCCGAGAAGGACTACCGCGCGTACGTCGCCAAGACCGAGAAGTCGATCGTGGCCGACCTCGAGCAGGCCGTGCCGAGCATCGAGGTGGGTCGCAGCTTCCGCACCGTGTACGGCGGCGTCGCCGCGGTGATCCCGGCCGACAGCGTCGAGCGCGTACTCGAGGTCGACGGCGTCATCGCCGTACAACCCGACAAGCTGAACAAGCTGCTCACCGACTCCAGCCCCGAGTTCGTCAACGCCGACGCGGTGTACGACGAGCTGGACACGACGGAGAACGCCGGCGCGGGCGTCATCTACGGCAACCTCGACTCGGGCGTGTGGCCTGAGCACCCGTCCTTCGCCGACCTCGGCAACCTCGACGCGCCACCTGCGACGTCGAACGGCCAGCCGCGCAAGTGCGAGTACGGAGACAACCCGCTGACCCCCGCGAGCGACCCGTTCGTCTGCCAGGACAAGCTGATCGGCGGCGCGCACTTCACCGACACCTACGACGCGGCGGTGGGCGACGACGTCTTCCCCGGCACCTCGCGGGACAGCAACGGCCACGGCACGCACACGTCGTCCACCTCGGCCGGCAACATCGTCGACGACGTGTCGATCCTCGGGGCGCCGCTGCCGGGCATTCAGGGTCTTGCGCCCGGTGCCTGGGTGATGGAGTACAAGGTCTGCGGTCCACAGGGCTGCTTCTCGTCCGACTCGGCGGGTGCCGTGCAGCAGGCCATCCTGGACGGCGTCGACGTGATCAACTTCTCGATCTCCGGCGGCACCCAGCCGTTCAGCGACCCGGTCGAGCTGGCCTTCCTCGACGCGTACGCGGCCGGCGTCTTCGTCTCTACCTCGGCGGGCAACGATGGGCCTGATGCCGGGTCCGCGAACCACCTCTCGCCGTGGGTGACGACGGTTGCAGCGTCGACCCAGCAGCGCGAGTTCGCGACCACCCTCACCCTGACCGCCGACAACGGCGACACGTTCACCGCCGACGGCGCCTCGATCACGCCGGGCATCGACCCGGCGCTGCCCGTGGTGATGTCCAGCGCCGCGCCGTACAGCGACGCGCGCTGTGAGGCCCCGGCGCCGGCCGATACGTTCACCGGCCAGATCGTCGCCTGCGAGCGCGGCGGCAACGCGCGCGTCGACAAGGGCTTCAACGTCTTGCAGGGCGGTGCGGCCGGCATGATCTTGTTCAACCCGACGCTGGCCGACGTCGAGACCGACACGCACTGGCTGCCGTCGGTGCACCTGGCCGACGGCACCGACTTCGTGGCCTTCATGAGCGGCCACTCCGGTGTCACGGGTGCGTTCGCCGACGCCGAGACGCGCGACGGCCAGGGCGACGTGATGGCGGCGTTCTCCTCGCGCGGCCCGGCCGGCAACTTCCTCAAGCCGGACGTCACCGCGCCCGGCGTGCAGATCCTCGCCGGTGACAGTCCGATCCAGGAGTCGACCGCCAGCGGTCCGCCCGGCGAACTCTTCCAGGCGATCGCCGGCACGTCGATGTCGTCGCCGCACGTCGCGGGCGCCGCCGCCCTCGTACGCGCGGTCCATCCCACCTGGACACCGGGGCAGATCAAGTCGGCCTTGATGACGACGGCGATCACCGACGTGGTCAAGGAGGATACGACCACACCAGCCGACCCGCTCGACCTCGGCGCCGGACGCATCGACGTCGGTGCGTCGGTCCTCGCCCCGCTGACCATCGACGAGACCGCGGAGAACTACTTCGCGATGGGCAACGACCCGGTCAACGCCGTCCACCTCAACCTGCCCTCGGTGAACGCGCCGGTCATGCCCGGCCGGCTGACGACGACGCGGGTGGTCACCAACACCAGCTCGCGGCGGG
>JBOHDE010000394.1:0-2625 GCA_050699035.1 Nocardioidaceae bacterium | reverse complement strand
TTAGCGGGGTTCGCGGACCTCGATGATCGCCACCCCGGCGGAGCTCATCTCGGTGATCGCCCGCTCGGTGGAGTCGGCCGCCACGCCGGCGACGTAGTTCGTCAGCAGCCGGGTCTGGAAGCCCTCCTTGCGGGCGTCGAGGGCGGTGGCGCGCACGCAGAAGTCGGTCGCGATGCCGCACACGTCGACGCTGTCCACGCCGTGCTCGCGCAGCCAGTCGGCGAGCAGCCGGCCGCCGGGCTCCTTGCCCTCGAACCCGGAGTACGCCGCGGCGTGCTCGCCCTTGAGGAACACCGCGTCGAACGGCTGCGGGTCGAGGTTGGGATGGAACCCCTCGCCGTCGGTGCCGACGACGCAGTGCACCGGCCACGAGTCGACGAAGTCGGGCTGGTCGGAGAAATGGTCGCCCGGGTCGATGTGGTGGTCGCGGGTCGCCACCACGACCTGGTACTCGGTCTGGCCGCGGTCGTCGGCCTGCGACCACTCGTGCAGCAGCCGGCCGAGCCGGAACGCCACGTCGGCGCCCCCGGCCACGGCGAGACTGCCGCCCTCGCAGAAGTCGTTCTGCACGTCGACCACGATGAGTGCACGCGTCACGGTCGGACCTCCTCAGCGCGGGCGAACGGTCGGGTGGATCCGGCTCGCCCGTCCCCAACGTAGTCGGTCGGGATCGCCGGCTCACCACGGGAAAGATGGCGTGCCTCGATCGGCAGCTCGGCGACGGAGCGCTGGTGCCGGTCGCGCGCGGCCGACAGCGGCTCGCGGCCGACCGTCCGGCCCTGCTCGACCAGCCGGACGAGCAGCTCGCGGTCGTCGCCGTCGTCGACCGGCGGCGCGCCGATGCCGAGCACCTCGGTCTGTGCGATGCCGTCGGCGCCGCGCCGGCGCAGCGCCCACTTGCGTCCGCCGATGGAGATCTTGTCGCTGCTCTTCTTCGCGACCGACACCAGCGGCCCGTCGGGGTCGTCACCGGCGGTGCGGGCGACCAGCTTGTAGACGAAGCCGCAGGTCGGGTGGCCGCTGCCGGTGACCAGCGCCGTACCCACGCCGTAGCCGTCGACCGGGGCGCCGGACAGCCCGGCGATCGCGAACTCGTCGAGGTCGCTGGTCACCACGATCCTCGTCGCGGTGGCGCCCAGGTCGTCGAGCTGCGCACGTACCCGTCGGGCCAGGTCGGAGAGATCGCCGGAGTCGAGCCGTACCGCGCCGAGCGAGGTGCCGGCGATCTCGACCCCGGCCCGCACGGCCTCGGCCACGTCGTAGGTGTCGACGAGCAACGTGGTGCCGGCTCCGAGCGAGTCGACCTGGGCCTGGAACGCGTCGCGCTCGGTGTCGTGCAGCAGCGTGAAGGAGTGCGCGGCGGTGCCCGCGGTGGGGATGCCGTACGCGTGCCCGGCGGCCAGGTTGGACGTCGACGCGAAACCCGCGACGTAGGCTGCCCGCGCCGCTGCGACCGCGGCCTGCTCATGGGTACGCCGGGAGCCCATCTCGATGCAGGGCCGGCCCTCGGCGGCCAGCGTCATCCGCGACGCCGCGGAGGCGATCGCCGAGTCGTGGTTGTAGATCGACAGCAGCAGGGTCTCGAGCAGCACGCCCTCGGCGAAGGTCGACTCGACGACGAGCAGCGGCGAGCCCGGCAGGTAGACCTCACCCTCGCCGTAGCCCCAGATGTCACCGTTGAACCGGTAGCCGGCGAGCCAGTCGAGCGTCGCCTGGTCGACGACGTGGTGGTCCGACAGCGCCGCGAGAGAGTCGTCGTCGAAGTGGAACCTCTCGACCGCGTCGAGCATCCGCCCGGTTCCCGCGGTCACGCCGTAACGCCGGCCGTCCGGCAGCCGGCGGCCGAACAGCTCGAACACCGCGCGCCGGTGAGCCGTCCCGCTGCGCAGCGACGCCTGCAGCATGGTCAGCTCATAATGGTCGGTGAGCAACGCCGTGGAGGTCACGACGACAGCCTAGGACCTGCCAGCCAGCTCACCGGGTCCGCGCCCCAGGTGTGACGGGACCGTCGAGATGGGGACAATGGGGGCGTGAGCGCCTCCACCCCGACCCGGCTCGAGCGTCCCGACACCGATCGGGACACCGACCAGCTGGTCGGCGCTGCCCGGCCGTGGATCACGATCGTGTGGAACGACCCGGTCAACCTGATGTCGTACGTGACGTACGTGTTCTGCGACTACTTCGGCTACTCGAAACGGAAGGCCGAGAAGCTGATGATGCAGGTGCACCACGACGGCAAGGCCGTGGTCTCGCACGGCGGCCGCGAGGAGATGGAGCGCGACGTGCAGGCGATGCACGGGTACGGGCTGTGGGCGACCCTGGAGAAGACCGACGCATGAGGGAGCTGTTCACCAGGGCACGCAAGGGCCACGTGTACGGCGGGTTCGCCACCCTGGAGGCGGATCTGATCCGGACGCTGGTGAGCCAGGTGATCGAGCTGGTACGTGACGGCTCGCCGGCGCCGAGCGGTGGCGACCCGCTCGCCGCGCTGCTGGAGCTGGACGGTCCGGTGGACGCGCCCGAGGACCCGGTGCTCGCCCGGCTGCTGCCCGACGCGTACCGCGAGGACGTGGAGGCGGCGGGCGAGTTCCGCCGGTTCACCGAGCGCGGGCTGCGGGACCAGAA
>JBOHDE010000393.1:0-2630 GCA_050699035.1 Nocardioidaceae bacterium | reverse complement strand
GCCCGCGGCGGAGGGCGAACCCGCGCAGCCCCGAGCCGAGGAGCAGCCGACGGATCGGGCCGCCGACGGCGAGAAGCAGACGGACCAGCCGACGGATCGGGCCGCCGACGGCGAGAAGCAGACGGAGCAGCCGACCGACCAGGAGCAGGCCCGCGCCGGCAGCTGACCGGGAGCGATCGGTCAGTCAGGCGCGGTGAGCGCCGCTCGGTCGATCTGCGGCCGGTAGCCCGAGCGCAGCGCCACCACCGACGCCGGCGGCGTGATCACCTGTGCCGGACCGCTGGTGGGCCGGGGGAGCGCGTCGCCGTACCCCCTGGTTGTCCACGGCACGACGGCATCGGCCAGCACCAGGGCCGGTCCACCGTCCAGCCGTACGAACGCGCCCGCCGGCACGTCACGCCACGCCGTCTCGTGCAGCCGACGACGGTGGGTGCCGCGGACGATCCGCTCGCCGTGCAGGTGCCGGTCCATCTCCTTCGCCAACGGCGCGGCGACGCCAAGACCGGCAGCCCACGCGTCCCGGTACGCGAGGTAGTCGCCGCGGCGGCACAGCGCACAGGGACGATGGCCGGCGGCGAGCGAGACCGCCTCGTCGTGGAAGAACAGCACGGTGAAATGGCTCGGCTGCCACTGCGGCAACCGCCAGCCCCGGTGGCTCAGTGCGCAGGTGATCCACAGGGCGCTGGCGTGGAACCGGACGACCTCGGTGTCGCGGTGGAGAATGCCGCGGTTGCCGAGCCACGCACCGCGCAGCGGGATCGCGACTATGTCGCCCATGGGCGTCACGCGGTTGCGCATGGGGGGCCGGGGCCTCGCGCCGACAGCTGACACAGGAGGAGCGAACCACACCACACCGACACGCTGCTCAACCCGGGCTGAGCCCACGGACAGCCGTGACCGGGTGGCTGGCAGAATGCCCGCCATGTCCCCCGCCCTGTCCTCAGCATCCCCCGCTGCCGCGCGGCCCCGCGTGCTCTCCGGGATCCAGCCGACCGCCGACTCGTTCCACTTCGGCAACTACCTGGGCGCGCTGCGGCAGTGGGTTGCGCTGCAAGACGACCACGACGCGTTCTACTGCATCGTCGACCTGCACGCGATCACGGTCGAGCACGACCCGGCGGTGCTGCACGAGCGCACGCTGGTGTCCGCCGCGCAGCTGATCGCTGCCGGGATCGACCCGAAGCGAGCGGCGCTGTTCGTGCAGTCACAGGTCCCCGAGCATGCCCAGCTGGCCTGGGTGCTGAGCTGTCTCACCGGTTTCGGCGAGGCCAGCCGGATGACGCAGTTCAAGGACAAGTCGGCCAGGGGCGGCGCCGACCGAGCGACGGTCGGGTTGTTCACGTACCCGATCCTGCAGGCTGCCGACATCCTGCTGTACCAGACCAACCGGGTGCCGGTCGGCGAGGACCAGCGGCAGCATCTCGAGCTCACCCGCGACCTCGGCGGGCGGTTCAACCATCGCTTCGGGCCGACGTTCACGCTGCCCCAGCCGTACATCGTCAAGGAAACGGCCAAGATCGTCGACCTGCAGGACCCGACCGCGAAGATGAGCAAGTCGGCGTCCTCGCCGGCCGGCATCGTCGAGCTGCTCGACGACCCGGCGCGGTCCGCGAAGAAGATCCGGTCCGCGGTCACCGACTCCGGTCGTGAGGTGACGTTCGACGAGGCGGCGAAGCCGGGCATTTCCAACCTGCTGACGATCTACTCCGCGCTCACTGGCCGGGGGATCGACGAGCTGGTGCAGGCATACGACGGCCGTGGGTACGGCGACCTGAAGAAGGATCTGGCGGAGGTCGTCGTCGACTTCGTGACGCCGTTCCGGGACCGGACGCGCGAGCTGCTCGACGACCGGGCCGAGCTCGAGCGTGCGTTGTCGGCCAGTGCCGAGCGGGCTCGGGAGGTGGCCGCGGTGACACTGGCCACCGTCTACGAGCGGCTCGGCTTCGTTCCGCCGGTGTACTGAGACGGGTAGGGTTCCGCGCGTGCGAACGATCGGCGTGGCCATCGCCATCCCTGAGCCGTATGGCAGCGAGCTCCAGCAGCATCGAGAGTCGTTCGGTGACGCTCAGGCCGTGGCGATCCCCTCGCACGTGACCCTGCTGCCGCCGACCGACGTCGACGACGCCAACCTCGACCAGGTCGAGAAGCATCTCGACCTGGTCGCGAGCTCGCATGCTCCGTTCCGACTCCGGCTGCGCGGGACCGCGACGTTTCGACCGGTCTCGCCCGTGGTGTTCGTCGTGGTGGCGGTCGGCATCTCGTCCTGCGAGGTGCTGGCCGGCCGGGTACGTCAAGGCCGGCTCAGCCAGGATCTGCGGTTCCCGTACCACCCCCACGTGACCGTCGCGCATGACCTCGACGACGCCTCGCTCGACCACGCGTTCGAGGCGCTGGCGGGCTTCGACTGCGCGTTCGAGGTCGGCTCGTTCCACCTGTACACCCACGACGAAGACGGCGTCTGGCGACCGTCGCGGGAGTTCGTCCTCAAGGGCTGACCCGTGGACGGGGCCTCGTCCTGGCCTGTGCGTGTCGCCTGCTGTTGGGGGGTAGAGGTCCTGACATGGCACACGACTCGGGGTTGGTGGCAGTGGTCAAGGAGCGATTCGCGCGGCTGCGCGAGCGTCGCCCGT
>JBOHDE010000392.1:0-2638 GCA_050699035.1 Nocardioidaceae bacterium | reverse complement strand
CGGGCGGGACTGTGCGAGCCGGGCGCTGACCCGGACTCGCTGGCGGCGGCCACCGACGTCGAATTTTGCCCAATTGGGCAAAATTCCACCTCACATCCGCGGATCCGGGTCGAATTTTGCCCAATTGGGCAATTTTGCACCTCGCAACCGGCCGGAGGTCAGGTGAGGGTCAGGGGGTAGCCGGCGTCACGGAGCTGGGTGAGGACGGCGTCACAGTGCTCGGGCCCGCGGGTCTCGAGCTGCACGAGCACCTCGACCTCGTCCAGGTGCAGCTGCGCCGACGTCCGAGCGTGCGCCACGTCGAGGACGTTCGCGCCGGCGTCGGCGAGCTGGTTGAGCAGCTTCGCCAGACCGCCCGGTCGGTCGGGGATGTGCACCCGGATCGACAGGTAACGACCGGCCGACGCCATCCCGTGCCGCATCACGCTCATCAGCAGGACGGGGTCGATGTTGCCGCCCGACAGGACCGCGACCACGGGGCCGTCGAACGCCTCGGGCGTGTCCATCAGCGCCGCGACCGCCGCCGCGCCGGCCGGCTCCACCACCATCTTGGCCCGCTCGAGCAACATCAGCAGCGCCTTCGACAGCGAGTCCTCGGAGACCGTGACGACCTCGTCGACCTTCTCCGCGATCGCCGCGAACGGCACCTCACCCGGGCAACCGACGGCGATGCCGTCCGCCATCGTCGCCATCTCCGCCACCGGGACCGGATGCCCGGCGGCGAGCGAGGCGGGGTACGCCGCGGCCTTCTCCGCCTGCACCCCCACGACCCGTACGTCGGGACGCAACGCCTTCACCGCGGTGGCGATCCCGGCGAGCAGGCCGCCGCCGCCGAGCGACACCACGATCGTCTTCACCTCCGGGCACTGCTCGAGGATCTCCAGGCCACAGGTGCCCTGACCCGCCACGATGTCCTCGTGGTCGAACGGATGCACGAGGACGGCTCCGGTCTCCACCGCGAACGCCTTCGCGGCGACCAGCGCCTCGTCGATCGTGTGCCCGACGAACCGCACGTCGGCGCCGTACCCCCGGGTCGCCTTCTCCTTCGGGATCGGTGCGCCGATCGGCATGAACACCGTGGCGCGGATGCCGAGGTGCTGGGCGGCGAGCGCGACGCCCTGCGCATGGTTGCCCGCGCTGGCCGCGACGACTCCGTTGGCCCGCTCCCCGGTGCTGAGCCGAGACATCCGTACGTACGCGCCGCGGACCTTGAACGACCCGGCGCGCTGCAGGTTCTCGCACTTCAGGTGCACCTGAGCACCGACCCGCTCCGACAGCCACCGCGACTCCTCCAACGGCGTCGTCACCACGAGGTCCTGCTGCACCTCGCGGGCGGCCTCGATGTCGGCCAACGTCACGGCAACCATGCCGGTCAGCGTAGGGCGACGAGCGCTCCTACGCTCACGTCAGGGTGACGGAGTGCACGGGTACGACGGTCGGGTCGTCGCCGCCATCCACCTCGGCGGTCTCCCAGCGAAGCCGTGCGTGCCGCCCGGTCAGGTCGAGCGTCGCCAGCGCGTTGTCGAACCAGGGACCGTCGGTGACCGACCACCGGAACGGCGGGTCCGCCACCTTGGCCGAGCGGGCAAGCAGCCGTCCGACCGGCCACGCGAGCCCGCGAGCAGCTGTCGCCGACGCGAACCGGATCGCCCGGGGCAACGGGTTGCGGATCGGTGAGCACACGGCCTGCAGCAGCCTCGCGCGACCCGGCACCGGCCTGCCGAGATCGGCCTCGGCCAGGTAGGAGTGGTGGACGTCGCCCGACAGGAACGCCACCACCGCAGGCGGCCGACCCCGCTCCCCGCGCGCCACCGCCATCACCGACCGGGCGAGGTCGTGGAACGACGTCTGGAAAGCGGCCCAGTGCTCGAGGTCCACGCCCTGCCGGATGCGCTCCCCCACCCGGGCCGACCGGCTGCCCCACGCTCCCCCGGCCACGGCCTCGTCCCACGCCTCGAGGTGATGGAGGCCCATCGGCAGCAGGAACGGCAGCGACGTGCCGATCAGCAGGTGGTCGACATCGCCGGTCAGCAGGTCCTCCAGCCACGCCGTCTCGGCGTTGTCGAGCATCTTGCGCCCACCCTCGTCGAGGACGCGCGCACAGCGGGTGTCGAGCATCACCAGCCGGGTGCCACCGAGATCTCGGTGGAAGCTCCACCGGTATGCCTCGGGATCGCGATCCACCCGCGCGGCGATGTCGTCGACGAGGGGCCCGGCGTCGCCGTCCCGCCCCTCCTCGAGCACCCGCGACCACACCGCGTCGGCCTCGCGCTCGGCCCGCGACAGGTTGCCGATGTGCTGGTACACCCAGTACGACGCCAGCCCGCCGACGATGCGCTCCTGCCACCATGACGTCCGGCGCATCTCGTCACGCCAGGCCGCCGACGTGTTCCAGTCGTCGCGGATGTCGTGGTCGTCGAACAGCATCGCGGTCGACAGCGTCGACAGCAGCCAGCGGTTGGCCGGGTCCGTCCAGGCAACGGTGTAGAGGTGCGCGTACTCCTCGTAGTCCTTCAGCTCCTTGCCCGGCGGCCGCTCGATGTCGCGCCGCGCGGCGATGAACTCCTGCATCTGGTCCGACGTCTCGTCCGCGTACACCTGGTCGCCGAGCAGCAGCACCATCGACGGCCACTCGGCC
>JBOHDE010000391.1:0-2643 GCA_050699035.1 Nocardioidaceae bacterium | reverse complement strand
AACCCCTGCTCGGCGACCGCCCGCGACAGCGTCGCGTTGTCCACCCCGGCCTCGGTGACGACCAGCCGGTTCGCGGTGTCGATCTCGAGGACCCGGTCCATCCGCTCCAGGCTCAGCACGATGCATCCGTCGATCGCGTTCGCCCCGCCCGACAGTCCGGACCGCGCACCCTGCGGCACGACGGGTACGCCCAGGCGGCTCGCCACTCCCATCGTCGCGACGACCTGGGCCGTCTCGCGGGCCAGCACGGCGACCGCGGGATCACCGGCCTCGCAGAACATCGCCCGGTCGGATCGATAGCCGGCGAGCAGGTCGGGGTCGGTCACGACACACTCGGGCGGGAGTACGTCGCGCAGCGCCGCGCCTACCTGCTCACTCACCGCTTCAATCTAGTCACCACCTGGCGACGAGCCGTGGCCCGCACCGGGATCCGCGCCTGACCCTGATCGCGTCGATGGCGTCGGCCCAGTCCGGCGAGTCCGGGAAGTCGCCGTGCCGCAGCAACCGCGCCACGGACCCGGCTTGCAGGTCGGCATCGGCCGGCGCCGGGTCGAGCAGCCGCCAGTCACCGCCGCACTCACGCCGACCGGTCCTCGGGCGGACCGCGTCAGCGGTCCGGCGGTCCTCGGCGCCCACCCGACGGGAGGCCGGCCGCGGGTCACCGCTGGACGAGTGATCCCAGGACAGCACCGGTCCGGCGATCGGGTCGGTGTCGCGGTAGAGGTTGACCCAACGGCCGTCGAGGGTTCGGTGCACCCGCTCGACCAGGTCGTAGTCGACGTACGCCGGGAAGGCGCGCGCGAACGCGACCTGGAGCTGCGAGCCGAAGGTGAGGAGCGCGACCTTCTGCACCTCGTCCTCGGTGAGCCACAGCATCGCCGCGAACGCGATCAGGCTGCCCTGGCTGTGCGCGGCGACGACGACGCAGTCGGCGGGGTCCCGGTTCGGCTCCGCACCGAGCGTCCCCAGGTGCCAGCGGATCCGGTCCCGCAGCTCGGGCACGGCACTTTGCGAGTACGCCGGCGGTACGAACGGGTGGGTCGAGTGCGGCCAGAACGACACGACGTCCCAAATCACGTTCACCGCCCGGCGCGGGCCGCGCTCCTGGACCGCGCGCCGCCCGACCAGCAGCAGCAGACCGGCGAACGCGATCAGCGACCAGGCGCCGACGTTGATCAAGATCTGTGACTGGCCGTCGACCCGCTCGGCGCTCATCCACCCGAGCCGGCGCTCGACCGCCGGCACCGGGGTGCCGCTGAACTCCCACGCCGCGACCGCGCACAACGCCATGCCGAACACGGCGAACACGATGAAGACCAGCGGGATCTGGTTCTTGAGCCGGGCGACCGCACGCGCCGTCGCGATCCGTCGGCGCCACCGGTCCGGCACGGTCTTCGGCTGCGCCCAGCCGAACGCCGCGACCGCCTCCCGCTCGTGCGTACGCCGCGAGAACAGGACCACCGCGACCCCGAGCACCAGCAGCACGACCAGCAGCACCATGGTGAGGCCCCATGCGTGCGCGATCCGCTCCAGCACCGGAGCACTGCCGTCCTGGCCGACCCACACCGAGGTGGCGTGCGCGAACGCCCCGGTGAAGCCGATGCCGAGGAAGACGCCGACCGAGGTCGCGAGCGGCGCGGCCATCCCGCCGGCGTACCGCCGGAACCTGGCCGGATGCCGTCGTGCCCCCCGTCGAGTCGTCCACGCCAGCGCCCCACAGGCGACGAAGAGTGCCGTCAACCCGATCGTCACGACCAGGACGAGGATCCGGGCGAAGAGGTCCAGCCCGGTGAGCCGGTCGCCGTCGCGCTCGATCGACGACAGCCACAGCCAACCGGCCGTCAGCCCCACCAGGCTGGCGGCGACGACCGCGATCCCCAGGCTGACCGCCCCGACGAACCGGTGCCACCCGCGGCGGGCGCGTTTGAGCGGGCCGACCTCCACGCTGGCCGACCGCTCCGGGTCACCGAGCAGCAGGACCAGGGTCGCGACCACGGCGAGCAGGACCCAACCGGCGAAGACCAATGCGGCCGGCGCGCCATCCTCGACATGCTCGCGGAGCCCGACCAGACCGGTCAGCGCGACCATCGTCACCGCGGCGGCGAGATGCAGTCGGCCGAGTGTCGGGGCGTCGGGATCTCCGGCGTAGAAGGCGGCCCGGGCGAGGCCCTCGCCACCGGCGACCCGCCGGCCGACCAGGTCGGGCTGGTGGTTCGGCGAGGGGATCGTACGGGTCTGGCAGCCGAGCCGGAACATCCCGTAGATCACCGCGGCTGCGCCAACCGTGCCCGCGGCCAGGACCACACCGACGGCGCGGTCGGCGGTGACGGCGAGGTTGACCGCGCCCCGCCAAGCCAGCAGATCGACGGCGATCAGCCCGATGGTGTACGCGAACGTGCAGGTCAGCGCGAGGCCGATCAGCCGCAACAGCGCACCCGCGACGGCGTGCCAGGTCTTCTGGACCGGCGTCGTCGGCGCGGGAAGCATGAACTGCGCGGCGTTGACGAAGCCGAACGGCACGAGCAGCAGCCACAGCCCCTGCCGCCAGCTGCCCGAGGTGAACTGGCCCCAGTGGTAGCCCTCGAGGAGTCGGTGCGGCTCGTCCTGCCGCTCGTTGCCCATCGAGTCGACCGGTCGGAAGAT
>JBOHDE010000390.1:0-2664 GCA_050699035.1 Nocardioidaceae bacterium | reverse complement strand
GTCCCAGGTCGGGAGCGCCCGGCACGTCCGCGAGCCGAGTGTGTACGACCCGGCGCACCGCGCGCTGGTCGACCCGGCCGCCGCGGGCCCCCAGGAACAGTGCCGGGCCGGACCGCTCGCCGACTAGGGCGGGGCGGCCACGGTCGAGCCAAGCCTGCACTGCAACCGCCGCCGGTCCGCCGTACGGCACGTTGCGCTCCTTGCGCCCCTTGCCGAACACCCGGACCACCCGCCGGTCACCGTCGAGGTCGTCGACGTCGAGTCCGCACAGCTCGCCGACCCTGATGCCGGTCGCATACAGCACCTCGAGCACGGCGACATCGCGGAGGCCGAGCGGGCTGCCGTCGAGGGCTCCCTCGGTGGCGGCGTCGAGCAGCTGGCGCACCTCGTCCTGGCCGAGGGCAGGTGGCAGGGTCCGCCGGGCCTTCGGCGACCCGAGCAGCGCACCGGGGTCCTCCTCGACCACTCCGGTGCGCAGCAGCCACGCCGTGAAGACTCGGGCCGCAGTCGCCCGCCGAGCCACTGTTGTGCGGGCCTTCCCGCGGGTCTGCTGGTTGGCCAGCCAGCTGCGCAGCACGCGGAGATCGATCGCCCCGACCTCCGTGTGCCCGAGCCGAAGCGCATGCCGGAGCAGGGACGCGATGTCGGCGAGATAGGCCCGCACCGTGTGCGGCGTCAGGTCGCGCTCCGAGACCAGGTGTCGCTGGTAGCGAGCCAGGATCTCGGCGAACGCCGCGGGCAAGGCGTCGTCGGCTGACCGCTGCTCACCGCCGTCAGGGGTTGGCTCGTGCACTCACCGACCATGCGCTACCGGCGGTCGTGGTCCAAGTGGGCGCGCCGCACACGGCCCGGTGGCTCGCCCGCCACGCACCCCGACCGAACGCCGTCACGCCGCTCAACGGGCGACGTCGCCACGGGCGGCGGTGGACAGCCGCCAGCGGTCGCCGGACCGCTCGACGAAGTCCTGAAGCATCAACCGGCCGAGCCGGAGCTCGGTGTCGTGCGGGGTGAGGCCGGCGGTGCGCGCGATGCGCTCGACGCCGACCGGACGGCCGGCGGACACCGCCTCGAGGACCCGCAACGTGGAGTCGTCGAGGTCGTCGCGCGGCCGCGTCTCACCGAAGCGCAGCGGCAACGTGTTGTCACCGATCTCGGAGATGGAGGCGAGCACCTCGGCGCCCTCAGTCACCAGCTCGGCGCCCCCGCCGCGGAGCAGCTCGTGCACCCCGGCCGACTGCGCCGACGTCACCGGGCCGGGCACGCCCATCACCGGCCGCAGCAGCTGCTGCGCCCAGCGTGCGGTGTTGAGGGCGCCGGACCTCAGCTGGGCCTCGACCACCACCGTCCCCCCGGTGAGGGCGGCGATCAGCCGGTTGCGGGTGAGGAACCGGATGCGGCTGGGGGCACTGCCGGGAGGCACCTCGCTGACCAACAACCCGGACTCGCAGATCCGCTCGAGCAGCTGCGCGTGCCCGCGCGGGTAGCTCACGTCGACGGCACAGGCCAGCACCGCGACCGTCGGGGCATCGGCCGCCAGCGCACCCCGGTGGGCGGCGACGTCGATGCCGTACGCCGCTCCGGACACGACCGTGACGCCGCGCCGGCCGACGGCGTATGCGATCTCACCGGACACCTCGGTGCCGTAGGTGGTGGCCGCGCGCGACCCGACGACCGCGACCGAGGTGGCGGTCTGCTGAGCAAGGTCGGCACTGCCGCGTACCCAGAGCGCGATCGGCGGGCCGCCGCGCCGCACCGCCGTCTCACCGCGGGCTCCGACCACCCGGCGACGCTCCAGCGACAGCACGCCGCCCAGGTCGTCGAGCCGCTCCGGCCACTCCGCATCGCCGGGGCAGACCAGCCGGGCGCCGACGGCAGCGGCCCGGTCGAGGTCGGCGTCGGGGTCGTAGCCGTCCAGCCGCGCCTGCCACGCCCTGGCCCCCGACTGCGCGAACGTCTCGCCGTCGCGCAGCCCGTCCACGACCGCCGTCGCACCGTGCGCGTCGACGAGGGCGGCGAGCACGACGTCGCCCGGCTCGGTGATCCTGGTCAGGGCCGCCCGCGCCCGCCGCTCGTCGGACCTCATCATGACGCCTCCCCGATCTCGACCCGGCCGGCGAGCGCACCGGAGGTCCGCAGCAGGAACGCCTCCGACACCTCGTCGATGTCAGGCCGGTCGCGGCCGGCCAGGTCGGCGACCGTCCACGCGACACGCAGCACCCGGTCGGCACCGCGCGCGGTCAGCCTGCCGTTGAGTACGGCGTCCTCGACCACGCGCAGAGCGCCGTCGGCCGGTGGGAACCGGCGCCGCAGCACCGGCCCCGGCAGCTCGCCGTTGCGTCGCCACGGCAGGTCGACCAGCCGGGCGCGTTGGCGGTCTCGAGCGGTGGCGACCCGGGCGGCGACGGCGGCCGATCCCTCGGCGGTGTCCAGGTCCGCACGCATCGCCCGGGCCGTCACCGGACGCACGGTGCGATGCAGGTCGATGCGGTCGCGAATGGGTCCGGACAGCCGCTCACGATAGCGGCGCAGGGTGACCGGCGGACACTCGCAGCGGGACCCCTTGCCGACCAGCCCGCCGCACGGGCAGGGGTTGGCCGCGAGCACCAGCACGAACTGGGCCGGGAACCGCGACCCCTTCTCGGCCCGGCCGATCACGATCTCGCC
>JBOHDE010000389.1:0-2687 GCA_050699035.1 Nocardioidaceae bacterium | reverse complement strand
CTGTCCCGGCTGATCGAGCTGCACGCGTTCAACGCCGCCGGTGACGCAGCGGTCGCAGTAGCGCTGGCGGGCACGTTGTTCTTCACCGTGCCGACCGGTGAGGCGCGTGGCCAGGTTGCCCTGTTCCTGCTGCTGACGATGCTGCCGTTCGCCATCGTGGCACCGCTGATCGGGCCGTTCCTGGACCGGTTCCGGCGCGGTCGGCGGTGGGCGATCGGCGGCACGATGGCCCTGCGGGGCTTCCTGTGCTGGGTGCTGGCAACGGCGGTCGTCAACGGGTCGGCCTGGCAGTTCCCGGCGGCGCTGGGGGTGCTGGTGGCGTCCAAGGCGTACGGCGTCACCCGCGCGTCGGCGGTGCCTCGGCTGATCCCCGCGGGGCTGACGCTGGTCAAGACCAACTCGCGGGTCTCGCTCGCCGGCGTCGCGGGCGCCGGGATCTCGGCACCGATCGCCGGTGGGCTGTCGGCGGTCGGACCGGAGTGGACGCTGCGCTACGCGTTCCTGCTGTTCGTCGGCGGCACGATTCTCGCCGTCCTGCTGCCGGCCCGGGTCGACTCGTCGGAGGGCGAGTCCAGTGTGCCGCTGAACAAGATGGGCGGCAGCGCGCGGTTCGGGATCACGGCTCCGGTGGTCACCGCGCTGCGCTGCAACGCCGGCCTGCGGGCGTTGTCGGGCTTCCTGATCATGTACATGGCGTTCCTGCTGCGCGACCAGCCGTTCGCCGGCTGGGAGGACCGGACGACACTGCTGCTCGGTCTGGTGGTGGGGGCCGCGGGAGCCGGCAGCACGATCGGTACGGTCCTGGGCTCGGTGCTGCGGTCGCGGCCGCCGCAGCTGATCGTGCTCGTCGTCCTCGTCTTCGACGTGACGGTCGCGGTGCTGGCTGCGCTGTTCTACGGGCTGCCGTTGGCGGTGGCGTTGGGACTGGCGGCCGGTCTGTGCCAGCAGCTCGGCAAGCTGTCGCTCGACGCGATCATCCAGGACGCGGTGCCCGAGCATGTCCGCACCAGCGTGTTCGCCCGTTCGGAGACGTTGCTGCAGCTGTCATGGGTGCTCGGTGGCGGACTGGGCATCCTGATGCCGCTGAAGCCGCAGCTCGGGCTCGGGATCGCGGCGGGGTTGCTGGTGATCTGGCTGCTCGTCGTGCTCCGCGGCCGGAGCACACTCGGTCACCAGGGGGCGGCCGAACCCCAGCCCCACCCCTGACACCCACTGTCGCCGGTCCACGGTGCGTAGAAGATTGCCCAATTGGGCAAAATTCCACCCGGTTCACGCCGGTTCGAGGTCGAATTTTGCCCAATTGGGCAAAATTCCACCTCGGTCGCGGCTGCCGACCGACGGAGTCCGCCACGCGAGCACCGCCACTTCCCCCGGCACGGATGCGGCGCAACCCCCGCACACTCGCGCCGAGGTTGCTCGAATGCCGACATCCGCGCAACCTCGACGCGAAGAGACCCGACATCCGCGCAACCTCGGCGCGAGGAGACGGGGACGTGGGGGTGGGTCAGAGCTCGAGCTCGTCGGCGAGGCCGCGCAGCAGCTGGGCCGTCGGCTTGGCCGTCTTGGCGTCGGGGTGCCGTCCGCGGCGGAACGTCTGCTCCAGCCCGTCGAGCAGCTTGATCAGGTCCTCGACGATCTCCACCATCTGCTCGGGCGGCCGGCGCATCGCCTTCGACACCGACGGCGTCGGGTCGAGCACCCGCACCTGCAGCGCCTGGTCGCCCTTGCGGCCCTGGACCACGCCGAACTCCAGCCGCGTGCCGGCCTTCAGCGAGGTCACGCCGGCGGGCAGCGCGTCGGCCCGGACGTACACGTCGTCGCCGTCCTCGCGGGAGATGAAGCCGAAACCCTTCTCGGCGTCGTACCACTTGATCTTGCCTGTCGGCACGCTGACCTCACGGGGTGTCGAAGAGTTCCCTCGCCCCCGGTGCAGGGGCGAGGTCCAGCCTACGGTGCGGGGCCCGGCGGCCGCTCAGCGGAACCGGTCGTCCAGCGCCGCGTTCATCGACCCTGACCGGAACACCGCGACCTGCAGCGACGTGAACCCAGCCGAACGCACCGCCGACCGCACCGCCGCCGCCACCTCGGGCGCCGCACCCACCACCTGGACGAGAGCCGGGTCGACCTCGACGCGAGCCTCGTCGCCGAGGTCGCGTACCCGCAGGTCGCGGACCGGCTGGCCGAGCGCCCCGAGCGCCGCCCGCACCCCGGCCTCGGCCCGCTGCACCCGGGCCAGCCGGTGCGGAGTCACCTCGACGCCGTACGCGATGCGCGACGACAGGCAGGCAGCGGCCGGCTTGTCCCACGTACGTAGACCCCAGGCCCGAGACAGCGCGCGCACCTGTGCCTTTTTCAGGCCGGCGTCGGCCAGCGGCGTGACGGCACCACGCTCCGACGCCGCCCTGATCCCGGGCCGGAACCCGGCGACGACGTCGTCGGCGTTGGTGCCGGTCGCGACGTGTGCGAGCCCGTGCTCCGCAGCCAGCGGCGTGAGTACGTCGAGCAGCTCGGCCTTGCAGAAGTAGCAGCGGTCGCCGTCGTTGGCCCGGTAGCCGGCTCGCTGCATCTCGTACGTCCGCGGCGTCAGCCAGCGCACGCCAAGCTCGGCCGCGAACGCGCGCGCGTCGGTCAGCTCAGCATCAGCCAGGGAGTCCGACACGGCCGTCGCCGCGGCCACCTTGTCGGCG
>JBOHDE010000388.1:0-2716 GCA_050699035.1 Nocardioidaceae bacterium | reverse complement strand
TACATCGAGGACGTGTCGATGGGCATGAAGCGGGTCGAGGTGCGCTGTGCCAACTGCGGCTCACACCTCGGTCATGTCTTCGAGGGTGAGGGGTACGACGTCTCGACCGACCAGCGGTACTGCATCAACTCGATCAGCCTGAAGCTCGAGCCCGCCAGCTGACCGAGTGGGGCGCCTTCCCCCGACGTAGAATTTTGCCCAATTGGGCAATTTTCGACCCGGTTCCCGCCGATTCGGGGTCGCATTTTGCTCAATTGGGCAATTTTGCACATCAGCAAGCGGCGGGCTACGGGAGGGAGGCGACCAGCTCGCCGATCTCGCGGCGGCGGCCGGTGTAGAACGGCACCTCCTCGCGCACGTGCCGACGGGTCTCGCTGCCGCGCAGGTGCCGCATCAGGTCGACGATCCGGTGCAGCTCGTCGCCCTCGAAGGCCAGCATCCACTCGTAGTCGCCCAGCGCGAACGACGCGACCGTGTTGGCCCGCACGTCGGGGTACTCGCGCGCCATCTTGCCGTGCTCGGCGAGCAAGGCACGCCGCTCCTCGTCGGGCAGCAGGTACCACTCGTACGACCGGACGAACGGGTAGACGCAGACAAAGTCCCGCGGCGTCTCGTCGGCGAGGAACGCCGGGATGTGGCTCTTGTTGAACTCCGCCGGCCGGTGCAACGCGACCTGCGACCAGACCGGCGCCAGGTGTGAGCCGACCGCCGTCTTGCGGAACCGCTGGTAGGCCTCCTGCAGGTCATCGCTGTCCGCCGCGTGCACCCACAGCATCAGGTCGGCGTCGGCGCGCAGGCCGGAGACGTCATAACTCCCCCGAACCGTGACGTCCTTCGCGGTGAGCTGCTCGAACAGCTGCTCCACCTCGGCGGCCAGCGCCCCACGGTCGGCCGCACCGATCGGCCGTTCCGCCTTGAACACCGACCACATCGTGTAGCGGATCGTGTCGTTCAGCTCCTTGGCGGCCTTGCCGGCGTTGGCAGCGCGGGTCACGTCAGTCATGGCGCCATTGTCTCGCGCCGCCGCAGGCCGGCGAGCACCTGGGTGACCGCCTTCTCGGCCGACGCGATGCAGGCCGGGATGCCCACCCCGTCGTACGCCGCACCGCAGACCGCGAGCCCCGGCTGGACCGCCACGGCGGCCCGGACCCGAGCCACCCGGTCGAGGTGGCCGACGGCGTACTGCGGCAACGCGCCACCCCACCGCGTGACCCGGGTGTCCACCGGTTCGGCATCTACGTGAGTCGCCGCCCGCAGGTCGGCCAGCGCCACCGCCGCCAGGTCGACGTCGTCGCGCTGCATGTCACGCTCCTCGCGGTGCCGGCCGAGCGAGGTGCGGACGACGACCAGACCCGGGTCGGTGCCGGACAGCCAGCCCCACTTATTGCTGGAGTACGTCGCGGCCTTGATCACCCGGCCGTCGACCGGCGGCACCAGGAACCCCGACCCGGTCACCCGGTCGGCGACGGCGTCGCGGCGGAACGCGAAGGTCACCAGTGCCACGCTGGCGTACTCGATCTCGGCCAGCAGCCGAGCCGCCTCAGGAACGTCGCGGGCGAGCAGCCGGGCCGCCGGCGCCGCGGGGAGGGCGACGACGACCGCGTCGACGTCGAGCTGCTCCTCGTCGCGGGTCGGTCCGAGGACGAGCCGCCAGCCCTTCGCCCGTCGCTGCAGCCCACGGACGGTCGTGCCGGTACGGATGACCGCGCCCGAGGCCTCCGCCACCGCGCCGGGCAACCGCCCCACTCCGCCCGCCAGGCCGGCGAAGACCGGCTCGCCGACGGCCCTGCCCTCGGCGGCCGTTGCCGACGCCGCCGCGAGCAGCGACCGGCCCCGGTCGACCAGCGCCGCCACCTGGGGCACCCCCGCACGCAGCGAGATCTCCCGCGCGTGGCCGGCATAGACCCCGCCGAGCAACGGCTCGACCAGGCGGTCGCGGATCTCGGCACCGACCCGGTGACCGATCAGCTCACCGACGGCGACGTCCGGCTCGGGGTCCGACGCCGGCAGCAGCCGGTCGGCCTGCATCCTGGCCAACGCCGACCGGCTCACGATGCCCGAGCGGGCCAGCTCCCGCAGGTCGGTCGGGATCCCCATCAGCGTGGGCGGCAGCGGCCGTACCCGCCCCCGGGTCCAGACCGCCGAGCTGGTCGTCTCCGGATGCACGATCGCCTCCGACAGGCCGACCGCGCGGGCCAGCGAGACGGCCTCGGGTCGGCGGTTCAGCATCGCCTCCGCGCCCTCGTCGACCGGCACGCCGGCCACCTCCGAGACCCGCAGCTTGCCGCCCACCGCTGGCGCGCCCTCGATCACCACCACCTCGGCGTCGGGCCGTTCACGACGCAGGGCGTGCGCTGCTGCCAGCCCGGCGATGCCACCTCCCAGCACGGCAACGGTGGGGACACGATCGGATGACATGCCGTCAGCCTAGGGTGTGTCTCCTTGCTCCCGACCGTCGCGAGCGGCGCTCGGTGGGATGCATCGCAAGGCGGAGGAGAAGGCGCGATGCGCAGCATCGTGCGACGACGACAACGCCGCGAGGCGCCCTCCGAGGGTCGCGCAGCAGGTCAGCGGAGTAGAGAGACACACCCTAGGGAACCGGCGCGACCACCGTTCACGTCAAATCCGCAACCGGCGACCGATGCCGGCGAACCCGAGGAGACAGCGATGACCGGTTTACGAGCCAGCAGCGCGGTCGCCGCCTGCGCCGTTGCCC
>JBOHDE010000387.1:0-2725 GCA_050699035.1 Nocardioidaceae bacterium | reverse complement strand
GACCAGCTGGTCGTGACAGTGCATCCGGTCGACCGCCCGCAGGGCGTCACCGTCCCGCTGGCCACCGGAGCCGACGACGCCGAACAGGTGCTGTCGGGCTTCATGTCCACGACCAACAACGACCTCGAGCTCGGGCTCGACGGCACCAGCGCGCAGGTCGTCGGCCTTAGGTACGCGATCCCGGTGCCGGCCGGTGCGATCGTCGACTCCGCCGTACTCCGGTTCACCGCGGACGAGGTGAGCGTCGACCCGACGGAGTTGAACATCCAGGCGGAGGCGGCCGACAACGCCGCTGCGTTCCAGGCGGTCCGCCGCAACCTCACCGATCGGACCCGGACCACGGCCTCGGTGCCGTGGGCACCGGCTCCCTGGCCGACCATCAACGTCCGCGGGCCCGACCAGACGACGCCGAGCTTCGCGGCTGTGGTCCAGGAGGTCGTCGACCGGCCGGGCTGGGCGGCCGGCAACCATGTGGCCGTGCTCATCAGCGGCACCGGCCGGCGCACCGCCGACTCGTTCGAGGACGGACCGGCGGCCGAGCTGGTCGTGGACTGGCATCTGCCCGCACCGCCGACGAACACGGCCCCGGTGGTGGGCGCCGGTCCCGACCAGGCGGTCGAGCGACCCGCGTCGGCGACGCTGACGGGTACGGTCAGCGACGACGGTCTGCCGGCCTCGCCGGGCGCGGTCTCGACGACCTGGACCAAGTCGAGCGGGCCGGGCACCGTGACGTTCGCCGACGCATCGGCTGCGGCGACGTCGGCCAGCTTCGACGCGGCAGGTACATACGTGCTCCGGCTGACCGCGACCGACGGCGCGCTCGACGCCTTCGACGAGGTGACGGTCACCGTGACCGACCCGGTCCCGGTGGCGCTCGGGCGCGACCTCGACTACAACGGCGACGGCCACCCCGACATCCTCGCCCGGGACGGCAGCAACGTGCTGTGGCTCTACCCGGGGGACGGTTCCGGCGGGCTCGGGGCACGCGTCCAGATGGCCACCGGCTGGACGGGCATCAACGCCGTCATCGGCGCCGGCGACCTCAACAGCGACGACCACCCCGACGTACTCGGCCGTGACACCAGCGGCCGGTTGTGGATCTACCCCGGCGACGGCGCCGGCGGTCTCAGCGCACGCACCCAGGTCGGCACCGGGTGGGGCAGCCTGAACGGCTTCGGGGCGGGTGACGTGGACGGCGACGGCACGGCCGATGTCCTGGCCCGCGACGGCAACCGATTGTGGCTCTACCCCGGCAACGGCACCGGCGGCCTCGGCGCGCGCAGCCTGCGGCTGTCGGGATTCAACGTGTCGGCCCCTACCGGGATCGGCGACCGCACCGCGGACGGCCTGGTCGACATCGTCGGCCGGGACACCCAGGGCAGGCTCTGGATGTACCCCGGCACGGCCACCGGCTTCGGCGAGCGGGTCCAGTTGGCGACCGGCTGGACCAGCAACAACGCCATCGTCGGCACCGGTGACGCCAACGGTGACAACCGGCCCGACGTGGTCGCGCGGGACATCCTGGGTCGCCTGTGGTTCTACCCGGGCACGGCCACGGGTCTCGGCGCCCCCACCGAGGTCGGTACGGGCTTCATCGCGATGACGTTGATCAGCTGACGGAGGCGTGCGCTAGGGTTGGTTAGGCAACCCTAATACCATCCGAAGGGCACCCCCTCGATGAAGCACGCGCTCCGCCCCCTCGCCGCCGCGGCGGCCGTCCCGCTCAGCCTCGGGCTCGCTGCCTGCGGCGGGGCCAGCGGGTTCGACGACGACGCGCTGGTGATCTACTCCGGTCGCCAGGAGGCGTTGGTCGCCGACGTGATCGACGACTTCGAGGCCAAGAGCGGCGTCGACGTCCAAGTGCGCTACGGCAACACCGCGCAGCTGGCGGCCCAGCTGATCGAGGAGGGCGAGCGGTCGCCCGCCGACGTCTACTTCGCCCAGGACGGCGGAGCGCTGGGCGCGCTGGCGAAGGCCGGCCAGCTGGCCACGCTGCCCGACGACGTGCTCGGCCTGGTCGAGGAGAAGTACCGCAGTGCCGACGGCGACTGGGTCGGCGTGTCCGGCCGGGCCCGGGTGATGGTCTACGACCCCGACCAGCTCAGCGAGGACGAGGTGCCCGGCAGCGTCTTCGATCTGATCGGGCCGGAGTGGAAGGGCAAGGTCGGCATCGCGCCGTCCAACGCCAGCTTCGAGGCGTTCGTGACCTCGATCCGGGTGCTCGAGGGCGAGGACAAGGCCCGCGAGTTCCTGGACGGGCTCGCCGCCAACGACGTACAGACCTTCGACAACAACATCCTGGTGCTCAACGCCGCGGAGGACGGCCTCATCTCGGTCGGCCTGATCAACCACTACTACTGGTACGAGCAGGTCGCCGAGGAGGGCCTCGACGCCGTACCCGCGCGGCTGAAGTACCTGCGCAACGCCGACCCCGGTGCCCTGGTCAACGTCGCCGGTGCGGGCGTCCTGAAGAGCACCGACAAGTCCGCCGAGGCCGAGCAGTTCGTGAAGTACCTGCTGTCGAAGGACGCACAGACGTACTTCGCGGAGGAGACCAAGGAGTACCCCCTGATCGAGGGCGTTCCCACCGCCGAAGGTGTGCCACCGCTCGACACGCTGAACCCGCCCGAGATCGACCTGGCCGACCTCGACACGCTCGAGGAGACGCTGGCGATGATCCAGGAGGCCGGGCTCACATGACCGGCGGCCGGCGCTTGGCGAGTCG
>JBOHDE010000386.1:0-2733 GCA_050699035.1 Nocardioidaceae bacterium | reverse complement strand
GGCGGACCACCGGCAACCAGCGGCGGTTCGCCCGCGACACGCTGCGCCGGGTGTCTTTCATCCGGGTCGCCCAGCGGGTGGGCATCCCGCTGAGGTTGATCGCCGAGGCGCTCGACCGGCTCCCGCATGGACGGACGCCGACCCGCGAGGACTGGGCCGAGCTGTCGGCCGGTTGGCGCGCTGAGCTCGACGAACGCATTGACGGGCTGATCCAGCTGCGCGACAGCCTCACCGACTGCATCGGGTGCGGATGCCTCTCCATCGACCGGTGTGTCCTCCGCAACCCCGACGACCGGCTCGGTGACGACGGCCCCGGACCGCGGCGGCTCCTGAGGCCCGGGGCCGACGGGCCTACTTCGGGGCGTACGCGTGGACGACGATCCCGGACGTGAACGGGGTCGTCCGCACCAGGTCGAGATGGGTCAGGTCGAACCCGTCGAACAGCCGATCGCCCTTGCCGGCGATCACCGGGAAGACCCAGAAGTGGTACTCGTCGACGAGCCTGCTCGCCAGCAGGGTGCGACTGAGCTCGCCGGTGCCGAACTTCAGCAGGTTCAGCCCCTCTTGCTGCTTCAGCTGCGCCACCTCCTCGGCCGCATCGCCCGCGAGCAGGCTGGCGTTCCAGCTGGTCTCCGTGAGCGTCCGCGAGGCGACGTGCTTGGGCATCGCGTTGATCCGGTCGGTGTACGGGTCGCCCGACCGCTGCTGCCATGCCTCGGCGAACCCCTCGTACGTCTCCCGGCCGAGCAGCAGCGCGTCCGAGGCGAACAGCAGCTCGCCGGCGTACTCGTTGTGCTCGTCGTCCCAGTACGGCGGTCCCCAGTCCTGCGGGTCCGAGATCACGCCGTCCAGCGTCACGAATGTCGACTCCACGACCTTGCGCATGGTTCCTCCTGGGGTGTGGTGGGCGTTGCCTCAGGTCAAGGCTGGCCGAGCCCACGAGGCCGCGGACAGATGCCAAAGTCACCCGTCGGCGATGACATCTGTCATCACCCGCGAGCCAACAGCTGGTACCGCGCCGGTCACGACGTCGAATTTTGCCCAATTGGGCAATCCTTGACGCGGCATCGCCGCAGGTCCGGCGTCAATAGGTGGAGCTGCGGGGTCAGAGCCAGCCGGCGTTGCGGGCGATCCGGATTGCGTCGATCCGGTTGCGCGCACCCACCTTGGAGATCGAGTTGGACAGGTAGTTGCGCACCGTGGCCGGCGAGAGCGACAGCGCCACGGCGATCTCCGCGGTGGAGCTGCCGGAGTAGGCCGCCCGCAACACGTCCGTCTCCCGCGAGGTCAGCGGGCTGGCGCCGGTCTCCATGGCCGCGGCGACCAGCTCGGGGTCGATCACGCGCTCACCCCGGGAGACCCGCCGGACGCCGTCGACGAGACTGGCCGCCGGCTTGTCCTTCACGATGAAGCCGCGCACGTTGGCGTGCAGGGCCCGCAGCAGGTTGCCCGGCTGGCTGAGGCCGGTCAGGATCAGGGCCTGGCAGTCCGGCAGGCTGCGACGGAGCAGCGCAGCGGCGGTCAGCCCGTCCAGGCCCGGCATGTCGATGTCGAGCACCGCCACGTCGGGTCGGGTTTCGAGCGCCGCCTCGACGACCTCGTCGCCGCGGCTCAGCTCGGCCACCACCTCGATGTCGTCCTCGAGCGAGAGCAGCGCGACCAGGGCGCTGCGGATCATGTGCATGTCCTCGGCGATCAGGACGCGGATCATGCGGGCACCTCCACCACGAGCCGGAAGCGCCCCTTGACCTGCTCGGCGCGGACGTCGCCGGCGAGCTCGCGCGCACGCTCGGTCAGCCCGGTCAGGCCACTGCCTCGGGCCGAGCCCTGCGCGTCGGGGAGTACGGCGCCGTCGTTGACGATCTCGAGTCGTAGCAGCCCGTCCTCGGCCCACCCGGCCAGCCAGCACCGCTGAGCCTGGCTGTGCCGGAGGACGTTGGTGGCGGCTTCCCGGGCCGCCCAGGCGAACAACGCGTCCACCGGCTCGGCCAGCTCCGGGAGCTCGAGTCGGGTGCGTACGTCGATTCCGCCCGCCTCCAGCAGCGCGACCGCGCCGTCGTACTCGGTCAGCAGCGAGACCTCGTGCTCGGCGCGGGCGATCGCCTGCACATCCAGCAGTGCCTGACGCGCTGCCCCCGTGATGCCCTCGACCTCCCGTAGCGCGGCGTCTCGGCGCGCCGGCAACAGCCGGAGCGCGAGGTCGCCCTTCAGCGAGATCGCCGACAGGCTCTGACCGAGCAGGTCGTGCAGGTCGCGCGACATCCGCCGCCGTTCCCCGCTGACGGCTGACTGGGCCAGGTCTGCTCGGGTGGCGAACAGCTCGTTGATCCGACCCACCAGCAGGGCAGACCAGTACAAGGCCCCGACGCCGAATCCGAAGAACACCACGTTGTACGCCGTGACGATCACCACGGCCACCGGGCCGGCGCCGGAGACGATCGTGGCCCACGCCGCCACGACGCCCTGGGCCAGCAGGGCCGTTGCCATCACCACCGCAGCGGCTCGCGCACCGAGCACCATCACCGCGGAGGCGAACGGGAACCACAGGGTCGAGATCCAGTTCACGCCGAACCACAGCGCCGGCACGCCGGCCAGCGCCGCCAGCGCCGCCAGGCTGAGCGGCCACCACCGTGGTCGCACCCCGCGGGCCGCGGCGAGGCTGTGGCGCAGCTGCAGTCCCCAGATCGCCAGCCCCGCGGCCACCGCGGCAGTCGGGTCCTGGCTGACCGGCGG
>JBOHDE010000385.1:0-2855 GCA_050699035.1 Nocardioidaceae bacterium | reverse complement strand
GTGTTCGATATCGGCGGCGGCTCGCTCGAGATCGCGGCCGGAGCCGACGAGTCGCCCGAGGTGGCGCAGTCGCTGCCGCTCGGCGCCGGTCGGTTGACCCGCGAGTGGCTGTCCGGCGGTGCCCCGGGCGAGGACGAGCTGAAGAGCCTGCGCAAGCACATCCGCACGGCGATCGCGCACGACGCCGGCGCCGTGCTGCGCGGCGGGCGGCCCGACCACCACGTCGCGACCAGCAAGACGTTCCGGTCGCTGTCGCGGATCTGCGGTGCGGCACCGGCCGCGGAAGGCCCCTTCGTACGCCGGTCGCTGCCGCACGACCAGCTCCAGGAGTGGATCCCCAAACTGGCCGCGATGTCGAGCGAGGAGCGCGCGACGCTGCCCGGTGTGTCCCCGGCGCGCGCGCACCAGCTGGTCGCCGGGGCGCTCGTCGCGGACGCGGTGATGGACCTGTTCGAGGTCGACGAGCTGGAGGTCTGCCCGTGGGCGCTGCGTGAGGGCGTGATCCTGGAGCATCTCGACAAACTCTGAGTGAGCGACCTGCCCGCTGTCGTGGGCCATACCCTGAAGGCGTGAGACCGATCGACGAGACCACGGTGGACGCGGCTGTGCGCGGGTCCGACGCGTTGGTCGGCCTGTCGACCGCTTCGGTCTACCCCGAGTCGACGGCCAGCTGCTTCGAGCTCGCGGGACGGCTCGGCTACGACGCGGTGGAGGTGATGGTCGGTATCGACCCGATCAGCCAGGACGTCGAGGCGGTCCAGCACCTGGTCGACTACCACCAGATCCCGGTCTGCGCGATCCATGCGCCGTGCCTGCTGATCACCCAGCGGGTATGGGGCACCGAGCCGTGGGCCAAGCTCGAGAAGTCGGCCGAGATGGCCCAGCAGCTCGGCGCCGACGTCGTCGTCGTGCACCCGCCGTTTCGCTGGCAGCGCGACTACGCCAGGGGTTTCGTCGAGGGCATCGCCCGGCTCGACGAAGAGACTGGGGTGCACTTCGCGGTCGAGAACATGTTCCCCTGGCGGGCGCCGCGTCGCGACGTCCAGGCGTACGTACCGAGCTGGAACCCGGTCGAGTACGACTTCGCCAACGTCACTCTCGACCTCTCGCACAGCGCGACCTCGGGCACCAACCCGGTCGAGATGGCGGTGGAGCTCGGCGACCGGCTGCGGCACGTGCACCTCGCCGACGGCTCCGGCTCCGCGAAGGACGAGCACCTCGTGCCGGGTCGGGGCAACCAGCCGTGTGCGGAGTTCCTCGAGCTGCTGGCCGAGTCGGACTTCGCCGGCATGGTCGTCGTCGAGATCAACACCCGCCGGTCCGGCAGCCGCTCGGCCCGCGAGCAGGACCTGGCCGAGGCGCTGGCGTACACGCGGCTCAACCTGGTGGCCCGGGCCGACTTCGACATCCAGCGAGGTGCGGCCGACCCGGTGACCCAGCAGGAGGCACCGTGAGCCGAGCGGCCCGGGCGCCGGCCGGCCGCGGCCGGCGGCCAGGGGGTCCGGACACCCGTGGCGAGATCTTGTCGTCCGCGCGGGAGTCCTTTGCCGGCAAGGGATTCGAGGGTACGACGATCCGCGCCGTCGCGGCCGCCGCCGGCGTCGACCCGGCGCTGGTGCATCACTACTTCGGCACCAAGGACGACCTCTTCATCGCCGCCCTGGAGCTCCCGTTCGACCCGCGCGAGATGGCACCAGAGATCCTCGGCGGCGGCCTCGACGGGGCGGGGGAGCGGCTGCTCACCGTGTTCCTGACCGTGTGGGACAACCCCGACACGCGGCTGCCGCTGGCCGCGCTGCTCCGCGCCGGCGCCACGGGTGAGCCGGCCGCCAGCCTGCTCCGGGACGGCATCTTGCGGATGGTCCTGGCCGCGCTGGCCGAGGTGCTCGACCCGGCGGAGGCCAAGGTGCGCGGCGAGCTGGTTGCCTCCCAGCTGCTCGGTCTGGCGCTGGCCCGCTACCTGCTGGCCGTCGAGCCGCTGGCGTCCGTGCCCGCCGCGGACCTCATCACCTGGATGGCACCGAACCTGCAGCGCTATATCTCCGGCGACTTTCTCTGACGCTCCGTCCACCCCGGCCACACGCGTTCGGCGTCGCGCCGCCGGAGCCGCCCGCCCAGGTGCATGGCCCGCCAGACGCCGCGGTAGCCGGGCAGGACGCCAGCGCCGATCAGGATGTGGCCGGCGATCACCGGGGTGAACAGGTAGGTCGACCACCTGTGCACCCGGTTGAACCACACGAACGACGGCCCGCCGCTGACCAGCGCGAGCCCGACGCCCGAGCCGACCAGCAGCGCCAGCGACAGCAACACGACGAGGTTGGCGAGCCGCTGGCCCGGGTCGAAGTGGCCCTCGTGCCGGCCGAAGCGCCCGGTCGCGAGCGCAACCGGCCAGCGGCGGAACCAACCGAGGTCGGACCGGCGGTACTGGACGGAGTCACGCAGCAGCGTGCGCGCCGCCCGCCAGCCGACCAACGTCCCCAACGGCGCCCCGACGGCGAAGGCCCACCCGACCCAGGTGTGCAGGGAGGCATCACTGATGCCGGTCGCCTTCGCCAGGACGCTGGGGCGCCCCTCCTGTCCGGCCCACAGCCACCAGCCGGTGCCGAGGAGGGCGAGGACCGCCACGTACACGCCGGCGTGGAACCAGCGGGTACGCCGGTTGTTCCGCTCGACGTGCGGTGCGGCGGACTCCCGCTCAGTAGTTGTAGTCGGGTCCGTCATCGCCGCCGCCGCTGTCGCCGCCGCTGTCGTCGCCGCCGGAACCGGAGCCGATCGTCACCTCGATCTCGGTCTCGACGCCGACCGCCGAGTGGTCGGCGTTGCGCAGGGATGCGTTCATCACATGCTCGCCTTCG
>JBOHDE010000384.1:0-2864 GCA_050699035.1 Nocardioidaceae bacterium | reverse complement strand
GACTTCGTCGGCTACGGCACGGCGAACGACTTCGAGGGCAGCGGCCCGGCGCCCGGGCTGTCCAACACCACGTCGGCCCACCGGGGCGCCGCCGACACAGACGACAACGCGGTCGACTTCACCGCGGCCGCACCCGAGCCGCAGAACACCAACCGGCCCCCGGTCAGCGCCCGCATCCACGACCTGCAGGGAGCCGCGCACCTCTCGCCCCGGCTGAACGAGAACGTCGCCGACGTGCCCGGTGTCGTCACCGCGGTCCGCAACAACGGCTTCTGGCTGCAGGACACCGAGCCCGACGCCGACCCGGCGACCAGCGAGGGGATCTTCGTGTTCACGTCGTCGGCACCCACGGTCGCGGCCGGCGACTCGGTCACGGTCGACGGCCGGGTCGGCGAGTTCCGCCCCGGCGGGTCCGGCGGGACCGAGAACCTCACCACGACCCAGCTCTCCTCGCCCACGGTCGAGACCGTCTCGTCGGGCAACCCGCTGCCCGCGGTCGGCATCGTCGGTGCCGGCGGCCGGGTGCCGCCCGACGCGGTGATCGACGACGACGCCACCGGCAGCGTCGAGGACTCCGGCTCGTTCGACGCGACCGCAGACGGCATCGACTTCTGGGAGTCGCTGGAGGGCATGCGGATCGGCCTCGACACGGCCGACGTGGTCGGACCGACGAACAACTTCGGGGAGCTCCCGGTCGTACCCGACGGCTCGTCGCTGCGCACGCCGCACGGCGGCATCCTGGTGCAGACCGACGACTTCAACCCCGAGCGAATCCTGCTCGACGACGTGCTGGCCCCGATGGCCGAGGCCGACACCGGTGACACGCTTTCCGGGGTGACCAGCGGCGTGCTCGACTACGGGTTCTCGAACTTCAAGCTGCTGGTGACCCAGACCCCGACCGTCGTCGACGGCGGGCTCGCCAAGGAGTCCGCCACCGCCGCGCCGGCCGACCAACTGGCGGTCGGCACGGCCAACGTCGAGAACCTCGACCCGACCGACCCGCAGGCGAAGTTCGACGCGCTGGCGGGCAACATCGTCGACAACCTCGCGGCACCGGACGTGATCGCGCTGGAGGAGGTCCAGGACAACAACGGCGCCACCAACGACGGCACGGTGGCCGCCGACCAGACGCTCGACAAGCTGGTCGCCGCGGTGACCACTGCCGGTGGTCCGACGTACGAGTGGCGCCAGATCGACCCGCAGGACCTCACCGACGGCGGCGAGCCCGGCGGCAACATCCGGGTCGCCTTCCTCTACCGGACCGACCGGGGCCTGGAGTTCGTCGACCGCGGCGACGCCTCGGCCACGACCCCGACGACCGTCGAGACGGTCGACGGCCAGGTCGCGCTGTCGCACTCCCCCGGTCGGGTCGACCCGACCAACGGGGCCTGGCAGAGCTCGCGCAAACCACTGGCCGGCGAGTTCCGTTGGCAGGGCCGCACGGTGTTCGTGATCGCGAACCACTTCAGCTCCAAGGGCGCTGACGAGCCGCTGTTCGGCCGTTTCCAGCCCCCGACCCGCAGCAGCGAGGTGCAGCGCCACCAGCAGGCCACCGTGTTGCGCGGCTTTGTCGACGACGTGCTCGCCGCCGACCCGGCAGCACGCGTGGTGGTCGCCGGCGACATCAACGATTTCGAGTTCTCGGAGACCGCCGACATCCTGGTCGGCTCCGGCGCGACGGCACTGACCGACCTGCCGCGCACGTTGCCGGAGGACGAGCGCTACACGTACGTGTTCGAGGGCAACTCGCAGACGCTCGACCACATCCTGGTGTCGCCGCAGCTGGCGACCGACGGCTTCGCGTACGACGTCGTGCACGTGAATGCGGAGTTCGCCGACCAGAACAGCGACCACGACCCGCAGGTCGCGTCCTTCTCGATCCCGCTGCCGCAGCCGACCGCAGTCAGCCTCGACGCATCCGCGACGGCTCTCACCTGGGGCGACGAGGTCACCCTGAGCGGCACACTCTCCGTCGAAGGGGGCGGCGACGGCGACCTGTCCGACCAAGAGGTGACGCTGCAGCAGCGTCCGGCCGGCAGCAGCGCCGAGTGGACCGACGTGGACACGATGTCGCCGTCGGCCGCCGGTGACTTCTCGTTCGTGGTGGCACCAGAGGCGAGCACGGACTACCGGGTCGCTTACCCCGGCGGCAGTGACCTGCCGGCCACCAGCGCGACGGTCACGATCGGTGTCGCCACCAAGGTGACGCTGGTGGTGAGCAACGACGACGTGAGGAAGAACGAGGTCGTGCTGTTCACCGGGACCGTTCGGCCGGCGCACGTCGGGCAGTCGGTCGCGCTGCAGCGGCGCACCGGCAACCACTGGACGACCGTCGACACGGCGACGCTGAACGACGACAACACCTACTACATCTTCTGGTCGACGAAGCAGAAAGGCTCGTACACGTTCCGGGTAGTGAAGGCCGCCGACGCCGACCATCTCGAGGGGCTGTCGCCGGAGCAGGTCGTCAGGGTGCGGTGACTACCCTGGAGGCATGACGTACCGAGTGGCCATCAGTGAGGAAGAGTGGCGGGAGCGGTTGACCCCGCAGGAGTACGACGTCCTCCGCCAGGCCGGCACCGAGCGCGCCTTCACCGGCGAGTACACCGACACGAAGACCGAAGGCGTCTACCGGTGCCGAGCCTGCGACGCGGAGCTCTTCCGGTCGACCGAGAAGTTCGAGAGCCACTGCGGCTGGCCGTCCTTCTTCGCCCCGCTGGCCGAGGACCGGGTCGAATACATCGAGGACGTGTCGATGGGCATGAAGCGGGTCGAGGTGCGCTGTGCCAACTGCGGCTCACACCTCGGTCATGTCTTCGAGGGTGAGGGGTACGACGTCTCGACCGACCAGCGGTACTGCATCA
>JBOHDE010000383.1:0-2899 GCA_050699035.1 Nocardioidaceae bacterium | reverse complement strand
CACAAGACACGCGACCACGGGAACCGGTAAGGGCGATTGCCGGGCTCACTGCTTCCCAGGAACGCCGACATCCGTGCAACCTCGGCGCGAGGTTCACCGACATTCGCGCAACCTCGGCGCGAAGGACGTCGGGCTCGGGCAGTGATTTTGGTTAGCAAGGCTAATGAGTTAGGCTAACTAAGTGACCGAGAAGTCGATGGCTGCTACGGCCCGGGACGTACGCACCGACGCGGGCCTCGCCCGCACATTGCGCAACTCGGTCACGAGGCTGGCGCGTCGGATGCGCTCCGAGCGCGCCAGCACCGACTTGAGCCTGACCCAGCTGAGTGTCCTCGGCATGTTGTTCCGGCGGGGGCCGTCGAGCGTCGGTGAGCTCGCGGCTGCCGAGAAGGTGCAGCCGCCGTCGATGACCCGCACGGTCAACTGCCTGGCAGATCTCGACCTGGTCCGACGCCAGCCGCACGAGACCGACCGTCGCCAGGTCGTCGTGCACCTCACCGACACCGCCACGCAGGTCCTCGCCGAGGACAGCAAACGCAAGGACGCCTGGCTGGCCCAGCGGCTCAAGGACCTCACCCCCGAGGAACGCCAGCTGCTCCGGCAGGTGGCCCCGCTCCTGGAAAGGCTGGCTATCGCTTGAGATCGACGTTCCGTGCGTTGGCGGTCCGCAACTACCGGCTGTTCGCAACCGGCGGACTGATCTCCAACGTAGGCACGTGGATGCAGCGGATCGCCCAGGACTGGCTGGTGCTCGCGCTGACCGGCAGCGGCACCGCGCTCGGCATCACGACCGGTCTGCAGTTCCTGCCGATGCTGCTGCTCTCCCCGTACGCCGGGGTCATCGCCGACCGGTTCCCCAAGCACAAGGTCCTCGTCGTCACGCAGACCGCGATGGGCGTCACCGCAGTCGTGCTCGGCCTGCTCGCCGTCACCGGTCTGGTGCAGCCCTGGCACGTCTACGTGCTGGCGTTCGTCTTCGGCACCGGCACCGCGTTCGACGCCCCGGCCCGGACGGCGTTCGTCAACGAGATGGTCGGCCGTGACCACGTCGCCAACGCCGTCGGCCTCAACTCCGCGTCGTTCAACCTGGCCCGGATCATCGGCCCGGCCGTCGCCGGCTTCCTGATCGCCGGCCTCGGTGGCGGCGTGTTCGCGACCGGCTGGGCGATCTTGCTGAACGGTGTGTCGTACGCCGCGGTCATCTTCTCGCTGTGGCGCATCCGGACCAGCGAGCTGGCGCCGCTCGAGCCGGTCGCCCGCACGAAGGGGATGGTCCGCGAGGGCTGGCGCTACGTGCGCCGCCGTCCCGACATCATGCTGGTGCTCTCGGTGGTGTTCGTGACCGGCATGTTCGGGCTCAACTTCCAGATGACGATGGCCATCATGGCCACCGACGTCTACGGCAAGGGTGCGTCGGAGTACGGCCTGCTCGGCTCGATCATGGCGGTCGGCTCGCTTGCCGGCGCCCTGGTCGCGGCCCACCGCTCGCTCCCGCGCCAGCGGCTGGTCGTCGGTGCCGCGCTCGCCTTCGGCTTCATCGAGATCGTCACCGGCCTGATGCCGACCTACCTGACGTTCGCGCTGCTGCTGCCGTTGTGCGGGCTGAGCGCGCTGACCATGATCACGGCAGCCAACGCGTTCGTGCAGATGTCGGTCGCGCCGTACATCCGGGGTCGCGTGATGGCTCTCTACATGGCGATCCTCATGGGCGGCACGCCGCTCGGCGCCCCGATCCTCGGCTGGGTCGCCGAGCAGTTCGGCGGTCGCTGGACGCTGATCGGCGGCGGCGCGCTGACCGTCCTCGGCACCGTGGCGGCGACCCTGTACTTCACCCACCGCGAAGACCTGGTGATGCGGCCGAGGACACGACCGCGCCCGCATGTCGAGGTGCTGCCGCGGGCCGAGTACGTCGCTCGCCGCGCGGCCGCGCGACCCAACCGGCCGGTCGCGGCGTGATGGACAGGTGACACCGGGTGGGCGAAGGTTTACCCCATGCGCACCCGCCTGACGGCTCTCGCCCTTGCCCTCGCCGTACCCGCGTCGCTCGCACTCACCGGAGCGCCCGCCGCCGCCGAGCCCGACCAGCAGCCGCTGTCGTGGCATCCGGTCCCCGTCGACACGACCCAAGGGCTGCGCGGTCTCGACGCTGTCAGCCATAGGACCGCCTGGGTGAGTGGCAGTGCGGGCGGCGTCTGGCGTACGACGAACGGCGGCGAGACCTGGGTCGACGTCAGCCCCGAGGGCGCCGAGGGCCTCGCGTTCCGCGACGTCGAGGCGCATAGTGCCCGGCACGCGAGCGTGCTGTCGATCGGCAACGGGCCTGACTCCCGCATCTACACCACGTCCGACGGCGGCCAGACCTGGCACCTGGCGTTCGTCAACGACGACGAGGCGGCGTTCTACGACTGCATGGACTTCTTCCCCGGCGGGCGGCGCGGGCTCGCGATGAGCGACCCGGTGGACGGCAAGTTCCGCGTACTCGCAACCGACGACGGCGGGCACAGCTGGGAGGTCGTGCCGGATGCCGGGATGCCGCCCGCCGTCGACGGTGAGTTCGGCTTCGCCGCCAGCGGCACGTGCCTCGTGACCGAGGGGCCACGGGACGCCTGGATCGCGTCCGGGGGAGCGGCATCCCGGATCTTCCACTCCCGCGACCGCGGCCTGACCTGGGAGGTCACCGACGCGCCGATCCCGGCCGGCCCGACAGCCGGCGTCTACGGCCTGGCGTTCCGCAACCGGCACGAGGGTGTGGCCGTCGGTGGCGACTTCACCGTCCCGGCGAACGGCGTCGACGCCTCCGGCCGGACCGGCGACGGTACGACCTGGGCGGCTGGTGGCGACCTCGGCGGCTACCGCTCGGGCGTCGACTGGGTGAGTCGCCACTCCGACACCCTGATCG
>JBOHDE010000382.1:0-2915 GCA_050699035.1 Nocardioidaceae bacterium | reverse complement strand
GTCAAGAACCGCTCGCATCAGCTCTCGGCGCTGATCGAGGTGCCGCAGGGCGGTGCCGACGGGGTGGTGGTCGCGCAGGGCGGGCGGTTCGGCGGGTGGTCGTGGTACGTGCACGACGGGCTGCTGAGCTATGCGTACAACTGCTATGGCCGCGACCTCTCCACGGTGCGGGCGGCGGGGCCGCTGTCACCCGGATCCCATCAGATCGGGCTGGATTTTCGTTACGACGGTGGGGGTCTGGGTCGCGGTGCCGACCTCACGCTGCTGGTGGACGGCCGCCCGGCCGGCACTGGCCGCGTGGAGCGGACCACGGCGTACTACTTCTCCTTCGACGAGACGCTGAATGTCGGGGTGGACCGGGGCACGCCGGTGACCGACGACTACCCCGCGGTCGACAACGCCTTCACCGGCGTCATCGAGTGGGTACGGATCGAGCTGGTCGGTGACGACCACAACGGGTCGGCCACGCCCGAGCAGCGCTACTGGCGAGGTGTCGCCCACCAGTGACAAGTCGGCGGACGGGTCAGGCCGCCAGCAGGGTGGCGGGGGCGGGTCTGGCCTTAGTCTGGGCGCCATGACGGAGCGCGCCGAGGTGGAGTGCTGGCTCACTGACATGGACGGCGTCCTGGTCCACGAGGACAAGGCCTTGCCGGGCGCGGCGGAGTTCCTGCAGCGGCTGGTCGACCGGGAGCGGCGGTTCCTGGTGCTGACCAACAACTCGATCTTCACCCCGCGCGACCTGGCGGCCCGGCTGGCCCGGACGGGGCTGAACGTCCCGGAGGAGTCGATCTGGACGTCCGCGCTGGCGACGGCGACGTTCCTCGCGGACCAGCATCCCGGCGGCTCGGCGTACGTGATCGGCGAGGCTGGGCTCACAACTGCGCTGCACGAGGTCGGCTACACACTGACCGATGTCGACCCGGACTACGTCGTGCTGGGGGAGACGCGGACGTACTCGTTCGAGGCCATCACCCGGGCGATCCGGCTGATCGCCAAGGGGGCACGGTTCATCGCGACCAACCCGGACGCGACCGGGCCGTCGGCCGAAGGACCGCTCCCGGCGACCGGGTCGATCGCGGCGCTGATCACCAGGGCGACCGGGGTGGAGCCGTACTTCGTCGGCAAACCCAACCCGATGATGTTCCGCAGTGCGCTGAACCGGATCGAGGCCCACTCCGAGACCACGGCGATGGTCGGCGACCGGATGGACACCGACGTCGTCGCGGGGATCGAGGCCGGGCTGGAGACGGTGCTCGTGCTCACCGGCTCGACCAAGCGGGATGACGTCGTGCGCTTCCCCTACCAGCCGACCCGGGTGCTGGAGTCGATCGCCGACGTCATCGACATCGTCTGACGTCAGGCCGCCAGCAGGGCGGTGGCGGCGGACCGCGCCTGCCGGATCGCGTCGGCCTGCCCGCCGGCGGTCGCGAGCACGATGGCCCCCTCGTGGACGAGCGTCAGCTGGGCCGCCTTCCGGCCGGGCGAGCGCAGGCCGGCCTCCCGGACCAGCCGCTGGTAGAGCTCGCGGATCCACTGCTTGTCGGCCCGGATCACCGCCACCCCCGGATGGTCCGACTTGCCGATCTCCGCGTACGCGTTGACGAAACCGCAGCCAGCCGTGTGCTGGGCCAGCCAGACCTCGAGCGCGTCCAGCACGGCGAGGACGCGCTTGGTGCCGGGTCTGGGCGCGTGCTCGGCGAGGTACGCGAGCACGAAGGTCTGCCAGCGCTCGGCGCGTCGTTCGAGATACAGCGCGACGAGGCGGTCCTTGGAGCCGAACCGGTCGTACAGGGTCTTCTTCGTCGTGCCCGCCACCTGGGCGATCGTGTCGACGCCGACGGCGCGGATGCCGCGGGTGTAGAAGAGCTCGCTGGCCGCGTCGAGCAGGCGCTCTCCGGCCGGTGTCATCCATGCTGTGTCGGTGCTCACACGTTCTCCTCGGGCCGACTGCACTGACAGTATACCGACCTGTATGTTTACCTGGTCGACATGACAGTCACCGCGACCCGCCCGGCGCCGCCGAGCACCGGCTCGGCTCTGCCGCTCGCCGCGGCCGGGCTGGTGGTGATGTGGAGCTCCGGCTTCATCGGCGCGCGGCTCGGCACCGAGTACGCGGCGGCCGACACTTTGCTGGCCTGGCGGTACGTCGTGGCCGGGTCACTGCTCGCGACCTGGGCTGTCGTGACACGCGTACGGCTGCGGCGTGCCCTGGTGCTGCGGCAGCTGGTGGTCGGGCTGCTGTGCCAGGTGATGTACCTCGGCGGCGTCGTGACGGGCGTCGGCCTGGGTGTACCGGCGGGCGTCGCGGCACTCGTCGCCGCCCTGCAGCCGTTGCTGGTCGGCGCGCTCGCCGGTCCGCTGCTCGGCGAGCGGATCGGCCGACGTCAGTGGGTCGGCCTCTGGGTGGGGCTGGTGGGTGTCGGCCTGGTGGTCGGCGGCGACGTCGGCAACGGCGGCGGCCCGGTCCTCGGCTACCTGCTCGTGCTCGGCGGCATGCTCGCCCTCTCGGCCGGCACGCTGCTCGAGCGGCGCTGGCAGGTCGGCGGCCGGCTGCTCGACACGCTGACCGTCCACAGCGTGCTCGCCGCCGCGGTGTTCGTCACGACGGCGGGGCTCGCCGGGCGACTCGCGCCACCCACGGCGCCCGGCTTCTGGTGGGCGGTCGCGTGGGTGGTCGTGCTGTCGACGTTCGGCGGGTACGGCTGCTACCTGGTCACCCTCCGAGCCGCCGGCGCGACTCGGGTCAGCACCCTGCTGTACCTGACCCCGCCGACGACCATGGTCTGGGCGTTCCTGATGTTCGGCGACCGGATCGGTGCGCTGGCGGCGGTCGGTGTGGTCGTGTGTGCAGCCGCCGTCTGGCTGGTCCTCGGAAGCGGTGGCCGGCGGCGGCCCGTCAAAGATTGCCCAATTGG
>JBOHDE010000381.1:0-2928 GCA_050699035.1 Nocardioidaceae bacterium | reverse complement strand
CTCAGGGTCTCGTCGGCCGGCAGCCAGGCGAGACCCTCGGCGGGCATGCAGTACTGGCAGCGGAGGTTGCAACGGTCGGTCAACGACACCCGCAGGTCAGTGGCCTGCCGGCCGAACCGGTCCCGCAACATTTCGGCGCTCACCCCTCCACCCTACGTCGCGGGCAAGGCGGTTACGGTCGGAGTCGTGTTCGGCTTCCTGCTGTCCCGGCGATGGGTGTTGTTCGGCCTGTTCGTCGCCGTCCTCGGCATCGCGTGCTGGCGGCTCGGCGAGTGGCAGTTCCACCGCCTCGACGAGCGGCGGGACCGCAACGCGATCATCGAGCGCAACATCGACGCCGAGCCGGTCGACGTACGCCAGGTGATGACGGCCGAGGGCCCCTTGCCCGCCGAGCAGCAGTGGCGCCGGGTCTCGCTGAGCGGTGAGTACGCAGTGGACGACCAGGTCGTGGTGCGGTACCAGACCCGCGACGGGCAGCCCGGCGCGAGCGTCGTGACGCCGCTCGTCCTGGACGACGGCTCGACGGTGCTGGTCGAGCGCGGCTGGGTCACCGCGCCCAACAGCGGGTCTGCCGACATCGACGCACCGGTGCCACCGGACGGTGCGGTCACGCTCACCGGCTGGGCGCGGCCCGACCAGGACGGCGATGACGCAGCGATCACGCCGGCGGACGGGCAGGTGCGGCTGATCAGCAGCACAGGCTTCGGCGACGTACTCACCAACCGGCTGCTGCACGGCTACGTGAGCCTGGACGAGGAGACTCCGAAGGCCGCCGAGGCGCTGGCGGCCGGGCCGGAGATGCCCGAGATCGACTCCGGGCCGCACTTCTTCTACGGGCTGCAGTGGTGGTTCTTCGGGGCACTCGCGGTCGGCGGGTTCGGCTACTTCGCGTGGGTCGAGGCCAAGGACCGGCGCCGCGCACGATAGACCTGTGGTCATGGCGCGGGTTGAGGACTACGCACTGATCGGCGACACCCAGACGGCGGCGCTGGTGGGTCGCGACGGGTCGATCGACTGGTTGTGCCTGCCTCGCTTCGACTCGGCGGCCTGCTTCGCCGCGCTGCTCGGTGACTCGGACAACGGCCGCTGGATCATCGGCCCGGCCGACGGGCGGGTCAGCAGCCGGCGGCGCTACCGCGGCGACACGCTCGTCCTCGAGACCACCTGGGAGAGCACCGAGGGGACCGTGCGCCTGGTCGACCTGATGCCGCCGCGAGACCAGGCACCCGACATCGTGCGGATCGTGGAGGGCGTGTCCGGCTCGGTCGCGATGCGCAGCGTGCTCAAGCTCCGGTTCGACTACGGCCAGCTGGTGCCGTGGGTGCACCGGGTGCACGGCCAGGTCGCCGCGGTGGCCGGTCCGGACTCGGTCTACCTGCGTTCCGACGTACCCCATCACGGCGAGGACTTCTCGACCGTCGCCGACTTCCGGGTCAGTGCGGGCGACCGGATCCGCTTCGTACTGACCTGGCACCCGTCGCACGAGCCGGCGCCGACGCCCATCGACGCCGACGTCCACCTCGCCGCGACCGAGTCGTTCTGGTCCGAGTGGGCGGACGACTGTCACCCGGTCGAGGCGTACCGCGACGCGGTGACCCGTTCGCTGCTGACGTTGAAGGCGCTCACGTACTCTCCGACCGGCGGCATCGTCGCCGCACCGACCACGTCGCTGCCCGAGGACATCGGCGGCGAGCGCAACTGGGACTACCGCTACTGCTGGCTGCGCGACGCCACCTTGACCCTCGAGTGCATGCTCAACGCCGGCTTCACCGAGGAGGCGGCGGCCTGGAAGAACTGGCTGCTGCGCGCCATCGCCGGCTCGCCGCAGGACCTGCAGATCATGTACGGCGTCGCCGGTGAGCGACGCCTCCCCGAGTACGAGGCGGACTGGCTGGCCGGGTACGAGCGGTCCCGGCCGGTGCGGATCGGCAACGCCGCCGCCGGTCAGCTCCAGCTCGACGTGTTCGGCGAGGTGATGGACGCGCTGTGGATCTCCCGGGCCCGCGGGGTGGAGTCGACGACGGTGGCCTGGAACCTGCAGCGGGCGCTGGTCGAGCACCTGGCGACCATCTGGGACCAGCCCGACGAGGGCATCTGGGAGGTGCGCGGGCCACGTCAGCAGTTCACCCACTCGAAGGTGATGGCCTGGGTGGCATTCGACCGCGCGGCGCGGGCGGTCGAGGAGCAGGGCCGCAACGGTCCGGCGAAGCGCTGGCGGGCGATCGCCGACCAGATCCACCGCGACGTGTGCGAGCAGGCCTGGAGCGAGGGCCGCGGCTCGTTCATGCAGGCGTACGGAAGCGACCGGCTCGACGCCGCGGTGCTGATGATCCCGCGGGTCGGGTTCCTGCCCGGCGACGACCCGCGGGTGGTGAGCACGGTCGACGTGGTCGAGCGCGAGCTGAGCCACGACGGGCTGGTGCACCGCTATGACACCGACCCGGAGCGCCGCCACAACGTCGACGGGCTGTCCGGAGACGAGGGGTCGTTCCTGGCCTGCTCGTTCTGGCTGGCGTCGGCGCTGCACTACACCGGACGGCCGGCGCGGGCGCGGGACCTGTTCGAGCGGCTGCTCGACCTGCGCAACGACGTCGGCCTGCTGGCGGAGGAGTACGACGTGAAGCTGGGCCGCCAGGTCGGCAACTTCCCGCAGGCCTTCAGCCACATCGGCCTGGTCAACACGGCCTACCTGCTCAACGACCGCTGACCCCGCCGGCCTCAGACGGTGGGCGCGGGGGCGAACTGGGTCTGGTAGAGCGCCCGGTAGAGCCCGCCACCGGCCAGCAGCTCGTCGTGGGTGCCGCGCTCCACGATCCGGCCCTGGTCGACCACCAGGATCTGGTCGGCTCCACGGACCGTCGACAGCCGGTGCGCAATCACCAGCGAGGTGCGCCCGTGCAGTGCACTGTCCAATGCCTGCTGCACGGC
>JBOHDE010000380.1:0-2936 GCA_050699035.1 Nocardioidaceae bacterium | reverse complement strand
AGGTCGGTCAGGCCGAGGCGCTGCCGCAGGTGCCACTCCGCTGCCTGGGTGGCGAACCCGTAGCCGGCGCGGCCGCGCAGCTGGGCCAGATCGAGCCGACCGTCGAGGTGCTCGGCGGCGACCTTCGACCCCGAGTCGGCGTCGAGCCGACCGTAGGTGAGGCCGTCCGGCAGGACCAGCAGGTTGCCGGCGAACCGGTCACCGCCGACGTGCGAGCACTCCCATGTGTGTTGTGGATGTGAGCCGGACAGCGCCCTCGCGAGTGGGCGGCCGAGCTCCGCGCAGCACGCGTCGTGCCGGCCATGCGTGCACACCAGGAACACCGGGTCCGGGTGCGGCGCCAGACCGGCCGACCTCCCCTGTCCGAGTGCGGTGAGGTCGACATCGAGCACCTCGGCTGGCTTGCCCAGCGTCACGGCCTCCAGCCACGGTCGGTCCGGATCGGCGTACGCCGCGAAGCAGGTCAGGCCACCGGCCGTCGTCCGGCCGTACCGCCGGATCAGCAGCGGTCGCACACCGGCCCGGCGACACCGACCGACCAGCTCGGTGCCGAGACCGTCCGGAAGCCGGGAGTCGCGCAGCGCGTCCTCGCCCCACGGTCCGGGGTGCTCCAGCAGCAGGAACGCCCGCACCGTCGAGGCCGTGCCGGCGAGCGGCTCCGCGGCGGCTGCGCTCGTCGCCGCGCAGCGGTAGAGGCCACTCAACCGACGACCTCGAGCAGCCCTTCGACGACCAGGCGACGCAGGAGCACACGTCGGCTCTCCTGGTCGAGCCAAGGCTCGAGGTCGCGTGGCGTGAGCTCCGCGCTCTCGCGTACGAAGGCGACGGCCGCCGCCAGCCGCGCGGGCATCCGCAGCTCACGGTCACCGAGCAGCACCCGCAGACGGGCGCCCTCGTCGATGAGCACGCAGACCGACCCCGGACGCCGGCGCAGCCGGGTGTCGTCGGCCAGCGAGGTCACCGCGAGACGGTCGCGCAGCCCGCCGCGGGCCGCCGTCGCGCGGGTGGTCCAGAAGCGCTCGATCTCGGCTGCCGCCACCGCCGACGGGTCGGCCTGGGACAACGCAGCGGCCAGCGCGCCGAGCCGCTCTCCTGCCTCGGCGCCGAACTGCTTCGCGTCGTCGGGGTAGCCGGGCGGCAGTGCCGCGTCGAAGGCCGGATCGGCCAGCGCCGTGTCCACCGCGCGCCGCAGGACCTGCCGCCAGCCGACCTGGTTGACGCCGATCGTCACGTGCAGCGACGCGGAGTCCTGGGTACGCGCCGCGTGCGGCGTGCCGGTCGGCAGGTACATCGACGTACCCGGTTCCAGCCGATGCTCACGTACATCGGACGCATCCTGCACCTCCCACACCTTGCGGCCGTGGGTCTGCAGGACGAACACGTCGTGGCTGTCCGCATGCAGCGCGAACCCCTGCGACCCCGGCGGGGTGAGGTAGGCGTTGGCCTGACAAGGGTGACCGAGCGCGACCTCGAGCTCCCGGACCAGCGCGGTGAGTGGCGGCCAGGAGCGATGCAGGCCCTGCAGGACGACCGTCGCTCCGGCGTCGAACAGGTCGAGAACCTTGCGGGCATCCACCAGACCGGTCATCGGCACGCCGGCCAGCGTCGCGGTCCGGGTGAAGCGCGACGACGGCAGCACGGCGCCGTCGATGACCATCCGCAGCGCCGGCGTGCGCAGCCCCGTGCTGGTCAGCAGCTGGTCGACGTCGTCGAGGGACAGCAGGGCGGTCAGCCGCGCGGGCTCGGCCTGGTGCACGTGCACCTGTGACGCCCAGACCGAGCCGACAAAGGTCTGGGCGTCGCCGGTAAGCAGGTCGAGGGCGGACAACGGATCAGGCGTCGGTGCCGTCCGCGTCCGTGCCGTCGGTGCCATCAGCATCGGTGCCGTCGGTGCCGTCAGCATCGGTGCCGTCCGTGCCGTCAGCATCGGTGCCGTCGGTGCCGTCAGCATCGGTGCCGTCCGTGCCGTCAGCATCGGTCGCCGGGCTGGGCGGCCCGTCGGGGCCGACGGTCTCGATCTCGTCGTCGCGCAGCGGCTCGTCGGGTGTGGTCGTCATGATGCTCCTCGCTCGTCTCGACAGCATTGCCGTCCTGAGGCTAGCCCCAACTGCGGCAAACCGGACAGGACGCTGCGGCGAACGGTCAGCGAGTACGACGCCCCGGACGCGACCCGGCGGAGAAGGCGGCGGCGCCGCCCTTCGACGACGAGCGGGTCGTCGCTGCCCGGTTCGAGCCTGACCGGTTCGAGCCTGACCGGTTCGACGACGAGCGTTTCGCCGACGACTGGGTCGACGCTGAGCCACCGGACGCAGGCTTGCGCCGGCGGCGCGAGCTGTTGCCGCCGCGCGCCGGTGCTGGCGAGCTCGCGGCAACTGGCGCCTTCGTCGTGTGTACGACGAAGGTGCGCTCACCCGGGGCAAGCTCGGCGAGCAGCGGATGGCCGGCCTGCAGCCTCGTCGTGGTCGGCTTGATGCCCGCCTTGCGGGTGAGCATGCGCACGTCGGCGACCTGCGCATCCGTCATCAGCGTCACGACCGTGCCGTCGGCACCGGCCCGAGCGGTCCGGCCCGAGCGGTGCAGGTAGGCCTTGTGCTCAACCGGCGGGTCCGCGTGGACCACCAGCCGGATGTCGTCCACATGGATGCCGCGGGCCGCGATGTCGGTCGCGACCATCGTGGTCGCACTGCCGTCGGAGAACGCGTCGAGGTTGCGGGTCCGGGCGTTCTGCGACAGGTTGCCGTGCAGCTCGACGGCCGGGACGCCGGACGACACCAGCTGGCGAGCCAACCGCTTGGCGCCGTGCTTGGTGCGGGTGAACATCAGGGTACGACCGGGAGCGGCCGCGAGGTCGACGAGCACCGGCAGCCGGTGGTCGTGGTGCACGTGCAGCACGTGGTGCGTCATCGCGTCGATCGGGGACTGGGCCGAGTCGACGC
>JBOHDE010000379.1:0-2954 GCA_050699035.1 Nocardioidaceae bacterium | reverse complement strand
CTGCTGACTGCGCGGTACGCGTTCGGCGGTGCGGTCGACTCGGCGCTGGTGGACTTCACCGACCAGATGCTCGCCGGGACCCCGGTCGGCGTCGTCGCGGACTTCTTCCCCGACTTCGCCGTGTACGAGCGGTACGACGCGCTGCCGGCGTTGCACGACGTACACACGCTGGTCGTGTGCGGCACGCGGGACGCGATCACGCCGGTCCAGCACAGCCGGAAGCTGCGTGAGCTGCTCCCGTCCGCCGAGCTGTGCGAGCTCGAGGGGGCGGGTCACATGGTCATCCTTGAGCGGGCCGACGAGGTCAACCGGGCGCTGGCCGACCTGCTGCGACGCGCCGACGCCGAGGCGCACCGATGACCGACCTGCATGTGGTCGATGCCGGCCCGGAGGAGGCGGACGACGTCGTCGACGTGATCCATGCGGCCTTCGGTGCGAGACCGCACCTCGATCCGCCGTCGTCGGCCCAGCACGAGACCCGGGCCGCTGTCGCCGCGACCCTGGCCGAGCATGGTGGGCTGCTCGCCCGAGTCGGCGGCCGGCCGGCCGGCGCCTTGTTGTTCCAGCCGAACGGCTCGGAGCTGTGGCTGCGCCGCGTCGGTGTCGACCCCCGGCTGCAGCATCGGGGGGTCGCGTCGTCGCTGGTCGGTTGTGCCGAGGAGGTCGCGGCCGAGCGCGGGTACGACACGGTGAGCCTGACGGCGCGGGTGGAGCTGCCGGCCACGCAACGGTTCTGGCTGCGGCGGGGTTACCTGGAGGCGAGCCGGTCGGGTCCGAAGATCGTGTACAGCAAGGCGATTCCGGTCGACCTCGACGTACCCACGGCCGACGACACCCACGAACTCGGGGCCCGGCTCGGTGCCGCGCTCGTGGCCGGTGACGTCGTACTGCTCACCGGTGAGCTCGGCGCCGGCAAGACCACGCTCACCCAGGGCATCGGACACGGCCTGCAGGTCCGTGGCCCGGTCACGTCGCCGACCTTCGTGATCGCCCGGCTGCACCCATCGCTGGTGGACGGCCCGCCGCTCGTGCACGTCGACGCGTACCGGCTGGGCAGTGCCGACGAGCTGGACGACCTCGACCTCGAGATGTCGCTCGACGACGCCGTCACCGTGGTCGAGTGGGGTGAGGGGAGGGCCGAGCCGCTGTCCGCCGACCGGCTCGACGTCGTCATCCGACGGCACCGGGGAGGCGACCCCGACGGCTCCGACGGCCGCCACGTGAAGGTGACCCCGGTCGGGCCGCGTTGGCTCGGCATCTCGCTGCGCACATCACTGGGTACCTCCCTGCCGACAGCCCTAGGCTGACGCCGTGCTGCTCCTGGCGTTCGACACCGCGACCCCCGCGGTCACCGTGGCCTTGCATGACGGCTCCGACCTGCTCGCCGAGCACACGGTGGTCGACGCGCGGCGCCATGGCGAGCTGCTCGCCCCCGGTGTCGCCGCGGTGCTGGCCGGCGCTGACGCCGACCGCGGCGACATCACCGCGATCGCGGTGGGGGTCGGACCCGGTCCGTTCACCGGCCTGCGGGTCGGGCTGGTCACCGCCCGCACCCTGTCGATGGTGCTCGGCGTACCCGTCTGGGGCGTGTGCACCCTCGACGTACTCGCGGCCGCGGCCGAGGTCGCCGAGCCGTTCCTGGTGGCGACCGACGCGCGCCGCAAGGAGGTCTACTGGGCCAGCTATGCCGACGGGGTCACCCGGGTCGACGGACCCCACGTCGCGAAGCCGGCCGACATCGCGACCGACGCGCCGGTGGTCGGACGCGGTGCGCTGCTGTACCCGGACTTCTTCGCGCGGCCGGTCGGTCCCGAGCATCCGTCCGCCGCCGTGCTCGCGGAGGCGGTCGTACGCGGCGTGGTGCCGACGCTCCCGGTCGAGCCGTTGTACCTCCGCCGCCCCGATGTCGCCGAGCCGCGGGCGCGCAAGCCGGTGTCGTGAGGGTCCGCGCCGCCCGACCCTCCGACGTCGCGCCGGTCAGCGCGCTCGAGGCCGAGCTGTTCGGCCGGGACAGCTGGTCTCCGGCGCTGGTCGAGGGCGAGCTCGGCCACGAGCTGCGCAGCTGCGTGGTGGCCGTCATCGACGACGCCGTGGTGGGCTACGCGATCCTCTTCGTGGTCGGTGACACCGCGGACCTGCAGCGGGTCGGGGTGGACCGGCGCCACCAGCGGGCCGGGATCGGCCGGCGGCTGCTGTCCGCGCTGGCGCTCGACTCGTACCCGACGGTGCTGCTCGAGGTGCGCGCCGACAACGCCGCCGCCGTCGCGCTGTACGAGTCGGCCGGGTTCCAGCGGATCGACCGTCGGCCTGGCTACTACGCCGACGGAGGCGACGCGCTGGTGATGCAACGGGTGCCGGAGCCGGCGACGTGATAGCTCGCCGCTGACGGGCCGCCGTTTGCCACGTAACTGGGTGGTGGCGGCTGGCGCCGCCGGTCGTGTGGGGGTGAAAATGTGGCTTCCGGTCAGGTGGACCCGCCTGCATTGTGCGGACACGTGTCGGCCGACGACGACCCGGACCGATCTCGGCGTGCCTGGGTGACTTCACCCCTCGAACCGCCACTTTCGGGCCCGATTCCGGGCTCAGAATGTCGGTTCGGAGGGTGACGTCGTGGCCGGTCGGCGCGGGCAGCAGGAGAGCCCTATTTCGAATGAACCGTGGGAAGTGGTCGCTCCCCTCGGGTACTTCGCCCAGGGAAGCGACCGTTTGCCACATATACGTGGCATACGGCGCGGGGCGGCGGCGACCGGTCAGAACGCCGCGATGCCGGCCGGGGCGCGTTCGGCTCGGGTGAGGGCGCGCAGGACGGCGGTCGGGCCGTGCCGTCGTACGGCCAGCCGGCTCAGCAGGTCGACGACGGTGTCGACCACCTCAGCGGGCAGGTCGGGGGTGGCGACGTCGACGCTCGCCGCGAGGTCGTCGGAGTGGACCGCGATCTCCATCATCCGGGTGGT
>JBOHDE010000378.1:0-2959 GCA_050699035.1 Nocardioidaceae bacterium | reverse complement strand
GTTCTCCGGGCCGGTGCGCAAGCTGGCCGCGGAGAGCGGCGAGCTCGACTACCGACTCGTGACCTCCGACCCCGAGGGCGCTCGCCGCGTCGCCGGCGGTACGCCGTCACTCCGCCAGGTCGCCGGCACCAAGGGTTCGCCGCAGGGCGATGACCACGCGCTCGTCGTACGCGGACCCGAAGAGGCCCTGGACGACCTGGTCGTACGGCTGGTCGGTGCGGGCATCGCGATCCGCGAGCTCGGACCGGTCGTACCGCCGCTCGAGGCCGCGTTCCTGGCGCTGACCGGCGCCGACGCCGACAGCAACGCAGACATCCACAACAACGTCGACATCAATGCCGAGGAGCTCACCCGATGACCGCGATCACCGCCGAGACCCCAGTCCGTGTGAAGCCGGTGGCCCTGAGCCGCGGCTACCGCTTCGAGGTGGTCAAGCTGGTCTCGCAGTGGCGCATCCGGCTGCTGTTCATCGCCTGCCTGCTCGCGCCGGCGATCTACTCTGCGGTGATCAGCCGGCAGACCTCGCTTCCGGCCGACGCCGTCTACGGCCGTCTGATGAACCAGTCCGGATGGGCCGGCTCGCTGGCCATCCTCGTCTTCATGGGCACACTCCTGCTGCCCCTGCTCACCAGCGTCGTCGCCGGAGACATCTTCGCTGTCGAGGACCGCCTCGGCACCTGGCGCCATCTGCTGGTCGCCGTGCGCTCGCCTCGCCGCATCTTCGCTTCGAAGGCGCTGGCAGCGCTCACCGTCATCCTCGCGCTGTTTGCCTGCCTCATGGTGTCGTCGATGGCGGGCGGCTTGATCTCGATCGGCAGCCACCCGTTGCCCGGCCTCGACGGGCATCTGATCAGCTCCGGTGAGCTCGCCCGCACCGTCGTGCTGGCCTGGTTGACCATCATCCCCCCGACTCTCGCGTTCTCAGCGGTCGGCCTGCTGGGGTCGGTCGCGCTGGGACGCTCGCCGCTGGGACTGCTGATGCCGGTCGCGCTCGCGCTTGTGCTGATGGGCATCCAGGTCATGCCGGTGCCCGTCGCGCTCCGGGTCGCGCTGCCGATGAACGCGTTCATCTCTTACCGTGGTCTGTTCACCGAGCCCGGTCAGCTAGGGCCGTTCTGGATCGGGCTCGCGGTCAGCCTGTCCTGGGCCGCGCTCGCCACGTTCCTGGCCTACCGCCTGTTCGTGCGCCGCGACTTCACCGATCTGGCCAACGACGGCTCCAACCGCCGCTTCGTCGTCGGAGGACTCGCCCCTCTGGTCGGCCTGGTCGCGCTGACGACCGTCGTCGTGGCCGCGACGACCGGCGCCACCGGCTCGGGCATCGAGAAGTCGAAGATCGAGGCCGCGCTGTCGACGTCGTTCTCCAACCTCTACGTCCTGCAGACCGATCAGCTCCACCGCCCGGCGGTCACCGCGGCCCAGCTGCACGCCACGACGACATGCGACAAGGGCGGCGCGCGGGTCGAGGACGAGGGGGCGGGAGCCGGCTGGCGCTGCACCGTCAACTGGACCCTGCCGGGGACGACCGCCACCGGCAACGCGATCTACCAGCTCGACGTGCTTCCAGAAGGACGGTTCGTCGCCGACGGTGACGGCCCCCAGGAGGTCAACGGGTTCTTTCAGGTTCGCACCCCCGCGGGCGACGCACCGAACCCGCTGTGGCAGTTCGACGGCGTCGTCGTCCTGCTCGATCCCGCTACGAAAGGACAGCCATGAATGTCACGCGTAACCGCGTGGTGAAGCCAGCCCGGGGCTTCGTCCACAAACGCTCGCTCGGCTTGATCGCCGGCGGGCTGGCCGTTGTGATCACCGGCGGTGCCGCCTACGGCACCACCGTCGGATTCGGCGAGAACCGTGTCGGCCAGGAGTACGCCGACGGTCTGCAGATCTCCTCCAACCAGATCATCAAGCCGCTGGGCGAGCGACTCATGACGCCGTACGGCAAGTTCATGGGCTCCACCGTCAGCCCCGACGGCCGGTTCTTGGCCGCGACCGCCAACGACCGCTCGGTCTCGCTGCAGATCTTCGACCTGGAGACGTACCAGCTGATCTGGCGCGGCGGCACTGCCGCCGGGGTCAACCTGCGCCTGTCGGACAACACCGTCGGCCAGGAGAGCCCACTCTACTCCCCGGACGGCAACTTCCTCTTCATGCCCAACGCGACCGGGATCACCAGGTTCCCGGTCAACGCCGACGGCAGCCTGGCGGCCGGCACCAAGATCGCGATCCCAGACGCGAACGGCCGGCGGGCGCTGACGGCCGGGATGGCGTTCTCTCCAGACGGATCGACCATGTACGCCGCCGTCAACGGCCAGAACACCGTCGTGGCGATCGACCCGACTGCCGGCACGATCAAGCAGACTTGGAACGTCGGCATCGCTCCCCGCCAGCTGAAGTTCGTCGGCGACAAGCTCTACGTCAGCGACGAGGGCGGGCGCCACGCTCAGGCGGGTGACGACACCGTCGAGTCCTACGGCACCCAGGTCCCCGCCGACCACTTCCTCGGCACCTCGACGACCGGTGTGCTCAGCGTCATCGACACCGCCGACTCCGGTGCCCCCGTGGGCCAGGTCGACGTCGGACTGCACCCGACGGCGATGCACCTCGAGGGCGACGCTCTCTACGTCGCCAACACCAACGACGACACCGTCTCCGTCGTCGACACCACCAGTGACGAGGTCGTCCAGACCATCGAGACCAAGCCGTGGCAGAGCTCCGAGGTCGGCTACGCGCCCGACGCCGTCACCGTGCACGAGGGCCGGCTCCTGGTCAGCCTCGGCCGGGCCAACACGATCGCCGTCTACAAGCTCGGCGAGAGCGCGCTCGACCCGGTCAGCTACGTCGGCCTCATCCCGACCGACTACTACCCCGAGGACATGTTCCCGGTCGGCGACCAGATCGTCGTGGCCAACCGCCGCGGCATCGACGCGCGTGGACCGCTCATCACGTTCAACAAGGG
>JBOHDE010000377.1:0-2975 GCA_050699035.1 Nocardioidaceae bacterium | reverse complement strand
TGCAACCTCGGCGCGAATGGTGAGCCCTCCTCGCGCCGAGGTTGCACGTATGTCGGTGCTTCCGTTGCTCCGTACGGTGGTTCGATGACCGAGAGCACGATGGCGGAGCTGGTGGCCCGGATCGATGCCGAGGCCGACCCGACGGCGGCGGCCGCGCTGGCGCGCTACTTCAAAGGGGGGCCTGGTGAGTACGGCGAGGGCGACGTGTTCGTCGGCGTCAAGCTGTCCCGGCTGCGCGCGCTGGCCCGCCCATACCAGCGCGTCGGCCTCCCGCTCGCCGACCTGGAGTCGGCCCTCGAAAGCCCCGTGCACGAGCACCGCCAGGTCGCGCTGGTCCTGCTGGCCGACCGGGCGGCTCGCGCCCTCGCTGCTGGGGACGCCGACGCGCTGACCGACGTCGCACACACGTACCTCCGCAACACCGCCCGGGTCGACAACTGGGATCTGGTCGACTGCAGCGCGCCCGACATCGTGGGCGGCTGGCTGCTCGACCGACCGCGAGGCATCTTGTTCGACCTGGTGCGCTCCCCGTTGGTCTGGGACCGGCGGATCGCCTTGGTCGCGACGCACAAGCTCATCCGTGCCGGCCAGGCGGACGACACGTTCGCCCTGGCCGAGCAGGTCCTGACCGACGACCACGACCTGATCCACAAGGCCAGCGGGTGGATGCTGCGTGAGGCGGGTAAGCGGGTGGACGAGGCGGCGCTCCGGGAGTTCCTCGACCGCCACGCGGCGGTGATGCCACGCACGATGCTGCGCTACGCCATCGAGCGGCTGCCGGCCGACGACCGGGCGCGCTACCTGGCGGCCCGAAAGTCGGTGGCCGACTCCGCCGGACAGGACTAGTTTCACGGCGTGCCCATCGCGCTCCGCCCGCTGACGCCCACCGACATCACGGCGTGGGTCGCGCTGCTCGCCGCCTGCGAACGCGTGGACCAGACCGGCGAGAACTACGACGCGGACGACCTGGCCGAGGAACTCGCCGATCCGACCCGTGACCCGGACCGGGACTTCTTCGGAGCCTGGCGGGGCGACGACCTGGTGGGTTACGCCGCGGTGCGGCCCCGCGACCAGGCCGACGGCGAACACCGCATCCACCTGGAGGGCGCGACGCACCCCGACCACCGCGGCACCGGCGTCGGCACCGCGAGCCTCGAGTGGGCCGTCGGGCGGGCCGGCGAGGCGCATGCGGGGATGTTTCCCGACGTGCCCGCCGCGCTGGTGTGCGACGGTCTGGTGGCCAACGACGCGCAGACCGCACTGCTGCAGGCCGCCGGCTTCACGGCGCAGCGCTGGAACTTCGGGATGGAGTGCCGGCTCGACGCCGAACCCCCGCCGGCCGACGTTCCCAGCGGGTTGACGATGCTGCCCTACGACGCGGTCAGCGCCGAGGCGGCCAGGTCAGCGCACAACGACGCGTTCCTCGACCACTGGGGCTTCGCCGGGTGGTCACCGGCGATGTGGAAGCAATGGGTGACCGACACCCGCGCGTTCCGGCCGGCGATCTCCCGGGCTATGGTCGCCGACGGCGCGCCCGATGTCGTCGTGGGCTATGCGATCAACTACGAGTACGAGGCCGATGCCGCCGCGACCGGCATCCGGACGGCGTACGTCGGCAAGGTCGGCGTCCGCCGCGCCTGGCGTGGCAAAGGTGCCGCGTCCGCGCTGCTTTCCGACGTGCTGCGGGCCTGCCGCGCCGAGGGGTACGGCGCCGCGTCGCTCGACGTCGACGCGGACAACCCGACCGGTGCGCTCGGGGTCTATCGGCGGATGGGTTTCGAGGTCGCGCACCGCTGGGTCACTCACGGCATCACGATCGAGTGATCCAAAGGCCCGTCGCCGAGCAGCCGCAGGTCGGCCCGCTCACGCGTCTGCTGACGGGCATGCTCGACCGCCTCGTGGGCCATCCAGGCGCGCCAGTTCGGGAGCACCGCCGCTCCGTCCCGCTCGACCCCGCGGGCGATCCGCTGCTCCTCAGGCACCTCGATCCAGACCAGCAGGCTGCGCACGGCGTCGAGCGACCGGGCCCCCGAGCCGACGCCTTCCAGGATGAGCACGTCCGGCACGGGCAGGTCGACCCAGTCGGCCAGCTCACCGGCGTACCAGTCGTAGCGCTGGTAGCGGGCCGGGCGCCCGGCCCGCAGCGGCGCGACCACCTGGTCCGCGAGGCGCCGGTGCACCTCGGCGAAGTCCGTCTCCCACCCGCGATACACGTCGTCCATGTGGACGACGGTCGAGCCCGGCAGCAGCTGGGCCAGCCGCGCGGCGAGTGTCGTCTTGCCGGAGCCGGCCGGACCGTCGATGCACACCAACCGGGTCGCGCCGAGCCGGGCGGGCGCGGCGGTGATCCGGTCCGCGAGGTCGGGGTGGGGGAGCAGGGTCATCAGGGCGCCGACCCTAGTGCGTAGCCGGGTCCGTACCGTGGGTCCGTGCGTGCCATCCCCGATCCCGGGTTCGCCGGCGACGACGGCTCCGCCGACCCGACGCTGCGCGCGGCACTCGCCGCCGCGACCGACGGCGGCCCGACCGAGCCGGCGCTCGCGGCGCTGCTGCGGGCGCGTCTCCTGGTCCCGGTCGTCGCCGTCGTCGGCGAGGTCGAGTACGACGCCAACGGCCTGGCCCGCGACAAGTCCGCGGACCTGGCGGCGGTACTGATGACCGGTCGCGACGGCCGGCAGGCCCTGCTGGCGTTCACCGGCCAGGACGCCCTGACCGGATGGGACCCGCAGGCCAGACCCGTACCCGTGACGACGAGAACGGCGGCGCAGGCGGCGCTCGCCGAGGGTGCGGCCGCACTCCTGGTGGATGTGGCGGGGCCTGCGATGTTCGTCATCGAGGACGACGACCTGCGCCGGGTCGCGGCCGGGGTCGACCTGGTTCGGCTCGGCGACTCGTACGCCTGGACCCACCCCTCCTCCCGGTGAGTGTGACGAGTTGGCGCGACACGCCGGCGTGTCGCAACCAACTCGTCACAC
>JBOHDE010000376.1:0-2990 GCA_050699035.1 Nocardioidaceae bacterium | reverse complement strand
GCGACCACGTCGGGGTGTTGGAAATGCTGTGCGAACGGTGCGACGGTGGGATGGATGAGCCGACCGCGCGCGAGGAGGTAGAGGAGCTCGGCGTTGTCGTCGACGGGTGCGTCGACGAACCGGATGAGTCGGCCCGACGGTGTCCTTGCTGGACAAGTCGCCTCGGCCAGCTCGGAGGGGACGCCATGGGGTCGCCGGACGTCGTGACCTATGAGGTCCTCCGTGGACAGGTCGGTGCGCCCGGCGAGCGGGTGGGTTGTGCCGACCATGACGACGCGCTCGTCTGCGGTACTCAACACCGGACCGACTGCGACGTCGGGTTGGTCGAGGGGCAGCCGCGTCACGACGAGGTCGACCTCGCGTCGGCGCAGAGGACCGAGGCGGTCGTTGAACGGCGTGGTGGTGAGCTGCACCTTGGCACCCGCGTAGACTGCCTCGTACCGTTCAATCGCTCGGCTCAGGACGTCCACCCCGGAAGCGGCGTTGAGCAGGCCCACCCGCACCACACCTGGTCCCCGGCCTCGAGCTTGGGCCCTGCGCAGCACCCGGTCCAGGCCGGCGACCACTGGACCCAGCTCGGCGTGCAACTCGCGTCCGGCTTCGGTGAGATCGACGACGCGACTGGTGCGGCGGAAGAGCAGGTGACCACCGAGCTTCCGCTCAAGGGCCTGCAGAGTCTGGGAGACCCGCGAGGTCGTCAGGCCGAGCCGCTCGGCGGTGCGTCCGAAGTGCAACTCCTCAGCGAGCACTAGAAACAGGCGCACTTCACGCAGCTCCACGTCGGGCATCATGTACCGACGCTACACGTCGCGTGGAGCAGATCGTCGTTGATGCTGCCGGCCCGCGCTGCCAGCCTTTGAGCCATGAAGCCCGGCAACGTCATCACGGTGGGTGTGCTCACACCTCACGCCGCTGAGGGTCCGCGCGCAGAGTTGCGGCGTATGGCTGGGACGCACGTTCGCGTCCACGTCTCGCGGACGGAAAACCCCGCGTCCTTCGCACCCCCCGGAACTGAACCGCCGACCTCTCTAGCCGACCTGCTCGCGCGGGCCACACCAGCCGCCCTCGATGAGGCGGTATCGGCGTTGCCACGTGCCGCACTGGACGTTCTGGTCCTCGCATCGACGAGCTCGGGCTACGCCATCGGCTACCACGAAGAATCGGCGCTGGTGCAGCGGCTTTGTGAGCGGTGGGGCTTGCCGGCGTGCGCTACCTCCAGGTCGGCGGTGTCGGCATTGAGGGCGCACGACATCAAGCGGGTAAGTCTCATTCACCCGCCCTGGTTCGGGTCCTCGCTCAACGATCTCGGCGCCGAATACTTCCGCAGCCAGGGCTTCGAGGTCGTCGAGGCTCTGATCGCGGACCTTCCCAACGACCCGGACCGGATCGAGCCGGCCGCAGTCGTCGACTGGATCTCTGACCATCTCAGCCCCCGCGCCGAAGCCGCGGTCATCGGCGGCAACGGCTTCCGGGCCGCTGGAGCCGTCCAAGCGTTGGAGGGCAGGATCGGACGTCTCGTCCTGGAGGCGAACCAGGTCCTGCTGAGCTCCGTCCTCGACAGCGCGGGGGCAACGATCGCCATCGACGGGTTCGGAAGGCTCCTCAACGACGTGACGAGACGCAGGGGTCGTGCGCAGTCTCTCCCTGGCCGCCACGCGGCGCCGCCGAATGCATCACCTGGCCCAGCACACACAAGGAACGAGAGGTAGTCATGCGTAACGTCATCCTGTACATGTCCATGTCGCTGGACGGGTTCGTCGCCAGCGACCGCGAGCACCCCGGCGTCGCGATCGCCGACCCTGAGGTGAAGCAGTGGAAGCTTGAACGGATCAGTAAGGCCGGCGCCCACCTGATGGGTCGCGTCTCGTACCAAGAGATGTCGTCGTACTGGCCGCAGTCCGACGACTCGTACGCCGCGCCGATGAACGACATCCCCAAGGTCGTGTTCTCCAAGACGCTCAGCGACGCCGAGGCCACGTGGCCGGTCACCCGCGTCGCGCGAGGAGACCTCGCAACCGAGATCGCCGCCATCAAGGCCGAACCCGGCCCTGACGTCATCGTCTGGGGCGGAGCCGGACTCGCCGGGGCACTGGCCGCGGCGGACTTGATCGACGAATACCGACTCCTGGTCCAGCCGATGGTCCTGGGTCAAGGGCAGGCCCTCTTCGACCAGCTGCCGGAGTCGCGACACCTGGACCTGGTCGAGGCCAAGCCGTTCCCCAGCGGCATCGTCGTGCACATCTACAGACCGCAGCACACCTGAGGAGAGGCTCGATGGGCAAAGTGCAGGCACAGGCGATCATGTCTCTCGACGGGTACGTCGCCAAGCGGGACAACACCATCGGCAGCTTGTTCGACTGGCTGCAAAACGGCGAGACCGCGATGCCGACCCCCGCAGGGGACTTCACCGTCCACCTGGCCCCGCCGAGCGCGGAGCACTGGCGTCAGTGGGTGTCCTCACTCGGTGCGCTGGTTTGTGGCCGGACGCTGTTCGACGTGGCCGAGGGCTGGCAGGGACGCCACACCCTGGACGTCCCCGTCGTGGTCGTGACCCACGAGGTCCCGACGGATTGGGTCGCCGCCCATCCCGAGGCGCCGTTCTCCTTTGTTACCGACGGGGTGGAGGCCGCCGTCGTGCGAGCCCAGCAGCTTGCCGAGGGCCGCGTCGTCGCAATCGCCGGCGGCACGATCGCGCGTCAGTGCCTGGACCTAGGGCTGATCGACGAGGTGGCCGTCGACCTGGTTCCGGTGGTGATGGGCGAGGGCAACCGGCCCTTCTTCGGCGCGTTGTCGACCGAGCAAGTGCTGCTCGACAACCCGACGGTCTGCGTCCAAGGTGACCGAGTCACCCATCTCGTGTTTCCCGTAGCCCGGTGATCGTGTGCCCGCCATTGAAGACAAGAACAGCGAGCGATCTGAGAGGCGTGACGACATGGACACGTGGGTCAGGTCTGGAACGGGAGTCGTCGCTGCTGTTGCTACTCTCGTTA
>JBOHDE010000375.1:0-3009 GCA_050699035.1 Nocardioidaceae bacterium | reverse complement strand
AGATTGCCCAATTGGGCAAAATTCCACCTCGGTCACGGCCGCCCGACGGACCGTCCGCGGTCGCGTGTCATGTGGTGGGCCTAACACCGCCGGGCCGATGACACGCGACTGGGCGCGGCGAGCGGTGACGGCGTGCCTGGGTGACTTCACCCCTCGAACCGACGCTTTCGGCCCCGATTCCGGGCTCAGAATGTCGGTTCGGAGGGTGACGTTGTGGCCGGCGGGCACGGGCAACGCGCCAGTCAACAAGCGGTCCCGGTTAGTGACCAGGGAGGACGCGGACCTGGTCGGTCTTGACGTACCCGAGGCGGTGACCGACCCAGACCTGGTAGTAGTCCTCCTCCCCGTGGATCACCGTCTTGTCGCCCGGGAGGGAGCCGTCGATCGACTTGGCGTAGTAGTAGTCGGTCGGCACGGTCTTGTCGCCGATCACGTAGCGCTGCCCCGGCTTGAGCGTGATGGCGTCGAGGGTCGGCTGGCCCTGGTAGGGAACCTCGGTCCCTTCGTACGCCGCAGCCTCGGGGTACGCGCGGGCGTAGACGGTGACCGGCGTCGCGCCGACTGCCTCGACCACCTCACCCTGGGAGGGAACGACGACCGGATCCGCCTTCGGGCTGTGCAGCCAACCGACCGCGCCGTCCCACCAGACCTGAAGCCAGTCGCCTTGACGGTCGGCGACGTAGAACTTGTGTCCGGCGGCGGCGCGGGGGTTCTTGTCGGAGACCGCGTTCGTCGCGGCACCGACGAGAGGCGCCGTATCGCTGGGCGCGGTCCGCAGGTTCACGAAGTTGGTGCCGAAGGTGGGGCAGGCCACGCCGGCCGAGGTGCACCCTGTCATCGGCTGCGGGTTGTCGGCGAAACCGGGCTTGACGGTGACGACGCTGCTGCGGCTCCGCCGGTCGGGCTCGATCGGCGCGCCCAGCAGCTCCATGTAGTGCTCCCAGTCCCAGTACGGCCCCGGATCCCACTTGAAGGAGGAGGTCCCGAACTGGTCGTGGCCGACCACATGGGCCCGGTCGAGCTCGAAGTGGTGCTTGGCGGCGAGGTACGTGGCGAGCTCGGCGGAGGCACGGTATAACGCCTCGGTGTACCAGCGTCCCGGCTGAGCGGCGAAACCCTCGTGCTCGAAGCCGATGGAGTGCATGTTGACGTACCAGTTGCCGGCGTGCGCTGCGACATTGCGGGTGGCGACGTGCTGGGCGACGTGACCGTCGGCGGAGCGGAGGGTGTAGTGCCAGGAGACGAACCGGTTGGGCTGCGCCTCGCCCTTGATCAGCTGAATGCACACGTCGTAGACGCACTCCGTGTTGTGCACGACCAGGTAGTCGATCGAGAGGTCGTTCTCCCGGTCGGCGAGGTCGTAGTTGACGTACTGCGTCGGCGCGGGGCCGGTCGAGCGGTACTGCGCCTCGATGATTTCGCAGACGATCGTGGACGGGCACTCCACCTCGTCGATGCCGGGCTCGAGCACACCGGCGGACTCCACTGCCTGGGTGTCGACGACAGCCTGCGGTCGGGCGGCAAGCGTGACGGTGTCGCCGGCGTCGGTGGTCTCGCTGGCACCACTGCGCAGTACGTCGAAGACCATAGTGGCGTACTGCTGGGCCTCGTCCTCGGCGGCGGTGCCGGCGTAGCGCGCCACCGCCTTGCTCCAGGCGGCGGGCTGCTGGGCAGTGGTGGCGGGCTGGTACGACGCGAGTACGGCCGCACCGCCGCAGATGTTCGCGACATGGTCCGTCTTGAGGCGGTCGGCCGGGTAGCCGGTCAGCTCGGCAGCGACCCGCAGCGTGCCGGCCCGCTCGGGCAGACCGCGGTTGGAGTCGCCCTTGGCGGGGCTGGACGACGTGGTCACCGCGAGGTCGCTGAGGTGCATGACGCCGTAGCCGCCCGACGTGCTCGGCACGCCGGCGTGCTGGTTCCAGCGCGAGCTGAGGTAGCCGACGCCGAGCAGGACATCCGCCGGGACGCCGCTGATCCGTGCCGCGCGCTCGAACACGGCCTGCGTGTCACTGGATCCCTGCAGGCAGTCGCTCCAGTCCTGCGCCGCAGCCTGCGGGGGGATGAGGGTCAGTCCGCCGAGGGCCAGTGCAACGGCTGCGGTGCCGGCTCCGAATCGCCGAAGAAGTCTGCTCTTGCGCGCCATCGCCGGCGCCCCTTTCCCGAAACTGGAGCCCGAAGGCCGGAAGACATCTAGACCACTCGCCCATGATCACCGCCGATGCCCTCGAGCGCAACGCACTCGACCAGCCCGGGGCGCACGTGTTCCCCCGTCCCGGACAGTTGTCAGACGAAACGTGCGGCATTGCGCACGAACTGTCTGACAAGTCGCCCGCCGACCGTCCTGCGCGAGACCTGCACAGAACCTTCACGAATCGTCCCCACTCTCAGCCGCGCAGGCTCCTAGGCTCGCACCATGCCAGTCAGCGCAGCGGCTCCCACGATCCTCGTCGTCGAGGACGAGCCGGTGATCAACCAGGCGGTCACCGACCGGCTGCGCGGCTCGGGGTATGACGTCGTCCAGGCCTGGGACGGACCAGGTGCGGTCACGCAGTTCGTGGACACCGCGCCGGACCTGGTCCTCCTGGACGTGATGCTTCCCGGGTTCGACGGTCACGAGGTGTGCCGGCGGATCCAGGCCGAGCGGCCGGTCCCGGTGCTCATGCTGACGGCGCGCGACGACGAGGCGGACATCCTGGTCGGGCTCGGTGTTGGTGCCGACGACTACCTCACCAAGCCGTTTCGGATGCGGGAGCTGGTGGCCCGGGTCGCGGCCCTGCTGCGGCGGGTCGACCGGGCCGCGGAGCTGGCCGCACGCCCCGCCGTCGAGCTGGGCGACCTTCGGGTCGATGCGGCCTCTCGCCGGGTCTGGGTCACCGACACGGAGGTGCACCTGACGCCGACCGAGTTCGACCTCCTCGTCTGCTTGGCCGGCAACCCGGGCGTCGTCGTGACCCGAGAGAGTCTGTACGCCGAGGTGTGGGGCTGGCCGGGAGCCTCCGGGACCCGGAC
>JBOHDE010000374.1:0-3011 GCA_050699035.1 Nocardioidaceae bacterium | reverse complement strand
CAAGCACTGGGTGTAGTGGCCGAACTCCGCCGGTCCCACATCGAACTCCCAACCGAACAACGCGCCGTAGAAGGTCATCGCGCGGTCGAGATCCGGGATGCCCAGGTCGATCCAGGTCGGTGTGCCAACCGGCTGCGTGGTGGTCAGCTCGCTCATCGTCTCTCCTTGTCGTGTCCCCATCTTGTCCCGCATGACCCCGGAACCAGAGGTCATGTCGCCCGCGTTCACGGACGCCGGTCCTTCTTCGAGGTCGACGACCTCCAGCGCGGCAGCGATGTCAGGGTGATCCTGGGGCGAGAGCGGCTTGATCTCCCGGGAGGCGCCTTTCTGCACGCAGGCTTAGTTCGCTGCTGGCGTCGTTGACGACTTCCCGGGGTGAGTCCGTGCGCTGGCTGCCCAGTTGACGAGCTCGCGGCAAGGTCCGCGTCATCGGCGCACCCGTCATGGGGAAGGGATCGCAGGCTTGCAGATCGCGTTCGCGCCAACACGCGGCGAGACTCCGGAACTCAGGAGTCGCCGCTCACCGACCGATGCTGACGTGGCCGATGGGCCTGCGTTCCGAAGCGACCCACGGTCGCGACCTGATCAGTCGACGGGTTACTGGTTGAAGAACGTCTTCAGTACACGGGCCATGAGTTCGGGGGCGACGACGTGTCCCTGCCCGTCGAGCGTGTGTCGTTCGGTCTGGGGGGTGGCAGCGGCTATCGCTTTCGCGGCGCGGTCGAAGAAGTCGGTCGGGAGGCCCGCCATCTGGGGCTCGGTGATCGGACCCTCGGTGGTCACCAGGACCGACTGAGTGATGCGGGCAAGTCGGTTCGTGGGGATCTTGTAGTCATTGAGGACCACGGCGTCCTTGACGAGCGTGTGGGCGAGCGCGACGGACGAGGCCCAGTTCGGGTGTTGTTTGCCAGCCGCGATGTCCGCGTCGGGTCCGCCGGTAAGCCTCACGAACAGTTCCAGGAGCTCCTCGTCCCGGCCGGCTTTGTATGCCTCGTGGGTGTCCGCGATGTACTGGTTGAACCTCGGCCGCAGGTCGTCCCCGATCGCGTACGGCACATCCCACACCGCGATCTTGTCGATCGCCGAACCTGCCGCTGCTGCCTCCAGCGCGAGGGCGCCGCCAGATGAGGCGCCGTACACGTGAACTGAGCCGCCGGCTGTCGCAATCAGCGCGTCGAGGTCTTCCACCTCCCGCGCCACGGCGTACGGCGGTGTATTGCCGCTGGCGCCCCGGCCGCGTCGTGCGTAATTGTAGACCGTGAAATGGTTGGCAAGGAGCCGGGCCAGCGGCGCGTTCTCAGCGCCGTCGTCTAGGGTGCCGCCGACGAGGATCACCGCCGGGCCAGTGCCTTTCCGGTCGTAGGCGATCCTCGTACCGTCGGCGGACGTCACACGAAGTGTCATCTCGTTCACTGCTTCTCTCCATTTCTCGATGCGTGGTCGTCACCGTCGGAGCATGTCGACCAGGATTGAGTTACGTGGGCTGCCCCCTCCGTCACTTGCACTTCGGGCCGGTTTCGGGAGTTCCGGGCTTGGTACCGGTGATGGCGTTGGCCGAGTGGGCCGGGTTGTCGGAGTTGATTTCGACCAAGTGCTCGCGGCAGCGGCATCTACTTCTTGTTGCGGTAGAGGACCATGGTGATGGGACCGAAGACCGCGACGAGAAGTACAGACGAGACGAGCACCCAGCCGATTTCCCCGGCGGGCACCGAGCCGTGCATCAGGCCGCGTACCACGGTCGCCAGGTGGGTGATCGGGTTGACCTCGACGACCGCCTGCAACCACCCGGGCATCGTCTTCGGGTCCACGAAGATGTTGCTCACGAACGTCAGCGGGAACATCACCATCATGCTGACCCCCGCCACCGAGTTCGGCGTGCGCAGGATCAGGCTGAGCATCGTCCACAGCCACGACAGGCAGAACGAGAACACCAGCAGCAGCACCACCGAGAGCACCACCCCGACGGCGCCACCCTCCGGCCGGAACCCTAGGACCAGGCCGAGCGTGATCACGATCGCCGACCCGATCGAGTAGCGCACCAGATCGCCGAGCAGGGCGCCGACCAGCGGCGACGGTCGCCACACCGGAAGTGACCTGAACCTGTCGAACACCCCCTTCTGGATGTCGGTGTTCAGCGTAATGCCAGTGTTCATGGTGATCATGACGTTCGCCTGCACCAGGATGCCCGGCAGCAGGAACTGCAGGTACTCCTGAGTCGACCCGGCGAGCGCGCCACCGAACAGGTAGGTGAACATCAGCGTGAACATGATCGGGAACATGGTCACGTCGACGAGTTGCTCCGGGACGTGTTTGATCTTCAGCAAAGCGCGCCAGCCGAATGTCAACGAGGTGAGCACCGGACCGGGGCGAGACGGCCGCTCACCGGCCAACAGCACACTGCGCAGCGCGTCCTCGGTGACCGGCGCCGACGCCTGCTCCGCGGACGTGGCATTCATGCGGCATCCTCCTCGGCGGCGTGTCCGGTCAGGGCGAGGAACACCTCGTCCAGGCTCGGCTGACCGAGCGCGAACTCGGTGACGTCGATGCCGCTGCGGGACAGCTCGGCCAGGGAACGGGCGACCCGCTCGGGGTCGGAGATCCGCGCGGACAGCGCGGCCGGGTCAGCGGACGGCTCGACCGGCACCTCGAGGACGCCGGCGAGGACCCGCTCTGCCTCGGCCCGCTGCTCGGGCACACGTAGCCGTACGTGCAGCGAGCCGGCGCCGACCGATGCCTTGAGCTCGCCGCTCGAGCCCTCGGCGATCACCTTCCCGTGGTCGATCACCGCTATCCGGTCGGCCAACTGGTCGGCCTCGTCGAGGTACTGCGTGGTCAGCAACACGGTGGCGCCCTCGGCGACCATGCCCCTGACGATCTCCCACACCTGGTTCCTGCTGCGCGGGTCGAGCCCGGTCGTGGGCTCGTCGAGGAAGATCAGTTCGGGGGTGACGACCAGGCTCGCCGCGATGTCGATGCGCCTGCGCATCCCGCCGGAGTACTTCTTCACCGGC
>JBOHDE010000373.1:0-3037 GCA_050699035.1 Nocardioidaceae bacterium | reverse complement strand
GTCCCCGGGTCTCGAGTCGGCGGTGTCGCGCCCGCTATGCCGCGGGGCCGAACAGCGTGCGTACGACGTCGGCGACCCAGGTGTCGTCTGCGCCTGGCGCCGCCTGCACGGTGAGGAAGGAGTCGGCGCCGTCGTGCATCGCCGGGTCCCACGCCAGCCCGATCTCGGCCTCGACGTCGAGGGTCGCGTCATCGGCGGTGCGGGACCGGTCGGAGTATCCCGCGGCGATGTCGCGCAGGCTGATCCGCTGCACCGCCGGCAGCTCCACGAACGCCAGGGTCGCGTCGGCGGCCAGCGCGGCACCGAGTTGCTCGAGCAGCACCTGGGCGACTCCGGTCAGCACGGCTCCCCATGCGTTGCCGGCGCCGTCGGGCACGCCGCGGCTCTGCAGCTCCGGCAGGCCGAACCGGGCCAGCCCCTTGGTCGTGAACCACAGCCGGCCGTCGTCCTCGGGCGAGTGGGGGAGCACTACCCAGTCGGACAGCCGGAATCCGTCGCCGGTGTCACGAGAGGTCTCGACTACGCGCGGGATGACGGTGTCGACGACCGTGCCGTCACACGCGTCGGCCACGGCCTGCGCGGCGACGTACGCCGAGATCTCCGGGTCAGGCGGGAAGCCGAGAGCGCCGACGCTCTGCACGATCACCGCCTGGGTCGCCGACCCGAGCCTGGCCAGCGCCTCGGTGCTCGCTCCCATCGCCCGCAGCAGTGCGGCCGGCGGCAGCGGAGCGACGTCGACGGGTACGACGTCGATGGCGACCCCGCCCGCACTGTGCTCGGCGAGCTCGTCGGGCGGCGAGGACGTCGTCACGACGTAGACGGCGAGCAGCCGTTCGGGTACGGGGATCACGATGGTGTCGGCCACGGTGAGCCAGGCTACGCGCCCGCGCCAATGGTCCGGATTGCAAGATGTCCTTCCGCGGAACGGGACGCTGTGACATCCTCGTCACATGACCGCACGGCAGGTGATTATCTGCTAGCGCGTCGGGCCACCGCCTGACGCGCAGACCTCTCGTTCTTCGAGGGGTCTTTTTCGTTTCTCCACAACGGATCCGGCAAAGGACATCTCGTGACCAGCCTCCCCGACGCCCTGGGCTTCGAGCCCACGGACGCGTTCCATGTGTATGACACCACCCTGCGCGACGGCGCTCAGCAGGAGGGCCTCAACCTGTCGGTCGAGGACAAGCTGACGATCGCGCGGCACCTCGACGGGCTCGGGGTGGGCTACATCGAGGGGGGCTGGCCGGGCGCCGTACCCAAGGACACCGAGTTCTTCCGACGGGCCAAGGACGAGCTGACGTTGCAGAGCTCGACGCTCGCTGCGTTCGGTGCGACTCGTCGCGCCGGTGTCGCGGCGGCCGACGACCCGCAGGTGGCGGCCTTGCGCGACAGCGGGGCCGCCGTCGTGACGCTGGTCGCGAAGAGCCACGATCGGCACGTCGAGGCTGCGCTGCGGACGACCCTCGACGAGAACCTCGCGATGGTCCGCGACACCGTGCAGCACCTGCGGTCCGAGGGACAGCGGGTGTTCCTGGACGCAGAGCACTTCTTCGACGGATACCGCGCCAACCGTCCGTACGCGCTTGAGGTCCTGCAGGCGGCGGCCGAGGCGGGCGCCGACCTGGTCGCGCTGTGCGACACCAATGGCGGGATGCTGCCGCCCGAGGTGACCGACGTGGTCGGGGACGTGCATGCGACCACGGGGGTACGGGTCGGAATCCACTGTCACAACGACACCGGGTGCGCGGTCGCGAACACCCTGGCCGCCGTCACCGCGGGCGCGACGCACGTTCAGGGCACGGTCAACGGGTACGGCGAACGCACCGGCAACGCCGACTTGGTGGCGGTCGTCGCGAACCTCGAGATCAAGCAGCAGCGCCCCGTCCTGCCGAGCGGCCGGCTGCGCGAGGCGACCCGGATCGCGCACGCCGTCGCCGAGGTGACGAACGTGCCCGCGACGTCGCGGCAGCCGTACGTCGGCCTGTCCGCGTTCACCCACAAGGCCGGGCTGCATGCGAGCGCGATCAAGGTCGACCCGGACCTCTACCAGCACGCCGACCCGGTGACCGTCGGCAACGACATGCGGCTGCTGGTTTCGGAGATGGCCGGCCGCGCCAGCATCGAGCTGAAAGGCCGCGAGCTCGGCTTCGACCTGGCCGGCGACCACGAGCGGCTGACCCGTGTCGCCGAGCGGGTGAAGCGGCTGGAGTCGACCGGCTACACGTTCGAGGCCGCCGACGCGTCGTTCGAGCTGATGTTGGTCGAGGAGATGGAGGGCGCCCGGCCGTCGTACTTCGAGGTCGAGTCGTGGCGCGTCATCACCGAGAGCCGGCCGGGCGACGAGGCGTTGTCCGAGGCGACAGTCAAGCTGCGCGCCGGCGGCGAGCGGATCGTCGTGACGGGGGAGGGCAACGGCCCGGTCAACGCCCTCGACCACGCACTGCGGACCGCGATCGGGCAGGTCTACCCGGAGGTCGGCAAGTTCGAGCTGACCGACTACAAGGTGCGGATCCTCGACCAAGGGCACGGCACGGACGCGGTGATCCGGGTGCTGATCGAGACCTCCGGCGAGCAGACGTCGTGGGTCACAGTCGGCGTCGGCCACAACATCGTCGAGGCTTCCTGGGAGGCGCTGTGCGACGCGGTGACGTACGGCCTGCGCCGCCAGCAACGCTGACCCCTCCACGGTGAGTGTGACGAGTTGGCGCGACACGCCGGCGTGTCGCCGCCAACTCGTCACACTCACCGAGGTTGGCCGACGATGCGTCCGGTCACGTCGCGGCGCTGAGCAACCGGTCGCACAGGTCGACCAGTCGCTGGCGCAACGGCGCCGCCCGGGCGGCGAACCCGCGCTGCGCCTCGGCATACTCGACCTTGCCCTCCGGCGTCTCGATCCGCACCGGCTCGTATCCCAGTCCGGTCAGGTCGTACGGCGAGGCCCGCATGTCGAGCGTGCGTACGTCGCGGGCCAGCTCGAAGCAGTCGGCCACCAGCTCCGACGGCGTCATCGGCGCGAGCACGAACGCGTGCTTGTAGA
>JBOHDE010000372.1:0-3045 GCA_050699035.1 Nocardioidaceae bacterium | reverse complement strand
CCACACCTTGGACCCTGACGCCACGGTCTGTGCCTCCTCGTTCGGCAACGATGTCACTCCTTGTGTTACCCAGTTTTCCACGGCGTACGACGGGCGGACTCGATCGCCGCCGCCAGCCGGTCCGGATGACGGGTCGCGACCAGCCAGTACGGCGTCGGGTCGCCGGCGTCGTCGACGTCGACCCGCACGGCCGTCGGCAGGTAGGGCCGGATCAGCAGGTAGGCGCGGGCGTCCGCGTCGACGCCACGCAGCCGCCGGGCCGCGTCGGCGTCGAGTGCCGTCGCTGGGCCGCAGGCCGGCCAGTCCAGCCGGGCGCGTCCGGCGACGAGGCCGTCCTCACCGACCTCGACCGGGGCCCGGCCGTACCCGGCGAGGAGCAGCCCGACGAGCACCGCGGCCACCGCGCTGATGGCCCACACGGCAGGCCCGGGGAGGGCCACTGCGAGGGCCAGCCAGAGGCTGGCGACGAAGCCGAGGCCGAGCAGCCACCAGGCCACGGGGACGTGCAGCCGCTCGCGATAGGTGGGGGCACTGTCGGACACGGCGGACAGCCTTTCACGAGGCCGATCCGGACCGAGGTAGGGTCGGGCACCGTGATGGCCCGATGACCGACCTGGACGTCCTGGTCCGACGTCTCGACCCCGACGTACCGCTGCCTGCATACGCCCATCCCGGCGACGCCGGAGCCGACGTGGTGACGACCGTCGACGTCGTCCTGGCGCCGGGGGAGCGGGCCGTCGTTCCCACCGGGATCTCACTGGCCCTGCCGGACGGGTACGCCGCGCTGGTCCATCCGCGGTCGGGGCTCGCGGCGCGCTGCGGGCTGTCGATCGTGAACGCGCCCGGGACGGTGGACGCGGGCTACCGCGGCGAGCTCAAGGTCGTGCTCGTCAACCTCGACCCGGCCGAGCCGGTCACGCTGTCGCGGGGCGACCGGATCGCTCAGCTGGTGTTCCAGCGCGTCGAGCGGGCCCGTTTCGTCGAGGTCGAGAGGTTGCCCGGGTCGGCCCGTGGTGACGGCGGCCACGGGTCCACCGGCGGCTTCGCCGCGGCGCGGCTCGACGGCCTGGCGCCGGTGGAAGGTCCGTGATGTTCGGTCGTCGCAGCCGGGGGAAGGACCGCGCCGGCAAGGAGTCGGAGGCGTTGCGGGGCACGCCGGTCGACCCGCACCAGGGGGACCGGTCCGAGCTCACCCGGCCGCAAGGTCCGTGGGACGTCGACGACGTCGACCTGGACACTGACGACTCGACCGGCAACGAAGGCGGCGGCCGGGTCGACCTCGGCGGGTTGATCGTCACCGCCGCGCCCGGCCTCGAGGTACGGCTGCAGGTCGACCCCAACACGCAGAACGTGATCGCCGTCTTGCTGGTCGGCCCGGAAGGCGCGGTCGAGGTCCGCGCGTTCGCGGCGCCGCGCAACGAGACGATCTGGGACGACGTACGCCGGGAGATCGGAGCCGAGGCAACCCGCCGAGGCGGCACCGCGACCGAGCAGGAGGGCGAGTTCGGGCCCGAGGTCAAGCTGGTCGTGCCGATGCAGACGCCCGACGGCAAGCCGGGCACGCAGACCTCACGGGTGGTCGGCGTGTCCGCGCCGCGCTGGCTCCTGCGGGGCACGTTCCTCGGCAAGCCGGCGGTGGATCCGGACCCCGACGGCGTCGTGGAGGCCGCCTTCCGCCGGGTGGTCGTGCGCCGTGGTGACAGCCCGATGCCACCCCGGGCGTCGATCCCGCTGACGATGCCGGCGACCGGGCCGGGTGCAGCCGATGCCGAGCAGCCGGGTCCGCCCTCACGTGACCAGTGATCTGAACTACGCTTTGGCCATGACATCGCAGGACGCCGTCGAGGCGGGTGGACGGCTGCGCCGCGCCCTGCGCCGGCTGGGGTCGAGCCAGCAGGATCTCGAGGACCGCGACCTGCAGCGCGACGTCGCGACGACCACCGGCTGCATGCGAGTGGCCGATGCGGTCGACCGCGACCGGGTCGCGCTGACCGGCACACTGCGGCACGTCACCCTGCGGCCGCGTTCGGGCACCCCGGCGCTGGAGGCCGAGCTGTACGACGGGTCCGGCAGTGTCACGATCGTCTGGCTCGGCCGACGCCGGATCGCCGGCATCCAGCCGGGTGCCGCGCTGGTCGTGCACGGACGTATCAGCACCACCGGTGGGGAGCAGATCATGTACAACCCCCGCTACGAGCTGCGCGGATGAGCTCCCCCGTCGCCGCAGGCGCGCCGGTCACCGCTGAGACCGTCGAGCAGCTGGTCCGCCACCAGATGGCGGTCGCGCTCGGCGGCCGCCGCGGGCTGCTCGAAGGCATCGTCCCGACGTTGGCGTTCACCGTCACCTGGATCAGCACGCACAACCTCCGGCTCGCGCTGGCGCTCGGCGGTGGAGCCACCCTCGTGCTGCTGGTGGTACGGCTGGTGCAGCGGTCGTCGGTGCAGTACGTGCTCAACGCGTTCTTCGGCATCGCCATCGCGGCGTTCTTCGCGCTGCGGTCAGGGAACGCGGAGGACGCCTTCCTGCCGGGCATCTGGTACAACGCCGCCTACTTCGTGCTGCTCGCGTCGTCGGCGCTGGCGCGGTGGCCGGTGATCGGTTTCATGATCGGCAGCGTCACCGGCGACCCGACCGGCTGGCATCGCAACCCGCAGATCGTGCGGCTGTGCAGCCTGCTGACCTGGATCCTGGCCATCCCGTGCGCGCTCCGGGTCGCGGTCTACTACCCGTTGTGGGAGGCCGGCCAGGCCGGGGCGCTGGGGATCGCGAAGATCACCCTCGGCTGGCCCCTGCAGGTCGCGGCCCTGGCGACGATGGCGTGGGTGCTGTCGCGCAACCACACTCCGATCGAGCCCGAGCCCGCCGCCGACTGACGAACCGCGGCTAGGGTGTGGCTCCTTACTCCGCTGACCTGCTGCGCGACTCTCGGTGGGCGCCTCGCGGCGTTGTCGTCGTCGCACGATGCTGCGCATCGCGCCTCCTCCTCCGCCTTGCGATGCATCCCACCGAGCGCCGCTCGCGACGGTCGGGAGTAAGGAGCCACA
>JBOHDE010000371.1:0-3050 GCA_050699035.1 Nocardioidaceae bacterium | reverse complement strand
TCGGCACCCCTGCGGGTTAGCCGGCCGACACCGATCACCCCGATGCTCGTCGCACACATGTGCCCGACTGGTCCGGTGCTCGACGAAGGCCCGACCGTCACAATGCTCGCGACACCTACGGAGCTCGGCGTAGAACGAGTCCAGCGCCTCGACGTCAAGCCGACCCAGCGGCATCGAGCCGAGCAACGGCCTGATGTGCTTGCGGATCTTGGCCTCATAGCCCTGCCGGGTCGAAGGATCAACGTCGAGAACGCCCCAACCACTTGTCGACCAGCTGGCCCAGCGTCGCCCGGGTGCGCGGGCTGCGCTTCTCGTCGACCTGGTGCAGCAGCCGGGTCCTCGCCGCCTCGGCAAGCTTCGCGGAGGTTGGGCCCGGCTCGATGACCTCAGTGAGGTACAGCTGGCGCTTCGAGACCGGATCTCTGCCGACAAACACCCTGACCCGAAGAGCGCCCGACGGCAGCTCATCGATGCAGCCAAAGCGGGCACTTACGGCGGATATCGAACGAAGACTGGTCGGCTACATGTTCTCTGACCCGCGCAAAACACTGGGTGGGGCGGGTGGGACTCGAACCCACGACCCAGGGATTATGAGTCCCCTGCTCTAACCGGCTGAGCTACCGCCCCACGGCGAGTCTGCCGCCGCGGGGCAGCCTATCGGTGCGCGAGTGGCGCCAGCCGGCGCGAGGTCGAGCCTCCGACCGGCACTCACAACTCCGTAACGTCTAGTCACGACTGTTGCACACATCGTGTCCGCCTGGTGAGATGGCAGAGCCACCCACGAAAGGACGGACCATGAAACGGTTGCTGCTCCTGCCCCTGCTCGCACTATTGTGCGGTGCGATCTTCTTCGGTGTCCCCACGGTCGGGTCCGCTGAGGACCAGGTCGGCAAGAACCAAGATGCCCCTCCGACCGACTTCGACGCGGCGTTCCCCACGTCGTCAGACGCGCCGAACACCAGCGCCCAACCGTGTGTAGAAGGCATGGCCGGGCACTTCCCGTGCAAGAACACCGTCCTGATGAGCTTCCTCCCGATGGCCGAGATCGGTGGCGGCCGTGGCTCGGATGTTTGGGGCTGGACCGACCCGGAGACCGACCGCCGCTACGTGATCGCCGGCCGCGACAACGGCACGGCGTTCGTCGACGTGACCAATGCAGTCAAGCCGATCTACCTCGGCAACCTGCCCACCTCCGGCACCCAGAATGTCATCTGGCGTGACATCAAGGTCCACAAGGACCACGCGTTCATCGTGTCCGAAGCGCGCGAGCATGGCATGCAGGTGTTCGACCTCCGTCAACTGCGCGACCTCGACCGGTCGGCAGAGCCGCGCACGTTCGAGGCCACCGCGCACTACACAGACTTCGGTCGCGCACACAACCTGGCCATCAACGAGGACGCTGGATTCGCCTACGCAGTGGGCGTACGGGAGGACACCCACTCCTGTCAGTCGGGCCTGCACATCGTCGACATCGACGACCCGGCCAACCCGACGTTCGACTCCTGCTTCGGCGATGACGGCTATACCCACGACGCCGAGTGCGTGAACTACCAGGGACCCGACGACCGTTACGACGGCCGCGAGATCTGCTTCAACTCCAACGAGGACACGCTCACCATCGTCGACGTCACCGACAAGGCCGCGCCGGTCATGCTGTCGCGCACCCCGTACGTCGGCAGCGCGTACTCCCACCAAGCCTGGCTCACGGATGACAGCGAGACGCTACTGATGGGCGACGAGCTTGACGAGATGCGGAACGGCCAGAAGACCAGCACCTTGATCTGGGACGTGACCGACCTCGAGTCCCCCGAGCTGACGTCTCGGTTCTTCCACGAGACCACGGCTATCGACCACAACCTGTACATCAAGGGCGACCGGGTCTACGAGTCGAACTACCGCGCCGGGCTGCGAGTGTTCAGCCTGGACGACGTGAAGGAAGGCACCCTCAAGGAGGTCAGCTTCTTCGACGTCTGGCCGCAGGACGACGAGGCCGCCTTCAGCCACGGCACCTGGAGCAACTACCCGTTCTTCGACAACGGCGTCGTGGCGGTGCACGGGTACGAAGGCCTGTTCCTGGTCCGGCCGACCGGCTGAGCTGAAGGCGTCGACGGGTCCGAGCTCGACGACCCGTCGACGCCCTTCGTCAGAGGCTCACGAGCACGTCAGCGCAGCCGGAAGCCGGCGACCGTCCACTCAAGGTCGCCGTCAGCGTTGCGGAGGTGTCCGACCGCGACCAGGGTCCGGTCATTGTGAGTGACGGCGAGCTCGATGCCCTGGGACCGCCCGGCGAAGTAGCTGCCCTCCCCGTACCCCACCACCGACTGCCGGGTGCCGTCGGAGCCGAACGCCAGCGCCGGGATCCCGACCGCCCGGCCGGTCACATAGAGGTGGTCCCGGCGGGCGACCAGGTCCAGCGCCTGGTTCCAGTCACCGCCCTCGGCGGCAAACAGATCCACCCAGCGCTGCTCCCCGGTGCGCGCGTCGTAGGCCAGCGTGACCAGGTGCGACAGCAGGAACGACTCGAACGCGTGTCCGCCGACATACACCGTCGCGCCGTCCGGGCTCACCGTCAGCGCGCTCGCGGCGTCCGTACTCCCGAACTCGCTGTTGTACCTCGCCGACCAGACCTGCTCGCCGGTGCCGGCGTCATAGCCGACCGTCCCCGCGCCGGTATCGCCGGACGCGTCGTCGCTGGTGCCGGTCACATAGACCTGCCGGCTGTCGGGACTGACCGCGATGTCCTCGGGGAAAGCCAGACCACCGGGTACGCCGAACTGCGCGTCCCACAGCTGATCACCAGTGCGAACGTCGTACGCGACCGTGCCGTACTGCCCGAGCGTGCCGGCCGGACGGACCTGACCGGTCACGAACAGCCGCTGCCCGTCGGGGCTGACGGCCAGGTCACGCACCGATGCCGACGAGTCCCCGAACCCGTACTGCGCCTCCCAGAGCTGTTGGCCGGTCCGGGCGCCGTACGCGACCGTTGCGTAGACGTTGCGGTCGTCGACCCGCCGCTGGCTGGTCACGAACACCCGGTCGCCGGCGGCGAC
>JBOHDE010000370.1:0-3082 GCA_050699035.1 Nocardioidaceae bacterium | reverse complement strand
GCCGACAACGGCACCACCGTCAAGACGTTGTGGCGGCTGTTCGACGGTGCGCTGGTCGAGTCGGTCCTGATGCGCTACCCCGGCCGGGTCACGATGTGCGTGTCGTCGCAGGCCGGCTGCGGGATGGCCTGCCCGTTCTGCGCGACCGGCCAGGGCGGGCTGCAACGCAACATGTCGGCCGCCGAGATCGTCGACCAGGTCGTCGTCGGCGCCCGGTCGCTGGCCCGCGGCGAGATCGCGGGTGGCCCGGGCCGGGTCTCCAACGTCGTGTTCATGGGCATGGGCGAGCCGATGGCCAACTACCGGGCGCTGATGGGTGCCGTCCGCCGGATCACGTCGCCGACACCGGAAGGGCTCGGCATCTCGGCCCGCGGGGTCACGGTGTCGACGGTCGGCCTCGTACCCCGGATGCGTGAGCTCGCCACCGAAGGGCTGCCGGTCACGCTGGCGCTGTCACTGCACGCGCCGGACGACGAGCTGCGCAACGAGCTGGTGCCGGTCAACACCCGGTGGAACGTGCACGAGGCGGTGGCCGCGGCGTACGACTACGCGCAGGTGACGAAGCGACGCGTCTCCATCGAGTACGCCCTGATCAAGGACATCAACGACCAGGCCTGGCGAGCCGACCTGCTGGCCGACGTGCTCACGTCGTACGGCGACTGGGGTTGGGTGCACGCCAACCTGATCCCGCTCAACCCGACTCCGGGCTCGAAGTGGACGGCGTCGCGGCCCGAGGACGAGGCGGAGTTCGTCCGGCGGCTCGAGGCCGGCGGCGTGCCGACCACGGTGCGCGACACCCGCGGCCGCGAGATCGACGGCGCCTGCGGGCAGCTGGCCGCCACCGAGAGCTGACCGTCCGCGATGCTGGACTACGACCGTGAGGCGTCGCGCTACGACGACACCCGTGGGGGTGCGCCGCGTGCCATCGCGGCCGCCTCGGCGGTCGACCGGCTGCTCCCGGCCGACACGTCGGTCGTCCTCGACCTGGCGGGCGGCACCGGGATCGTGGCCGAGCAGCTGGCCGGCCCACGCCGCGCGTTGGTGGTCCTCGACCGGTCGCACGGGATGCTGCGGCGTGCCGTCGTACGGCTGCCAGCACGCGGGGTGCAGGCAGACGCGGCGCGGCTCCCGTTGGCCGACGGCTGCGTCGATGCCGTGGCGATGGTGTGGCTGTTGCACCTCGTCGACCATCCTGAGCGGGTGCTGTCCGAGGCGATCCGGGTGCTGAGGCCGGGCGGCACGCTGGTGACCACGGTCGACAAGCGGGCGGCGCACGGGCATCCGGTCGACGAGCACGCCGGCGACAGCCGCCCCCGGGTCGAGGCGACGCTGCACGCCCTCGGGGCCGAGCCCGCGGGGTCGACCACGTTCGCCGGGGTGGGGCAGCAGGGCGATCCGGTCTACAGCCTGGTGGCCTTCCGGTGCGGGGAGGGGCGGTGATGGGCTTCCACCACGTGGAGATCTGGGTCGACGACTTCGCCGAGGACTGGCCGCGGTGGGGCTGGCTACTGGCCGAGCTCGGCTGGCGTCCGCTTGACGCCTGGTCCGGTGGGCAGTCCTGGCAGAGCCCCGACGGCGGCTACCTCGTGGTCGAGCAGTCCCGCGACCTGCACCGCGACGTGCCGTACGACCGGATGCGGGCCGGTCTCAACCACCTCGCCTTCTGGGCGCCTACCTGCGCCGCCGTCGACCGGCTCGTCGACCGGGCGCCGGGTCACGGCTGGACGCTGATGTTCCCCGACCGGCATCCGTACGCCGGTGGGGAGCAGCACTACGCCGCGTACCTCGAGAGCGGCGACGGCTTCGAGGTGGAGGTCGTGGCGCGTGACTGAGCGTCCGACGTTCGTCTTCGACGGCGACTGCGCGTTCTGCAGCAGTACGGCCCGCGCGCTGCAGCGCTGGGTCGGCGGTCCGGCGGACGTCGTGGCCTGGCAGCGCGCCGACCTGGCGGCCCTCGGGCTCACCGCGGCGGAGTGCGAGGCGGCCGTCCAGTGGGTCGACGATGCCCGGCGGTCGGCCGGGGCGCTGGCGTTCGCCGACTACCTGCGCTCGGCCGGTCGGCGATGGGCGCTGCTCGGGCGACTGCTGGCGCTGCCGTCGGTGCAGGTAGTGGCCCGGCCGGTGTATGCGTGGATCTCGCGCCACCGCCACCAGCTGCCCGGCGGCACCCCGGCCTGCAAACTCGACCCACCCCACTGAGGCCTCTCCCCGGGACGTCACGCGCGGACTCCCGTTTTTTCTGGTACGGGGGCGCCCCGTTCCAGACCTAGTGGAACGGGGCGCCCCCGTACCAGAAAACATCGAGGCCTTTCGCCGACGGGCCGAAGGGGGCAGGCTGAGGGCAGAGCGACGAAAGGAGCTCCCATGCGAGCAGCAGTGGGCGATCGGCTGCAGGTGCACAGTCGGGTCGTCGGCCAGCGCGACCAGACGGCGGAGATCATCGAGATTCGCGGCGCGGATGGCGCACCGCCCTACTTCGTCCGGTACGAGGACGGGCACGAGGCCCTGGTGTACCCCGGCGCCGACGCGTCGGTCGAGCACCCGAACGCCTGACCGTCGGTCAGCGGTTGAGCAGGTCGGCGACGTCCGCGATGTCGTCGACCAGGTGGAGCGCGGCGGCCATCGGGCGGTCGGCCGCCATCGCCTCGAGCAGCGGCCAGGCCGGCACCGTACGGGTCCAGTGCTCGACGCCGACCAGGACCATCGGGGCGACGGCCGACGGCTCGGCGTAGTAGTTCTCGCAGGCGTCCTGGAAGATCTCCTGGACCGTGCCGCCGGCTCCGGGCAGGAACACGATGCCGGCCGTGCAGTGCCGCAGCAGGGTGTCCTCGCGCAGCGAGTTCTGGAAGTACTTCGCGACCTGGCTGGCGAACGCGTTCGGCGGCTCATGACCGTAGAACCAGGTAGGGATGCCGATGCTCCGGCCGCCGTCCGGCCAGCGATCGCGTACGGCGAACGCCGCCGCCGCCCACGCGCCGACCGACGGGCGGAATGACGGTGCGCCCACGAGCAGGCCGAGGGCATCATCGAGCGCCAGTTCGTCGGCGCCGGCGAGGTAGGCGCCCAGGTTGGCCGCCTCCAT
>JBOHDE010000369.1:0-3084 GCA_050699035.1 Nocardioidaceae bacterium | reverse complement strand
GAGCCGCGGAGCAAGCCGCCGTTCCCGGTCGAGAAGGGGTTGTTCGGCAAGCCGACCGCGGTCAACAACGTCGAGACGCTGGTCAACGTGCTGCCGATCCTCGAGCACGGCGGCAAGGCGTTCGCCGAGATCGGCACGGAGACCTCGGCCGGCCCGAAGCTGTTCTGCGTCTCGGGCAACGTCGCCCGGCCGGGCATCTACGAGGTGCCGTTCGGCGCGACCCTTGGTGAGCTGCTCGACCTCGCCGGCGGCGTACCCGGCGGGCGGCAGCTGCGCACGGTGCTGCTCGGTGGTGCCGCCGGTGGCTTCGTCCGACCCGACGAGCTCGACCTGCCCCTCACCTTCGAGGCCACCCGCGAGGCCGGCACGACACTGGGGTCCGGGGTGGTGCTCGTCCTCGACGACAGCACCAACCTGGCGGCGATCCTGCTGCGTATCGCGGCGTTCTTCCGCGACGAGTCCTGCGGCCAGTGCGTGCCCTGTCGCGTCGGCACCGTACGCCAGGAGGAGGCGCTGCAGCGAATGACGCAGAACGGTCTGGGCAACGGACGCTCGCCGGGTGACCAGACTGCTGACCTGGCCCTGTTGCGCGAGGTGGGCACCGCGATGCGCGACGCGTCCATCTGCGGGCTCGGCCAGACCGCGTGGAACGCCATCGAGTCCGCCATCGACCGCCTCGGCGCCTTTCCGGAGTCCTCATGACCGCTGTTGACCTTGGCATGCCCACCCGTCTCGTCGAGCTGAGCGTCGACGGCGAGGAGATCACCGTCCCCGAGGGATCGACCCTGCTCGACGCCTGCCAGCAGGCGGGCAAGGAGATCCCGACGCTGTGCTACGGCGACACGCTGACCCCGAAGAACGCCTGTCGTGTCTGCATGGTCGAGGTCGAGGGCGCGCGGACGTTGGCGCCGGCGTGCTCGCGTCGGGTCGAGCCGGACATGGTCGTCCGCACCGACAGCGAGCGGGCTCGGCACAGCCGCAAGCTGGTGCTCGAGCTGCTCGGCTCGTCGGTCGACCTGTCCACCACCCCGGACGTACCCCGGTGGCTGACCGACTACGACGCCCACCCCGAGCGGTTCGGTGTGGCCGCCAAGCCGGCCGCCGCCGGTGAGCGTGACCACGTGCAGCCCGGTCAGCACCAGGACCCCGACGGGGCTGTCGCGGCGACCGTCTACCAGCCGCCCAAGGTCGACAACGACCTCTACGTGCGCGACTACAGCAAATGCATCCTCTGCTACAAGTGCGTCGACGCGTGCGGTGAGCAGTGGCAGAACACGTTCGCCATCGGTGTCGCCGGGCGCGGCTTCGACGCCGGGATCTCCACCGAGTACGCCGTGGAGCTACCGGAGTCGGCCTGCGTCTACTGCGGCAACTGCATCGAGGTGTGCCCGACCGGAGCACTGTCGTTCAAGTCCGAGTTCGACATGCGCGAGGAGGGCAGCTGGGACGAGTCCAAGCAGAGCGAGACGACGACCGTCTGCACGTTCTGCGGAGTCGGGTGCAACCTCAACCTGCATGTCCAGGACAACACCATCGTCAAGGTGACCTCACCGCACGACCACTCGATCACCCACGGGAACCTCTGCATCAAGGGCCGGTTCGGCTTCCAGCACGTCCAGAACCGCAAGCGCGACTGACCCACCCCCACTTCCTTCGCGTCGAGATTGATGCACTTATGCACACCAGCCCGGACTCCTGAGCGGCACGGGCCCGTGCTGTTCCCGACCATCCCCACTCCTGCAGGCGTGGGGATGATCGGGTACGGGTGGGGGTGAGTCGCCACCGGACACACGCGCAACCTCGGCGTGAGGACTCCGGACATGTGCGCAACCTCGGCGCGAGGACTCCGGACATACGCGCAACCTCGGCGCGAAGGTGGGGACACAGCGAACGAGCTGGAGACCCCCGGCAGGGCCTCCAGCTCGGCTTGTGGTCCGCGTACCGCATCCTGCCCTAAGCGGCAGGATTCGGCGAGCGCCCACGACGTCTCTCAGGCGTTGTCACGACCGGAGAGCTCCTCGACCACCTGAAGCAGCGCCGAGTGGTCCAGCGAACCGTGTCCCATCGCCCGCGCGGACGCGACCAGCTGGGCGACGAGACCGGTGACGGGCAGGGCGACCCCGGCGGACCGGGCAGACGCCAGCGCGATCCCCATATCCTTGTGATGCAGGTCGATCCGGAACCCAGGCGTGAACTCTCTGCCGAGCATGGTCGCTGCCTTGCGGTCGAGGATGCGGTTGCCGGCGAGGCCGCCGGCCAGGACCTCGAGACCGCGCTCCCCGTCCACCCCTGACGCCTCCAGCAGCACGATCGCTTCGCTGACCAGGGCGATGATCCCGGCCACCACGAGCTGGTTGGCTGCCTTGACCGTCTGGCCGGCACCGGCCGCGCCCACATGCACCACAGTCTTGCCCAGCGCGTCAAAGATCGGGCGAGCGGCCTCGAAGACCTCGGCGTCGCCACCGACCATGATCGACAACGAGCCCTCCACTGCGCCCGCCTCGCCCCCGCTCACCGGAGCGTCGAGTACGCGCACCCCCTTGGCGTTCGCGGCCGCCTCGACGGCCAGCGACGTCTCGGGCGCGATCGTGCTCATGTCGATGAGGAGTACGCCAGAGCCGACTGTCTCGAGGACGCCGTCGGGCTCGAGGACCACCTCGCGCACCTGCGGGGAGTCGGGGAGCATCGTGATCACGACGTCGGCGCCCTCGACGGCTTCGGCGACGCTGGCGGCCGACTTCCCGCCGGCGCGCAGCAGCCGGTCGACCGCCTCGGGCTTCCTGGCGTACCCGGTGACCTCGTAGCCGGCCTGGATGAGGTTGGCGGCCATGGGGGAGCCCATGATGCCGAGTCCGATGAAGCCGATCTTCTGCATGGGTGAAACCCTTCCTGAAGTCTGGCGTGGTCCCGACCGGATCATCCCGGCTGCGTCACGAGGTCGCTCGCCAGGATCTCCTGCATCAGCTGGGCGGTCTCGGAGGGGGTCTTGCCGACCCTGACCCCGGCCGCCTCCAACGCGGTCTTCTTCGCCTCGGCGGTGCCCGACGACCCGGACACGATCGCCCCGGCGTGACCCATCGTCTT
>JBOHDE010000368.1:0-3088 GCA_050699035.1 Nocardioidaceae bacterium | reverse complement strand
GGGTCGACTCCACCCCGACCGTCGACATCTGGACCAGGGTGCCGCCACCGGTCAGCCCGGCGAGCACCCCGTCCGGGCCAGCCGTGACAGCGCGTAGCGCCTCGCCGTCGGTCACCATCGTGATCACGATCTCGGCTGCGCGGGCCGCGTCGGCCGGTGTGCGCGCGGCGTGACACCCGTCGGCGACGAGCGGCGCCGCCTTCTGGCTGTCTCTGTTCCAGACCGTGACGTCGTGGCCTGCGCCCAGCAGCCGGCGGGCGATCCGGCCACCCATCACCCCGAGCCCGACGACCGCTACCTGCCGCGTGCTGACCTCCACCATGGGCACACCTTTCCTCGACTGACCGGAGCGTAGACGACCCGACGACAGTGCTCAGCCGTGCCCGTCGAGTACGTCGAGCCGACGGAGCAGCTTGCCCAAGACCCGGCGCAGGTCGGCGACGTCGGTCGACGTGAGCCGCTGGTCGAACAGCTCCTGCTGCCCGCGCCACGCCACGGGGGTGCTGCGACGTGCCGCCTTGGTGCCTGCGGTCGTCAGCGCGGCGAATGTCTGCCGGCGGTTCTCCGGCACCACCTCACGCCGGACCCAGCCGCGACGCTCCAACCGGTCGACCAGCCTGGTGACGCCGCTGCGGCTCATCATCAGCCGCCCGGCGAGGTCCGACATGGTGAGGCGGCGGTCGACCGTGTTGGCGAGGTACCAGAGCACGTCGCGCTCGGACACGGTCATGTCGGCCTCGGCCTCGAGCCGTCGGCTGAGCTCACCGCGCAGCAGCGCGCTGGCCTGATGCAGCTCCCACCACGCAAGCGTGCGATCGGCGTCCTGACGCATGACGGGAAGTCTACCGGGAATTGCTCGAGCAACAGTTGTGTTAGCAACAGTTGCAAGAGCAAGTTACCGCCAGCAGGAGGTCAGAACCATGAGTCGCCACGTTCTCGTTACCGGCGCGACCGGGACCCAAGGAGGCGCCGTTGCGCGCGAGTTGCTCGCCCGCGGACATCGGGTGCGTGCCGTCACCCGGAGACCCGACGGCGAAGCAGCGAAGTCACTCGTCCAGCTCGGTGTCGACGTCGTGACCGCCGACTTCGACAAGCCCGACACCGTACGGAAGGCGGCGGCTGGCGTGGACGCGGTCTTCGCGATGGGTACGCCGTTCGAGGTCAGCCCGGAGGCCGAGACGAGGCAGGTGATCGCGCTGATCGACGCCGTCGATGACGCGGGTGTCGCACATCTCGTCTACTCGTCGGTGGCGAGCGCCCTCGACGACACCGGGATCCCGCACTTCGAGAGCAAGGCGAAGGTCGAACGTCACCTTGCGGCGCTCGGCACACCGCACACCGTGCTCGCCCCGGCGGCGTTCCTCGAGAACGTCGACTCGCCCTGGGTGGCGCCGGCCCTTCGGGAGGGCAGCTACGGGTTCGGCATGCCGGCGAACCTGCCACTACAGCAGGTCGCCGTCGCCGACCTCGCGGCCTTCGCCGCACTCGTGATCGAGCAGCCGGAGCGGTTTGCCGGCACGCGGGTCGAGCTCGCTTCGGTCGAGGTCACCGGCGCAGAGCTGGCGGCGGCTCTGTCAGTCGCGCTCGACAGAAACGTACGGTTTGCCGAGGTGCCGTTGGACGCCTTCCGCAACCCGGGTATGGAGGACATGCTCGCGATGCTCGAGTTCTTCCGCGACACCGGCTACTCCGTCGACATCAAGCAGCTGCACGCGACGTACCCGGAGGTCGGCTGGCACGGCCTCGAGGACTGGGCTCGCGAGCACGACTGGTCGGCGATCCGACGAGCCAGCTAGGGCGCGTCTCCTTGCTCCCGACCGTCGCGCGCGGCGCTCGGTGGGATGCATCGCAAGGCGGAGGAGGAGACGCGATGCGCAGCATCGTGCGACGACGACAACGCCGCGAGGCGCCCACCGAGAGTCGCGCAGCAGGTCAGCGGAGTAAGGAGCCACACCCTCACTCAGAAGGTCTCGATGTCGTCGTAGCCCAAGGTGTCGAACACGGGGGCGGGCAGCGCCTGCGCATGCGCGACCCGGCTCAGCCGCACCGACGAGTGCGCGCCGCAACCGTGGTCGAACGACACGACCCGGCCGTCGTCCGGAGAGTTCTCGTTGGCGCACACGCCGAACACCGTGCTCAGCGGGCCGGCCAGCCGAGTCAGGTAGCCGCAGCTGCCGCATGGTGCCGGCGCAGCCTCGGCGAGCGGGGTCTGCGGGCCTCGGTCGCCGTCGTACCAGCGCTCGGCCGCCGCGTCACGACCCTCCAGCGACAGCACCTGCTCGCGACCGAACTCGACCTCGTCGCACACCGCGCGTACGGAACGGTCGTCGATGACGGCATCCCCGGCGGTGTAGCCGGGGACCAGCCGCGGGTCGTTGTCGTCGGTCGGCAGCAGGTCCCCAGGTCCGAGGTCCGCGGGCTCGATCCGCTGCTTCCATGGCAACCAGTCCGGCGCCGTCAGGGCCTCGGGCCCGGGCAGCAGCACCATCTCGTCGACCGTGGCCGTGCGCTGGCGGGAGGCCCGGGTGAGCGTGACCGACCAACGCCAGCCGACGTACCCGGGACGCCTCGCCTCGAAGTAGTGCGTACCGACCCGCTCTCCCTCGGTCCGGAAGCCGGTGTGCTCGCCCACCTCGGCCACGTCGACGACCTCCGACAGCGCCGCACGGGCGATCTCCGCCGCCGCCGACAAGACGGCGTCGGGCTTGGCGGAACGCGCGGAGGGGGTCATGGCCCCATTGTGCACGAGCCTTGGGCAGGATGGACGGGTGCACCCACCCGACCGGTCCGGCCGCGACCACGCGAACGAGGAGACCCAGCCGTTGTACACGGCCGGGGGATCTCGCGCGGACGACGGCACCTCCGGGTCGGGTGCGTCGTCGTCGGACGAGGACGGTGGTACGCCGAGCGCCCGTACCCGCATCACCGGCGCGGGGTACGCCGTACGTCGCGGGGCGAGCGGAGCCGCCCGGGTGTCGGGTACGGCTGCCCGAGCGACCGGTCGCGGGGCGAGGTCGGCGTTCCTGCTGGCCCGGCGCGCCAGCCACGCGGAGGGCGCCGGCGAGTCGGGCCTGTCCCGGCTGATCGA
>JBOHDE010000367.1:0-3097 GCA_050699035.1 Nocardioidaceae bacterium | reverse complement strand
CTCGCCTTCCATTTTTCTTGTCCGGATGGGGCTAGCTGGGTTTCTGTCCGCGGACGGCCGACTCGAGCTTCGCGCGAGCCCCGTCGAGCCAGCGCTGGCAGATCGCGGCCAGCTCCTCGCCCCGCTGCCACAGCGCGAGCGACTCCTCGAGCGACGTGCCGCCGGCCTCGAGCTTGCGCACCGTCTCGACCAGCTCGTCGCGGGCCTGCTCGTAGCTCAGCTCGGGGCGCTCGTCGGTCGTCGCAGCGTCGTCAGGCATGGCGCCGACCCTACCGTTCGTCGGGATCGACGCGGTCGACGGAGACGCCCAGCCGGCCACGGGCGACGCGGGCGGTCAGGGCGTCACCGACCGCCACCTGTCCCACGTCGCGGACGGCGTCTCCGTCGGCCGTCTGCAGCACCGCATAACCGCGCTCCAGGGTGGCCAGCGGTGACAGTGCGCGCACCCGAGCCAGCTGGTGCGCCACCTCGTCGCCGGTCCGGTCGAGCCGGTGCTGAAGGGTGCGCCGACCGCGTTCGACGACGTCACGGAGCCCGGCCGCACGGTCGTCGATCGCCGCGAACGGCGCAGCCAACGCCGGCCGGGAGGCCATCGCGGCCAGCGCGTGCGTCTCCCGGTCGAGCCAGCCGGCGAACAGCCGACGGCCGCGGTCGTGCAGCTGGGCGACGAGCGCGAGCTCCTCGCCGACGTCGGGGATGACCTGCTTGGCCGCGTCGGTCGGCGTCGAGGCCCGCAGGTCCGCGACCAGGTCGAGCAGCGGCGCATCTTGCTCGTGGCCGATCGCGCTGACCACCGGCGTACGGCAGGAGGCGACCGCGCGGATGAGCCCTTCGTCGCTGAACGGCAGCAGGTCCTCGACGGACCCGCCGCCGCGGGCGATCACGATGACGTCGACGGCCGGGTCGCGATCGAGCTGCTGCAAGGCCTCGATCACCTGGCGGGCGGCGTCGTGGCCCTGGACGGGGGTGTTCTCGACCCGGAAGCGTACGCCCGGCCAGCGGCGGCGCCCGTTGTCGAGGACGTCGCGCTCGGCTGCGGAGTTGCGGCCGCTGATCAGCCCGACGCAACCCGGCAGGAAGGGCAGCCGGCGCTTGAGCTCCCGCGCGAAGAGGCCCTCGGCGGCCAGCAGGCGACGGCGCTGCTCCAGTCGCGCCAGCAGCTCGCCGAGGCCGACCGGGCGGATGTCGTCGGCGGCCAGGTTGAGCGTCCCCCGTGGGACGTAGTAGACGGGCTTCGCGTGGACGACGACCCGCGCCCCCTCGGTCACCGGCGGCTCGATGCTGTCGAACACCCGGCGCGGGCAGGTGACGCTCAGCGAGACCTCGGCCGCGGTGTCACGCAGGGTCAGGAACACCGTCTGGGTGCCCGGACGGCGGGTGAGCTGGGCGATCTGGCCCTCGACCCAGACCCAGCCGAGCCGGTTGATCCAGCCGGACAGCGCGTTCGCGATCGTGCGTACGGGCGCGGGCTTGTCCAGCGACGTGTCGAGGGCCACCCCACGGAGCCTAGCCACGAATGTGGGCGGACGGCCGGTGGCACCTACGATGGGGGACATGTCTGCTGCGACCCCCGACCTGTCCGACGCGCCCGAGCGCCAGGTGCTGCTGGCCGCCCCTCGCGGCTACTGCGCCGGCGTCGACCGCGCGGTGATCACGGTCGAGAAGGCGCTCGACATGTACGGTCCGCCGGTCTACGTCCGCAAGCAGATCGTGCACAACAAGCACGTCGTGCAGACGCTCGAGCGTCGAGGCGCGATCTTCGTCGAAGAGCTCGACGAGGTGCCGGAGGGCTCGACCGTGGTGTTCTCGGCCCACGGTGTCTCGCCCGCGGTGCACACGCAGGCCTCCGACCGTACGCTCAAGACGATCGACGCGACCTGCCCGCTGGTGACCAAGGTGCACCACGAGGCACGCCGGTTCGCCGGTGACGACTACGACATCTTGCTGATCGGGCACGAGGGTCACGAAGAGGTCGAGGGTACGGCGGGCGAGGCGCCGGCCAACATCACGTTGGTGCAGGGGCCGGACGACGTCGCCGACATCGAGGTGCGTGACCCCGCGAAGGTGGCCTGGCTGTCCCAGACGACCCTGTCGGTCGACGAGACCATGCAGACGGTCGACCGGATCCGGGAGAAGTTTCCGCAGCTGCTCGACCCGCCGAGCGACGACATCTGCTACGCCACCCAGAACCGCCAGCAGGCGGTCAAGGAGATCGCCAAGGACGCCGACCTGGTGATCGTGGTCGGGTCGGGCAACTCGTCGAACTCCGTCCGCCTGGTCGAGGTGGCGCTGGAGGCCGGCGCGAAGACGTCGTACCGCGTGGACGACGCCTCGGAGGTCGACACCGGCTGGCTCGACGGGGTCACGAGGGTCGGTGTGACGTCGGGTGCCTCGGTCCCGGAGGAGCTGGTCGACGGGGTGCTGGAGCTGCTGCAGCAACACGGCTTCCCGCCCGCGGAGGCCGTGCACACCGCCGAGGAGAGCCTGATCTTCGCGCTCCCGCCGGAGCTGCGCCGCGACCTGAAGGCCCAGCAGGCCTGACCCGGTCAGCGGAGCTGGCGGCGCAGCAGTTCGGCGAGGTGCAGCGGGCGCCGGTCGGCGAGCTGCTCGATCTGCACACGGCACGAGAAGCCGTCGGCGAGGACCGTGGCGTCGGGAGATGCGGCGGCGAGTACGGGTAGGAACGACTGCTCGGCACACCGCTGCGACACCTCCTGATGACCAGGCTCGAAGCCGAAGCTGCCGGCCAGGCCGCAGCATCCCTCGTCCACGGTCGTCGGTCGAATCCCCATCTGGGCAAGGAGATCGAGGTCGGCCGAGGTTCCGGCAGTGGCGCGTTGGTGGCAGTGGAACTGGTCGACGTACTCGCCGTCGTGCGGGGCGAGATCGAGGTCCCGGCCGGCCAGGGCCTGGGCGAGCGTCTGCACCCGGCTGGCCAGTGTTCGCGCGGCGTCGGTGTCGAGCAGGGCGGGCAGGTCGGTCCGCAGCGCGGCGCCGCAGCTCGGCTCGAGGGTCACGATGGGCAGGTCGGGGTAGGCGGCGAGTCCGCGCACGGTACGTCGCATGACCCGCTTCGCGATGCCGAGCTGGCCGGTCG
>JBOHDE010000366.1:0-3101 GCA_050699035.1 Nocardioidaceae bacterium | reverse complement strand
CTGGTGACACCGCTCAAGCCGTTCGAGGCGATGGCGGCCGGCCTGCCGGTCGTGGTCTCGGACCTGGAGGCCCTGCTCGAGATCATCGGCGGCGGCGAACGCGGTCGCGCCTTCCGGGCCGGCGACGCGGAGTCGCTCGCGGAGACGCTGGTGGAGCTGTACGAGGACCCCGGCCTGCGCTCCGAGCTCGCCGAACGGGGGCGGACCTGGGTGGTCGCGGAACGCCAATGGTCGGCCAACGCCCTCGCGTACGCCGAGATCTACGCCACCGCCAAGCGCTCCGCCGCGAACAGCTGACCGCCGATGACCACCCACCAGGAGTTCGTCGAGCGGTTCGCCGCGCGGATCCGCGCCGACCAGGACGTGGAGGCGCTGGCGGCGCTGCTGATCCGTACCAAGAGCCGGCCGGGCCGCGACCTGCTCGCCGGCGGCGCGACCGGCGGTGCGCTCGACGCCGACCGGCTCGCGGCGCTCGTGTCGCCGTCCGACCTGCCGTCCCGGGCGCTCGTCGGCCGGGCCGCAGCGTACGACCCGCAGTGGCTCCTCCAGCTCGCCCGGGTGGTGGCGCTGCAACAGCTGGACGACACCGACCGCGGTCTCGCCATCGGGCTGTTCGGGCTGGTGCGTGCGGCGCACGGGTCGAAGGTGCTCACCGCCGAGGCGGCCGGCCTCTATGCGCAGCTGCTCGCCCAGGACCGGCAGTTCGACCGGCTGCGCAGCGTGCTCCCCCGCCTCGATGTCTCCCGGTCCCAGCGCTGGGCGCTCGAGCTCGACCTGGCCAACCCGTTCACCGGCGCGGCGGACTCGCCGGACGCCTGGCTACGCCGGCTCAACCAGGCCTTCACCCGGCACCGCCTCGAGCCGGTCACGTTCGACGGCACCGGGGAGACGCCGTTCGAGCGGCTCACCGCGACCCCGTCCAGCACGGTTGACGACGACAGCCTCGTGACGGTCGTGATGTCGGCGTTCCACCCGGGCCCGGGGATCTTGTCGGCGGCCCGGGCGGTCCTCGCCCAGAGCTGGCGCAACCTCGAGCTGTTGGTGGTCGACGACGCCTCGCCTTCGGAGTACGCCGACGTTCTCTCCCAGGTCGCGGCCCTCGACCCGCGGGTCCGCGTACTCACGATGCCGGACAACGGCGGCACGTACCGCGTCCGCAACCTGGCGCTGGACCACGCGCGCGGCGAGTACGTCACGTTCCAGGACTCCGACGACTGGTCGCACCCGCGCCGGGTCGAGCGGCAGGTCGCGGCGCTGCGGGCGGACGAGTCGCTGCTCGCCACCCGCAGCACCGCGCTGCGGGCGTACCCCGAGCTGACGTTCACCTACCCGGGCTACCCGCCGCGCCGGGTCAACGCGTCGTCGCTGCTGTTCCGCCGCGAGCCGGTGCACGAGCTGGTGGGCTACTTCGACCCGGTCCGGCGGTCGGCCGACATGGAGCTCCCGGCCCGGCTTCGGGCACTGCGGGAGCGCAGCGTGCGGAACCTGTCCGAGCGGGTCCCGCTGGCGATCACCCAGCTGCGGCCGGGGTCGCTGTCGCGGGAGGACACGACCCCGGGGTGGACCCGGTGGACGCGCATCGCCTACTTCGACGCGTACACGCACTGGCACACCGAGATCCGCGGGTACGGCGCATCGCCGCGGATCAGCCCGGACCCGGACGCTCCCCGGCCGTTCCCGCCGCCCGACCCGTCGTGGGTGGGCCGTCCGCGTCGCGACGTCTCCCCTCGGCACTACGACGTCGTCCTGTTCAACGACTGGCGCGCCGCGCGCGGGCCGCAGCGTCGGCTGCTCGGCGACCTCGACGTGCTGTGCTCCCTCGGGCTCCGGGTCGGGGTCGCGCACGCCGAGACGGCGCGTCCGCTGGTGGCGCGCCGCGACCCGCTCGGCGCCGGCCTGCAGCGGCTGGTCAACAGCCGGGCGGTCGACCTCGTCCACGTCGAGCAGGACGTCAGCACCGACCTGCTGCTCGTCGGCGACCCGGCCGTGCTGCAGCTGCTGCCCGGCTGCCCGCGCCGGCTGCGCGCCGAGCGGGTCGCCATCCTCGTCGACCGGGCCTCCGCCGCCCGGGTCGGCGTCGACTTCCGGCCGGCCGACTGCGTCGACCATGCCGAGCAGCTGTTCGGCCGTCGGCCGGTGTGGGTGCCGCGTGACGCCGAGACCCGAGGGCGCCTCGCGGGCGGGCTGAACGGCGACGCGCTCGCCACGGCCGACCTGCCGCCGGCCATCGACCCGGCCCGGCTGTACTCGTCGGGCCGCCGACCCGGCCGCTCCCGGCCGGTGATCGGGCGCCACGTACCCGACCGTACGGGCAGCTGGCCGGCCACCCGCGAGGACCTGCTGGCCGCCTACCCCGACGACGGCCGTTTCGACGTCCGCATCATGGGCGGCGCCGACACGCCGGGACGGCTGCTCGGCCGCGCCCACCTGCCGGCCAGCTGGGTGACGTACCCGGGCGAACGACAGTCCGACCGCGCGTTCCTCGCCCAGTTGGACTACTTCGTCTACTTCCCGCACCCTGAGGCGGGCGAGCAGGACCCCTGGCCGACGCTGCAGGCGATGGCGGCCGGCTGCGTGGTGGTGCTGCCACCGGTGCTCGAGGCGACGTTCGCCGACGGCGCGGTGTACGCCGAGCCGGCGGGGGTGCGCGACCTGGTGGACCGGCTGCACCGCTCGCCGCAGGAGTACGCCGACCAGCAGCGGCGCGGCCGGCAGCTGGCCGAGCAGCGCAGCGGGCTGGCGGAGTTCAGGGACGCGCTCGGCCACCTTCTGCCGTCGTGACCGAGGCACCGTCGGCGTCCAACCGGTGCGCCAGGGCGTCGAGCCGGTCGTTGGTGTCGAGCCGGTTCTTCTCGGTCACCTCGAGGACCCTGCTGCCGACCTGGTCGACGAGCTCGTGCAGGTCGTGAACCGCTCCGTGCCGGGTCGTACCCCGTAGCTGCAGCAGGAGCAGCAGCGTCACCGCCTGCAGCACGGCCAGCACCAGCACGGCGACCTCCCACCAGCCCTGCCAGGCCGCGACCGCGACGACCGCCACCGCGAGCACGACCGCGGCCACCGCAAGCCCGGCCAGCACGGTCGCGAGGCCCTGTCGGGTCAGG
>JBOHDE010000365.1:0-3134 GCA_050699035.1 Nocardioidaceae bacterium | reverse complement strand
GCGCACATCGCCCTGGTGGGCAAGGGCATCACGTTCGACTCGGGCGGCATCTCGATCAAGCCTTCGGCGAGCATGTACACGATGAAGTGCGACATGGCGGGGGCCGCCGCCGTGGTCGCCGCGACGTTCGCCATCGCCGAGCTCGGGCTCCCGGTGCGGGTCACGACGTACGCCAGCCTCGCCGAGAACCTCCCGTCCGGCACCGCGACCCTGCCCGGCGACGTGCTGACGATGTACGGCGGCAAGACCGTCGAGGTGCTCAACACCGACGCCGAGGGCCGGCTCGTGTTGGCCGACGCCATCGCCACGGCCAGCGAGCTGCAGCCCGACCTGATCGTCGACGTCGCGACGCTCACCGGCGCGTGCGTCGTCGCGCTCGGCGACCGCACCGGCGGGATCATGGCCAACGACGACGAGTTCCGCAGCTCGGTGCACGCGAGCGCCGAGACGGCCGGCGAGTCGATGTGGCCGTTGCCGCTGCCCGAGGAGATGGCCGAGAAGGTCAAGGCGTCGAAGATCGCCGACCTGTCCCAGATCCAGTCCGAACGGTGGGGTGGCGCGCTGTTCGCCGGCGCGTTCCTGCGGGAGTTCGTCGGTGAGGGGATCACCTGGGCGCACCTCGACATCGCGGGTACGGCCTTCAACGAGGGCAAACCGTGGGGCTACACGCCGAAGGGCGGCACCGGGTTCGCCGTACGCACGCTGGTGCAGCTCGCTACCGACCGCGCCAACGGCTCCGCTCCTGCGGCGGGCGACGCCTGACCCGCCAGGTTGTCAGACAGTACGTGCGGAATGACGCACGAACTGTCTGACAGGGTCGAGCCCGTCCGGCTCAGCTGCCGCTGAGGTCGTCGGGGACGTCGAGCCGCTTCTGCTCGGCCGACTTGCGACGGTTCCACTCGCGCATCCGGGCCGGGTAGCCGACCACGGCCGCGTCGTACGACGGGATGCCGAGCTTGTTGGCGAACTCGTGCGCCCACGCGGGGTCCTTCACCCGGCGTCGCGTCCACTCGCCGTCGATGGCGACCAGCAGCAGTGTCGTGTCGGTGACCGTCGTACGCGGCTCGACGAAGCCCTCGACCCCGGTGCGGCTCAACGCGAAGTCCTCGAGGTCCGTGGCGTCGGTGTTGTCCGCGGTGCGCAGCGTGCCGGGGCGGCCCTGCTTGCGGCGGCGAAGCCAGCGCGGCGCCATGCGAGAACCTCCTGGTCGGTGGACCTGCTCGACACCAGTGTCGCGCACAGACCCAACGACGGTCCGCACCGCGGCGTTCCCGCCGTCGAGGTGTCGCCCCACCGGCCCGATGCGTGAACCCTTGGACGTGGTGGAAAGATGACCGGGAGTCGCCGGGCCTGAAGGGTCTCGCGATGCCATCCACGCATCACCGGAGGGACCTCGTGGCGGACAACGTCGGCACCAGCTTCGACATCGTGATCCTCGGCGGCGGCAGCGGCGGGTACGCCTGCGCGCTGCGCGCGGCCGAGCTCGGCCTCAGCGTCGCGCTGGTGGAGAAGGACAAGCTCGGCGGCACCTGCCTGCACCGGGGCTGCATCCCCACCAAGGCGCTGTTGCACGCCGGCGAGGTGGCCGACTCCGCGCGCGAGAGCGACCAGTTCGGCATCAAGGCCAGCCTCGACGGCGTCGACATGTCAGGGGTCAACACCTACAAGGACGGCGTCGTCGCCCGGCTGTACAAGGGTCTCCAGGGATTGGTGAAGAGCCGCGGCATCACCGTGATCGAAGGCACGGGCACGCTGGTCGGCAGCGACACGGTCGAGGTGGACGGCACCCGCTACACCGGCCGTTCCGTGGTGCTGGCCTCCGGCTCGTACTCCCGGACCCTGCCCGGGCTCGCCATCGACGGCACCCGTGTCGTGACCAGCGAGCAGGCGTTGTCGCTCTCCGACGTACCCGGCAAGGCCATCGTGCTCGGGGGCGGTGTGATCGGCGTGGAGTTCGCCAGCGCCTGGCGGTCGTTCGGGGCGGAGGTGACGATCATCGAGGCGCTGCCGCGGCTGGTGCCGACCGAGGACGAGGCCACCTCGAAGGCGCTCGAGCGCGCGTTCCGCAAGCGGGGCATCACGTTCAAGACCGGCACGCCGTTCAAGAGCGTCGAGACGACCGACTCGGGCGTCACGGTCACCGTCGAGTCCGGCGAGGTGTACGAAGCCGACCTGCTGCTCGTGGCCGTCGGTCGTGGGCCGACCACCGGCGGCCTCGGGTACGACGAGCAGGGCATCTCGATGGAGCGCGGCTTCGTACTCACCGACGATCGGCTGCGCACCAACGTCGATGGCGTGTATGCCGTCGGCGACATCGTGCCGGGCCTGCAGCTCGCGCACCGCGGGTTCCAGCAGGGCATCTTCGTCGCGGAGGAGGTCGCCGGCCTGGCCCCGGCGGCGATCGACGAGCAGGGCATCCCGCGGGTGACGTACTGCGATCCTGAGGTCGCCTCCGTCGGGCTGACCGAGGCGCAGGCGGTCGAGCAGCACGGCGCCGACGCGGTCGAGTCGCTGACCTACGACCTCGGCGGCAACGGCAAGAGCCAGATCCTCAAGACGCAGGGCTTCGTCAAGCTGGTACGACGCAAGGACGGGCCGGTCGTCGGCGTGCACATGGTCGGCGCCCGGGTCGGCGAGCTGGTCGGCGAAGCCCAGCTGATCTACAACTGGGAGGCGTTCCCCGAGGACGTCGCCCCGCTCGTGCACATGCACCCGACCCAGAACGAAGCCCTCGGCGAGGCGCACCTCGCACTCGCCGGCAAGCCACTGCACGCTCACGGCTGACCGGGTCCCACTAGAGTCGAGCCACGTACTCGGACCATGCAGTCGGCGTCGGCCGGACACAAAGGAGCACGTGATCGCGATGGCAGTCTCCGTAACACTCCCCGCGCTCGGTGAGAGCGTCACCGAAGGCACCGTGACGCGCTGGCTCAAGCAGCCGGGCGACACGGTCGCCGTCGACGAGCCACTGCTCGAGGTGTCCACCGACAAGGTCGACACCGAGATCCCCTCCCCGGCGGCCGGTGTGCTGCTCGAGGTCAAGGTCTCCGAGGACGAGACCGTCGAGGTCGGTGCTGAGCTGGCCGTGATCGGCGACGAGGGCGAGTCCGCGGGCGACGCCGGTGGCGAGTCCG
>JBOHDE010000364.1:0-3151 GCA_050699035.1 Nocardioidaceae bacterium | reverse complement strand
CCAGGCAGCCGACACGATGACCGCGCGGGGGATCGCGGTCGCCGCCCCGAACGACGGCGCGGCGCAGGCCGGGGTCCGGGTCGCGGCTGACGGGGGCAACGCGGTCGACGCGGCGACCGCCGCGGCGCTGGTGACGATGACCACCGAGCCGGGAGTGGTCTCCCTCGCCTCCGGCGCCTACGTGACCGTGCTGCCGCCCGATGGCTCGCCGCCGGTGACGGTGGACGGCTGGGTCGAGATGCCGGGCCGGGGCCTGCCGCCCGAGCGGTTCGGGCACGGTGTCTGGGACATCACCACCGAGTACGGCGGCGGCACGACCATGACGATCGGTCACGGGTCGGTGGCCACGCCGGGGTCGCTGAAGGCGCTCGACCTGGCCCACCGGGCCCATGGTCTGCTCCCGTGGGCCCGGGTCGTCGAGCCGGCCGTCGAGGCCGCCGAAGGCTTCCCGCACGGCGATGCGTCACACCGCTATCTCAGCCACGTGCACGAGCTGGTCTTCGGCTGGCACCCGGACAGCCATGCCGCACTGCACGACGCCGCCGGCGAGCTGATCGGGCCGGGCGACACCGTCGTCGTACCCCACCTCGCCGCCACCCTCCGCCAGATCGCCGACCAAGGCGCCGAGACCCTGTACACCGGCGACCTGGCAGCACTGATCGCCGACGACATGGCGGCCAACGGCGGCATCCTCACCCGCGCCGACCTGGCGGCCTACGACGCGGTGGTGCGGCCAGCCCTGGAGGTCAGGACCGGCGACTGGCGGTTCGCGACCAACCCCGCACCGGCGGTCGGCGGCGTGGTCACCGCCGCGATGCTCAGGTTGCTCGACGGAGTGCCGGCCCGTGGGGCCTGGTCGCCGGACGAGGTCGGTCGGCTGGTCCGCGTCGAGGCCGCCGTACTCGGGGCGCGGCTCGCTGAGCTCGACGTGGAGGACGCCCGGGTCGCCCGCGCCGAGCAGCTGCTCGCGACCGTCGCCGCCGACGGGCTGCGCGGGCTCGGCTCGCCGAGCACGGCGCACGTCTCCGCGGTCGACGACCACGGCGCGGCGTGCGCGGTCACGATGTCGGCCGGGTACAGCTCGGGGGCCGTCACGCCCGGCACCGGACTTTGGCTCAACAACGCGCTGGGCGAGCAGGAGCTCAACCACGCCGGCGTGCACAGCCTGCCTCCCGGCACCCGGCTGACGTCCAACATGGCACCCACGGTCGGGCGTCGAGACTCCGACGGAGCCGTCCTCGCGATCGGGTCACCGGGCTCGGACCGGATCAGCACCGCGCTGGCTCAGGTCCTCGCGCTGTTCGTCAACGGCGGTCTCGACCTGCACTCGGCGATCGCGTATCCGCGGGCGCATGTGCGGGTACGCGACGACGTGCTGGTCGACCATGAAGAGGACCTGGAGCTGCCCGCCGACCTGCCGCTGCGGTCTCGGACGATGCCCGCACACTCGATGTACTTCGGCGGCGTCGGCGCGGCGATGTGGACCCCGAGCATCGGGTTGCTGGCCGCCGGCGACCCGCGCCGGACCGGAGCGGTCGCCGTACACACGCTTGGCACGTAGTCTTCGCATCAGGTGACCGCCGCGACTGCCTGGGAGGGTGTCCATGGCGTTTCCGTCCGACCTGCAGATCGCCCAGCAGGCCAGTCCCAAGCCGCTGGCCGACGTCGCCGCGGCGATGGGCATCGGTGACCATCTCCTCGAGCCGCACGGCGACGGCGTGTCGAAGATCCGGCTGGAGGCGATCGACGAGCTCGCCGACCGCCCACGGGCGAAGTACGTCGTGGTCTCCGCGATCACGCCGACGCCGCTGGGCGAGGGCAAGACCACCACGACCGTGGGCCTCGGCCAGGCGTTCCAGCACATCGGCCGCTCCGCGACGGTGGCCATCCGGCAGCCGTCGATGGGTCCGACGTTCGGCATCAAGGGCGGGGCGGCCGGTGGCGGCTACAGCCAGGTGATCCCGATGGAGCTGCTCAACCTGCACCTCACCGGCGACTTCCACGCGGTCACCGCGGCGCACAACCTGCTGTCGGCGGTGCTCGACAACCATCTCTACCAGGGCAACGCGCTCGACCTCGACCTCGACGCGATCACCTGGCGCCGGGTCCTCGACGTCAACGACCGGTCCCTGCGCAACATCGTGATCGGGCTCGGGAGCCGTGGGGACGGCGTCACCCGGCAGACCGGCTTCGACATCACCGCGGCCTCCGAGGTGATGGCCGTACTCGCGCTCAGCTCGTCTCTGTCCGACCTACAGGAGCGGCTGTCCCGGATCGTGGTCGGCTACACCCGGGCCGGCGACCCGGTGACCGCTGACGACCTCAACACAGCGGGCGCGATGAGCGTCATCCTGCGCACGGCGATCAAGCCGAATCTCTTGCAGACACTGGAAAACACGCCGGTCCTCGTGCACGCCGGCCCGTTCGGCAACATCGCGCACGGCAACTCCTCGGTGATCGCGGACATGATCGGCATGCACGCCAGCGAGTTCCTCGTCACCGAAGCCGGCTTCGGTGCCGATATGGGCGCCGAGCGGTTCTTCAACATCAAATGCCGCGCGTCCGGACTGCAGCCCGATGCCGCCGTGGTCGTCGCTACGGTGCGCGCCCTCAAGGTGCACTCGGGCTGGCACAAGGTCGTCGCCGGGCAGCCGCTGCCCGAGGCGATCCTGGCCGAGAACCCCGACGAGGTGCTGGCCGGGGCGGCGAACCTGCGCAAACAGATCGAGAACATCCGGGTGCACGGCGTCTCCCCGGTCGTCGCAATCAACGCTTTCCCGACCGACCATCCGTCGGAGTGGAAGGCGATCGAGGAGATCGCCGAGTCGATGGGGGCGCGGTCCGCGGTCTGCACCCACTTCGCCGACGGCGGCCGTGGTGCGACCGAGCTCGCCGAGGCGGTCGTGGCGGCCTGTGAGGAGCCGGCGGACTTCACCTACCTCTACCCCGACTCGATGAGCCTGCGGGACAAGATCGAGACCGTCGCACACACGATCTACGGGGCGGCCGGCGTCTCGTTCAGCACGCTGGCGAACCGTCAGCTCGACTCGTACGAGCGCAACGGGTTCGGCCGGCTGCCGGTCTGCATCGCGAAGACCCACCTGTCGATCTCGTCCGACCCGACGCTGAAGGGCGCACCCACCGGCTGGAC
>JBOHDE010000363.1:0-3171 GCA_050699035.1 Nocardioidaceae bacterium | reverse complement strand
ACGGGGTACGACCGGACCGGGCGGACGACACCGCGGATCGTGCAGGGGCGGGTGATCCTGAACGCGAACGTGAAGCTCCGGGGTGGTTTCTGGTCTACTCGCGGAGGGAGCCGCGGCGAGCTGTTGATGCACGAGATCGGCCATGCCGTCGGCCTGACCCACCCGCGCCAGCAGGACCGCTGGCAGATCATGTACCCCACGCTGACCGGCACGTCGGCCCTTTGGGGCGCCGGCGACCGCTCCGGTCTGTGGCGAGTCGGCAAGGCGCGTGGGTGCGTCTACCGGAGCCGGCCGGGGACCACCCTGCGGGCAACCTCAGCGTCGGTTCAGTCGGTGAATCTGCGCTGACGTCGATGGGTACGCGTCAGGCGACGTGCCGCTCCTGCCGCCACCCGCAGCCCGGGTTGTTGCAGGTCGCGTAGAACACGACCTGATCGGCAGCCGTGCCCGGCACGGTGACCCCCTCCAGTCGCACTCCCCCGTACGCGACACCACCGCAACGCGGACACGTCGATTCGCTCATGTCGCCCCCTCCCGGTCGGCACCGCCATGGGCTACACCCCCTCTATCGTTCCGGTGGTCGGAATCGTTACGGAGCGTGCATCCTTCGCGTGAGTTTGGTTAGGCTAACCTAATCTCACGCGAAGGAAGGGTGCCCCCGGTGGACTCCGCTGACCGACCGAACGGCCCGCAGTCCGAGTGCGCGACCGACCGCAGGTCCCACCTGCTCAACGGCAGCACGGTCGAGCACTACCTGCGCTCGATGACCCAGTGCATCGAGCGGCTGGCGAGCCGGTTCGCCGACGTCGACCGGCCGTTCTCCGGGATCTCGGCCCCGCAGCTCGACGCGACGATCTCCGGCATCGACCTGCAGCGGCCACTGGCCGACACGTCCGCGGCCCTCGACGAGCTCGGCCAGATCTACCTCCGTGACGCCGTCTACTTCCACCACCCGCGCTACCTCGGACATCTCAACTGCCCGGTGGTGATCCCCGCCGTACTCGGCGAGGCGTTCCTCTCGTCCATCAACTCGTCGCTGGACACCTGGGACCAGAGTGCGGGCGGGACCCTGATCGAGCGGCGGCTGATCCAGTGGACGGCGTCGCACCTCGGCCTCGGCGACGCCGCGGACGGCGTCTTCACCAGCGGCGGCACGCAGTCCAACCTGCAGGCCCTGCTGATCGCCCGCGACGAGACCTGTGCCGGCTTGGCGCGCACCGTCCTGACGTCCCGGAAGTCGGAGCTGCTGCCCCGCCTGCGCATCCTCACCTCGGAGGTCAGCCACTTCAGCATCGCCACGTCGGCCGCTCTGCTCGGGCTCGGCCGGGAGGCGGTGATCTCCGTACCCACGGACCGGGACAAACGCCTGCGGACCGACGACCTGGTGCGCGAAGTCGACCGGTGCCGGCAGGACGGCCTCGTCCCGATGGCGGTCGTCGCCACGGCGGGCACCACCGACTTCGGCAGCATCGACCCGCTCCAGGAGATCGCCGATATCTGTGCCCAGGAAGGGATCTGGATGCACGTCGATGCTGCGTACGGCTGCGGCCTGCTGGTCTCCCGGCGCCGGGATCTCCTCGACGGCATCGGCCGGGCCGACTCCGTCACCGTCGACTTCCACAAGTCCTACTTCCAGCCGGTCAGCTCGAGCGCCGTCGTCGTCCGCGACCGGTCCATGCTGGCGCACGTCACGTATCACGCCGACTATCTCAACCCGGCCGGCGGCTCCGACACCCATACCCCCAACCAGGTGGACAAGAGCCTCCAGACGACCCGTCGCTTCGACGCCCTCAAGCTCTGGCTGACATTGCGGATCATGGGACCCGACATGGTCGGCGCGCTGTTCGACGACGTGGTGGACCTCGCCGCGGCGGCCTGGCGGCTGCTGGCCGACGACCCCCGGTTCGAAGTGGTGACGCGGCCGCAGCTGAGCACGCTGGTGTTCCGCTTCCTCCCGCCGGACGGGTCGCACCCGGACCTGGTCGACGAGGTCAACCTCTACGTACGGCAGGCCCTGCTGTCGTCCGGTGAAGCGGTCGTCGCGGCCACCACGGTCGACGGCGCGCACTACCTGAAGTTCACCCTGCTCAACCCACAGACCTCGCTCGACGACATCACCGACATCCTCGCCCTGATCGCCGGGCATGCCGAGGAGTTCCTGTCCGACACCGACGACCGCGGGAAGGCCCGCGTCGAAGCCAGCTGACACCTTCGGGGAGACCACGTGCTCGACACGCACGACTTCATCGCCATCGGTCTGGGGCCGTTCAACCTCGGCCTGGCCTGCCTGACCGAGCCGATCGACCTGGACGGCGTGTTCCTCGAGAGCAAGCCGGGCTTCGACTGGCACCCCGGCATGCTGCTCGAGACGAGCACGCTCCAGACGCCGTTCCTGGCCGACCTCGTCACGCTGGCGGACCCGACCTCGCCGTACTCCTTCCTCAACTACCTCAAGGAGTCCGGTCGGCTGTACCCGTTCTACATCCGGGAGAGCTTCTTCCCGCTGCGCACGGAGTACGACGACTACTGCCGATGGGCGGCCGGTCGGCTGAGCACGGTGCGGTTCGGGCAGCACGTCGACACCGTCGAGTACGACGGCACGTACGTCGTCCACGCACACGACCCGGCGACCGGAGCGCCGACAACGTACCGGGGCCGGCGGCTCGTGCTCGGCACCGGGACGTCGCCGTACGTCCCCGCCCCGTGTCGCGACCTCGCCGGCGACGCGATCCACAACTCCGGTTACCTGACCGCCAAGAGCGCGCTGCAGCAGAAGGGCAGCATCACGATCGTCGGCAGCGGTCAGAGCGCGGCGGAGATCTACCACGACCTGCTGACCGAGATCGACGACCACGGATATGCACTCACCTGGCTGACCCGGTCACCCCGGTTCTTCCCGCTGGAGTACACCAAGCTCACGCTCGAGATGACGTCGCCGGACTACGCCGACTACTTCCACCAGCTGCCGATGCCGACCCGGGACCGGCTGGTCGCCGCGCAGAGGGGCCTCTACAAGGGCATCAACGCGTCACTGATCAACGAGATCTACGACCTGCTGTACGTCAAGAACCTCAACCGGGACTGCCCGACGCGGCTGCTCACCAACACGACGCTGGTCGGCGCCGCCTACGACGCGGCGGACGGCACGTACACCCTCGACCTGCGGCACGA
>JBOHDE010000362.1:0-3175 GCA_050699035.1 Nocardioidaceae bacterium | reverse complement strand
CGGCAGCCGTGCCCTCGTCGAGCAGGGAGGCGTTCGCGGTCGGCAGGCCGGTCAGGTCGCCGACCACGGTCTGGAAGTTCAGCAGTGCCTCGAGCCGGCCCTGCGAGATCTCCGGCTGGTACGGCGTGTAGGCGGTGTACCAGGCCGGGCTCTCCAAGACGTTGCGCCGGATCACCGCCGGCGTCGTGGTGCCGTAGTAGCCCAGCCCGATCATCGGCTCCGCCGGACGGTTGCGTCCCGCGATGGCGCGCAGCGACGCCAGCGCCTCGGTCTCGCTGCTCGCCGGTGGCAGGCCGAGCTCGCCCCGGGTGCGGATCGCCGGTGGCACCGCGGCGTCCATCAACGCCGCCAGCGACTCGAAGCCGATCGCCCGCAGCATGGTCTGCTGCTCGTCGGGCGAAGGGCCGATATGGCGTCGGCTGAACGCCACGGTGAGGTCGTGGTCACTCAGGCGTGGACGGTCGCTCATCGGAGGCTCCTGCTTCGGTTGCACACACCGTGCGGTGCCTCCCCCTCTGTCGGCCAGGTCGGCCTTCAGAGTTGCCTGCTGCGCGCGGTCCTTGGCGCCTGAGAGGTTCCGGGGAGGGGTTGCCCCTTCGGCGCTCCGCCCGCTGGGACGGAGACTCTCCCGCACGTGATCGACGGCAGTCCCGAACCTACCAGGACTGCCGCCGCCAGCTCGTAGGAGTGGCCGAAGTCAGCCGGTGAGTCGCGCCTGCCGGCGCGCGGACAGCTCGTCCTTGGGGCTCTGCTGGTGGTCGGCCCGCTCGGAGGGCAGCTCGGAGAGGGTGCCCTCGATCTCGCGCCAGACGCCGCCGATGGCGATGCCGAAGACACCCTGCCCGCCCTGCAGCAGGTCGATCACCTCGTCGTTGGAGGTGCACTCGTAGACGGTCGCCCCGTCGCTCATCAGGGTCACCCGGGTGAGGTCGTCGGTGCCGCGCTTGCGCAGGTGCTCGATGGCGGCCCGGATCTGCTGCAGCGACACCCCGACATCGAGCAGCCGCTTGATCACCTTGAGCAGGAGTACGTCACGGAAGGAGTACAGCCGCTGCGTGCCCGAGCCGGTGGCAGACCGGACGCTCGGGTCGACCAGCCCGGTACGGGCCCAGTAGTCGAGCTGGCGGTACGTGATGCCGGCGGCGTTGCAGGCGGCGGGTCCGCGAAAGCCGACGTCCTCCGGCAGCGGGGCCAGCGGGGCGTCGAACAGCAGACCCTGCTGGCCGGCCGCTCGTTCGGCCTGCGCCTGCGCCTCGATCTGCGCGGACGCGTCGACTGCGTCGGCAGTCTTGTCGCCGTTTCCGCTCACCATGACCTCCAAGAATGCGCGAGTTACAGCGCCGGACTTACAGCGGGGATGTTCTGTGTGAACGGTAAGCGCCGCGACGGGGTGGGTCAACGACGCGGGCCCCTCGACGTCCGGCGTGTCGGAAGTCTCAAGTAGAGGTTGAGGTTGAGGGTTGGTCAGCCGCGCTCGAAGTCCTCCGGCGTGACCTGGTCGAGAAACTCACGGAACTTCTCGACCTCCTCCTCCTGCTCGTCGGGTACGACGATGCCAGCCTCGTCGAGGACGCCCTCGTCGCACACAATCCGAGTGCCGGTGCGCAGCGCCAGCGCGATCGAGTCCGACGGCCGGGCACTGACCTCGACACCGGACGACAGCACCAGCTCGGCGTAGAACACGCCCTCACGGACCTCCGTGATGCGGACCTCGGTGAGCTCGTGCTCGGTCGCCTCGAGGAGGTTCTTGATCAGGTCGTGGGTCAGCGGCCTGGGCGGGACGACGCCCTGCTGCGCGAACGCGATCGCGGTGGCCTCGACCGCGCCGATCCAGATCGGCAGGTAGCGCTCACCGTCGCTCTCCCGTAGGAGCACGATCGGCTGGTTTGAGGGCATCTCCACGCGCACACCCACGACATCCACATCACGCACGCCACCACCCTACCCGGCAGTCAACGGCGGTTACGCAGACCGATCTTCACCAGCGTCGTGTGGAGTCGCAAAGACAATGCCGCCAGCTCGTGTACGGCCTGTTCTGCGCGTGCCTTGGCGGCCGAGTCGCGCTGGCGTTCCAACGGCGTGACGACCTGCTCGACCAGACCCACCTCACGGTCGGCAGCTGACTTGAACGACCGCAGGTGCCGCGGCTCGAGACCGAACGCGGCCATCTCCCCCACCGTCTTGGCAACCACCAGCGCGTCCGCGTCGAAGTGCATGGTGCCGGGACGCAGCTTCACCAGGCCGAAGCCCTCGAGCTGCTCGAGCAGGGCCTCGTCGATGTCGGCCTCGGCGACCAGCTCGCGTCGGGACAGCTTCAGCTCCGAGCCGTCGCCGCGGAACGAGTCGGCGTCCGGTGTGCCGGCGGCGGCGAGCGCCACCCGGGGCACCCGAGGACTCCCACCGGAGCCACTCGGCGGCTCGAGGCCGCGGTCCATCGCGTCGAGGTGCTCCTTGATCACCTTCAACGGCAGGTAGTGGTCGCGCTGGGCGACCAGTACGTAGCGCAGCCGGTCGAGGTCGGCGTGGGAGAACTTGCGATAGCCGGCTCCGGTGCGCTGCGGCTCGACCAGCCCCTCCGACTCGAGGAAGCGGATCTTCGAGATCGTGACATCCGGGAACTCCGCCCGAAGGTGGCCGAGCAGCTCCCCGATGCTCATCCGAGCTCGCAGCGGGGCGGCGGAGTTCACCGTGCGGCTCCTCCGAAGCCAGACTGGCTCGCGAAGTAGACCAAGCGGTACTTGCCGATCTGCACTTCGTCGCCGTTGGACAGCGCGATCTCGTCGATCCGGTCGCGGTTGACGTAGGTGCCGTTCAGGCTGCCGACGTCGGCCACCTGGTAGCCGTCGTCGGTGCGGCGAAACGCCGCGTGCCGCCGCGACACCGTCACGTCGTCGAGGAAGATGTCGCTGTCGGGATGACGACCGGCCGTCACCTCGGCCGCATCGAGCAGGAACCTCGACCCGGCACTCGGGCCGCGCTGCACGACCAGGAGCGCACTGCCCGCAGGCAGAGCGTCGACCGCCGCCGCGTCGTCGGCGGTCAGGTCACGGGTGAGGTCTCCGGTGTCGGGTCCGCGGTCGTCACTGTCGAAGGAGATGCTGGCGGTCGACTCGGCCGGGCGCTCGGTGGTGACCGGCTGCTCGAGCCGGTGGCCACACTGGCTGCAGAACCGCGC
>JBOHDE010000361.1:0-3180 GCA_050699035.1 Nocardioidaceae bacterium | reverse complement strand
GACCCGATGGCGATCGACCCGGAGGGCACGACCACGTTGGACGCGTGGGCACCGTCGCCGGACGGCAGCCTGCTCGCGTACCAGCTGTCCGAGCAGGGCACCGAGGAGTCCGCGATCCGGGTGCTCGACGTCGGCACCGGCGAGATCGTGGACGGCCCCATCCCGCGCACCCGTTTCTCGCCGGTGGCCTGGCTGCCGGACTCCCGTGCCTACTACTACGTGCGCCAGCTCGACGCCGACCAGCTGCCAGACGACGAGCAGCAGTACCACCGCCGGGTCTGGCTGCACCGGCTCGGCACCGACCCGGCCACCGACCCGATCGTGTTCGGGGAGGGCCGCGACAAGGAGTACGTCTGGGGCGTCTCGGTGAGCCGGGACGGCCGCTGGCTCACGGTGAGCGGGTCGCGTGGCACCGACCCGCGCAACGAGGTCCACCTCGCCGACCTGGCCGACGGCGACCTCGACCGTCCGACGTTCCAAGCCATCCAGGAGGGCGTCGACGCACAGACCAGCATCGGCGTCGGCGTCGACGGCCGGCTGTACGTCTGGACCGACCACGAGTCGCCGCGCGGCCGGCTGCTGGTCACCGACCCGACCGCGCCGACCCGCGAGCACTGGCGACCGCTCGTCGACGAGGATCCCGAGGCCGTGCTGAGCGGCTTCGCCCTGCTCGACGACCTGGCGGAGCCTGCGCTCGCCGTGTCGTGGACCCGGCACGCCGTCTCGGAGATCAGCCTGCACGACCTGGAGACGGGTGCGCGCCGCGGCGGCATCGAGTTGCCCGGGCTCGGCTCCGTCGGCGGTCTGACGACGCGGTACGAGGGCGGCCACGAGCTGTGGTTCAGCTACACCGACCACGTCACGCCGCTGCTGGTCCAGCGCTACGACGGCCGCACCGGCGAGGTGAACGAGTGGGCCCGGCCGCCCGGCGGGTCGCCGGACACCGCGGGGATTACGGCGCGCCTCGTGGACTACCCGTCGTACGACGGCACGACGGTGCGGATGGCCGTCGTCGCCGGCGAAGGTGCGACCGGCGCTCGCCCCACGATCCTCTACGGGTACGGCGGGTTCGGCGTCTCGATGACCCCCGGGTTCAGCGCGGGCATCCTCGCTTGGGTCGAGGCGGGCGGCGTCTATGCCATCGCCCAGCTCCGTGGCGGCGGCGAGGAGGGCGAGGACTGGCATCGCGCCGGGATGCTCGACGGCAAGCAGCGGGTGTACGACGACCTGCACGCCGCGGCGGAGTGGCTGGTCGACGAAGGGATCACGACGACGGAACGGCTCGGCATCTCCGGCGGGTCGAACGGCGGGCTGCTGGTCGGGGCCGCACTGACCCAGCGGCCCGACTTGTACCGCTCGGTGGTCTGCTCGGCACCGCTGCTGGACATGGCGCGGTTCGAGCTGCACGGGCTCGGCCGGTTCTGGTCCGGGGAGTACGGCAGCGCGGCCGACGCCGACCAGCTCCGCACCCTGCTCACGTACTCCCCGTACCACCGGGTGCAGGACGGTCTCCCGTACCCGGCGACGCTCTTCACCGTGTTCGGGTCCGACACCCGGGTCGACCCGCTGCACGCCCGCAAGATGTGTGCAGCCCTGCAGGCGGCGACGACCGGCAGCCCGGACCAGCGACCGATCCTGATCCGGGTCGAGCGTGAGGTCGGCCACGGTGCGCGCGCCGTCTCCCGCACGATCGACCTGAGCGCCGACACGTTGGCGTTCCAAGCGTGGTGTTGCGGTTTGAGCGTGGAGTGACGGACCCGTAGTTTCAGGTGGGTGCTAGCTCCCCTCATCCCCCAGGCCCTCGAGTGCGGACCGACCGACGTCTGGTGCTCGACCATCCTCGACTGGACCGGCAACGAGTGGCTGGCCGGCGCCGCTAACTGGCTGGTCGCCAAGCCGCTGCATATCATCGGGCTGCTGGTGTTTGCGTTGGTGCTGCGCTGGGTGCTGCATCGGCTGATCGACCGGCTGGCCCGGCGCGCGGCCGAGGGCTCGGTGCCCGGCATCGTCCAGCGCGGCAAGGCCCGGCAGGCGATCCTGGAGGCGTCCAAGCTCGCCGCGGAGCGCCGGCAGCAGCGGTCGGCGACGATGGGCTCCCTGCTCAAGAGCATCACCACCGGCGTGGTGTTCTCGGTGATCCTGATCATGGTCATCGACGTGCTCGGCTACAACGTCGCCCCGCTGATCGCCAGTGCCGGGATCATCGGCGTCGCGGTCGGGTTCGGCGCGCAGTCGCTGGTCAAGGACTTCCTGTCGGGCATCTTCATGATCCTGGAGGACCAGTACGGCGTCGGCGACGCGGTCGACGTGGGCGAGGCGACCGGCACCATCGAGGCGGTCGGCCTGCGGATCACCCGGCTGCGCGACGTCAACGGGACGGTCTGGTACGTCCGCAACGGCGAGATCTTGCGGGTCGGCAACATGAGCCAGAACTGGGCGCGCACGGTGCTCGACATCGGGGTGACGTACGGCGAGGACCTGGCCCGGGTCCGCGAGGTGCTCCGCGACGAGGCGCACCGGCTCTGGGAGGACCCCGAGCACAGCAAGCAGATCCTCGAGGAGCCCGAGGTGTGGGGCGTGGAGCGGCTCGACCCTGATGCGGTGATCGTCCGGCTGGTGCTGAAGACCGCCCCGATGGAGCAGTGGGCGATCGCCCGGACGCTGCGGGAGCGGATCAAGGACCGGTTCGACGCCGAGGGCATCGAGCTGCCACACCCGCAGCGGTTGATCTGGCAGCGCGACGAGCCGGCCGCCTCCACGGAGTAGCCCCGCCTGACTGGGCGGCATCACTCCATTCCCCGTTTGGGACGGGGGCGCCCCGTTCCATTCCTATTGGAACGGGGGCGCCCCGTACCAATCAAAAGCCGGCCGCAGGCACCGCCGATCGTCCACCGGGCCGGGCGCCGACCCGCCGACTGGGCGGCTCCACTCCATTCCCCGTTTGGGACGGGGGCGCCCCGTTCCATTCCTATTGGAACGGGGGCGCCCCGTACCAATCAAAAGCTGGCCGCAGCGGCGTCAGGCCAGGGCGGCGTCGACGGTGATCGTGGTGCCGGTCAGCGCCTGCGACACCGGGCAGTTGGCCTTCGCGTCCTCGGCCGCCTTCACGAACGCGTCGTTGTCGAGCCCCTCGACCTGACCGCGGACCGTGAGCTGGACGCCGGTGATGCCCTCGCCCGG
>JBOHDE010000360.1:0-3184 GCA_050699035.1 Nocardioidaceae bacterium | reverse complement strand
CATGGACCCGCCCACTCCAGCATCGGCCAAGAAGGCGGCGCGGTCGGGTCGGTCCTCACGTTGACCAGCGCGGACGCCGTGAACGGATCCCACCGTGGCCACCACCAGTTCCTGGCCAAGGCGCTCCACCACGTGGCGCCGAAGGGCCTCGACCCGACCGAAGACGTGCCCGACGAGGTGCGCGACGTGCTGCTTCGCACGCTGGCCGAGATCTGTGGTCTCGACCGCGGTTTCAGCCACGGCCGTGGCGGGTCGATGCACCTGCAGCTGAAGGCGGCCGGCGCGATGGGCACGAACGCCATCGTCGGCGGGGGCGTCCCGATGGCGGCTGGGTACGCGTGGGCCAACCGGCAGGCCGGCTCGGACGCGGTCGCGGTGACCTACTTCGGCGACGGCGCGGTCAATATCGGCTCGACGCTCGAGACGTTCAACCTGGCCGCCGCCTGGCGGCTACCGGTCTGCTTCTTCATCGAGAACAACCTGTACGCCGTCTCCACGAACGTGTTCGAGGCGACCGGCGAGCCCCGGCTCTCCGCCCGCGGGCCCGGCTTCAACATCGCCAGCTGGAAGGTCGACGGCATGGATCCGCTGGCGGTCTTCCTCGCGACGCAGGAGGCGGTCGCGCACATGCGGGCCGGCCACGGACCCACCCTGGTCGAGGCCGACACGTACCGCTACTTCCACCAGAACGGCGCGTTCCCCGGCAGCGCGTTCGGCTACCGCTCGAAGGAGGAGGAGGAGAGCTGGCGTCGGCGCGACCCGGTCACCCAGGTCGCCGACCACCTCGTACGCCGCGGCATCTTGGCGCAGTCGGACGTCGACGCGACCGTGGCCCGGGCCAAACAGGTGCTTTCAGAGACCGGTGACGTGCTGCTCGAACCCCTGCCGGGCGGCAAGCCGGGGCAACGCCGGATCCGGCCGGCCGAATGGCCGGATCCGGCGTTCGTCGACGTCGGCATCCGTGGCGACCTGCACGAGTTCGCCGACGTACGCGTCGCGGAGGCCGACACGTTCACCGGCGAGATGCAGGAGCAGAAGCTGGTCGACGCCATCGCCGGCGTACTCGGACGACGGATGGAGACCGACGACGCGGTGGTGGTGCTCGGCGAGGACGTGCACCGGCTCAACGGCGGGACCAACGGCGCCACCCGCGGCCTGAAGGAGCGCTTCCCCGACCGCGTCCTCGGCACGCCGATCAGCGAGAACGCGTTCTGCGGGCTCGGCGGCGGCATCGCGCTGGACGGCAGGTTCAAGCCCGTCGTCGAGCTGATGTACGCCGACTTCATGTGGGTGGCCGCGGACCAGCTGTTCAACCAGATCGGCAAGGCCAGGCACATGTTCGGCGGCGACGGCGAGGTGCCGTTCGTGCTGCGCAGCAAGGTCGCGATGGGCACCGGGTACGGCTCGCAGCACTCGATGGACCCGGCGGGCATCTTCGCCAGCTCGGTGGGTTGGCGGATCGTGGCGCCGACCACGCCGTTCGACTACGTCGGCCTGATGAACAGCGCCCTGCGGTGCAAGGACCCCGTCGTCGTACTCGAGCACGTCGACCTCTACAACGCGGTCGGACCGGGGCCGGTCGACGACCTCGACTACTGCCTGCCGGTCGGCAAGGCGGCCGTCCGCCGCGCCGGCTCCGACGTCACCGTGCTCACCTACCTGGGGATGGTCGACCCCGTACTCAAGGCGGTCTCGTCGCTGGGCACGGTCGACGCCGAGGTGATCGACCTGCGCTGGCTCGACCGGGCCAGCATCGACTGGGAGACGATCGAGGCGAGCGTCCAGAAGACCACCAACGTGCTGATCGCCGAGCAGGGACCGCGGGGCACGTCGTACGGCGGCTGGCTGGCCGACGAGATCCAGCGGCGCTGCTTCGACTGGCTGGACCAGCCGGTGCAGCGGGTGACCGGTGGCGAGGCGTCGCCGAGCATCAGCAAGGTTCTGGAGCGTGCGGCGATCGCCCAGAGCGACGAGGTCGCCGCTGCCCTGACCGAGATGACGCGGTTCTGATGGCCCGGTTGCTCCGCATGCCGGAGGTCGCCGCGAACGCGACCGAGGCGGTGCTCCAGGAGTGGGCGCTCAAGGAGAGCAGTGCGTACGCCGCGGCCGACACGCTCGCCACGGTCGAGACCGAGAAAGCGGTGGTGGACGTCGCGGCGGAGCAGGCCGGGGTCCTGCTCCGGACCCTGGTCGCGGCCGGGGCGCGAGTCGAGGTGGGCGCGCCGATCGCGCTGCTGGGAGACCCGGGTGAGCAGGTGGCCGACATCGACGGCCTGCTGGCCGAGCTGGGTGCGGTTGGCGCGACGCCCGCCGGTGCCGGTGCCGGTGCCGAAACCGAGGCCGTGGCCGAGCGCGAGGTGCGGCCGGCGCGGGTCTTCGCCAGCCCGCTGGCCCGACGGCTGGCCCGCGAGGCCGGGCTGTCGGTCGAGCAGCTCGACGGCACCGGACCCGGTGGGCGGATCATCCGCCGCGACGTGGAGACCGCCATCTCCGGGCGTGCGCCTACCCCTTCACAGCCGGTGCCGACCTCCGTACCCGGGAACGCTGCGTTCACCGACCTCCCGCACTCCCGGATGCGCACGGCGATCGCGCACCGGCTGACGGAGAGCAAGCAGACGATCCCGCACTTCTACCTCCGTGCCACCGTGCGGGCCGATCGGCTGCTGAGGCTGCGGGCCGAGCTGAACGAGATCGGTCCGGCCACGATCTCCGTCAACGACCTGTTGGTCAAGGCCGCGGCCCGGGCTCACCTGCTGGTCCCGGAGCTGAACGTGATCTGGACCGACGAAGCGGTACGGACGTTCTCGTCCGTCGACCTGTCGGTCGCGGTGGCCACTGAAGGCGGGCTGGTCACCCCCGTACTGCGCGGCGTCGAGTCGATGTCCGTGTCGTCGGTCGCCGCGAGCACCCGAGACCTGGCCGAGCGGGCCAGGTCGGGCACGCTGCGCCAGCAGGAGCTCGAAGGCGGCACCCTCACCGTCACCAACCTGGGCATGTTCGGCACCGAGGAGTTCGCCGCGATCATCAACCCGCCGCAGGCAGCGATCCTCGCGGTCGGAGCGGCTCGCGCCGAACCGGTCGTCCGGAAGGGCAGGCTGAAGGTGGGCACGGTGCTCCGGGTGACGCTCTCGGTCGACCACCGCGCGGCGGACGGCGTGGTCGCCGCCCGTTGGATGGCGGCGTT
>JBOHDE010000359.1:0-3190 GCA_050699035.1 Nocardioidaceae bacterium | reverse complement strand
CCAACCCATCGACAGGTCGGACGTGTAGAACACCGCGATCACCGCGATCGCGCCGATGTCGTCCACGATCGCCAGGGTCAGCAGGAAAACCCGAGCCGCCGACGGGATCCGGCGGCCCAGCAGGCTCAGCACACCGACCGCGAAGGCGATATCGGTCGCCATCGGGATCCCCCAGCCGTGCGCCCCCTCGCCGCCGGCGTTGAACGCCGCGTAGATGAGCGCCGGCACCGCCATGCCGCCAAAGGCTGCGATGATCGGCACGGCCGCCGCCTTCGGGTCGTGCAGCTCGCCGGACACGATCTCGTACTTGATCTCCAACCCCACCACGAAGAAGAACAGCACCATCAGTGCGTCGTTGACCCAGTGCACCAAGTCGCCGGTGAGGTGGAACCCGCCGACGTCCAGGTTGAGGTCGATGTGCAGGAGATTGAGATAGGCGTCGGACCACGGGGAGTTCGCCCAGATCATCGCGATCGCCGCCGCGACCACCAACGCGATGCCACTCGACGCCTCGATCCGGAGAAACCCGGCGATCGGGCGCGCGACGGTGCGGGCGAGCCGCCGGTCGCTGGCCATCCAGATCGGTCCGGAACGCCAGATCCGGTGGTCGTCGCTGTGGGCGGCGAACTCGTCGAGCGGCGGGGGCGTCTGCTCGTTGGTCACCTCGACGACCCTAGCGAGCGCTGTCGCCGTGGCGGCGGCCCGGTTGGTGGGCGTTAGGATCGACGTGTTTGTGGCGGGGAAGGACCCGACTTGTCCGAGCGTGTGGAGCAGGCCGAGCTGGCGGAGCCGTGGGACGGCCGCGAGCGACGCCGCGAGGATCGGCTGTTGGCGATCCACCGTCGGCTGCTCGAGCGGATCGCGTCCGCCGAGCCGTTGCCAGAGATCCTGCACAGCCTCGTGGGCATGATCGAGGAGCAGTCGACCGACGGGATGCTGGCCTCGATCCTGATCGCCGACCCCGACGGCCGGCACCTTCACCATGGGGCGGCGCACAATCTTCCGGCGGAGTACAACGCCGCGATCGACGGCCTCGAGATCGGCCCGGCGGCCGGCTCCTGCGGCACGGCCGCGTACCGCCGCGAGACCGTGATCGTCGCGGACATCGACGCCGACCCGCTCTGGGCCGACCACCGCAACCTGGCCCGGCTCGCCGGAGTCCGGGCCTGCTGGTCGACCCCACTGATGTCGCGCGGCGAGGTCCTCGGCACGTTCGCGATGTACTACCAGACGCCCCACGTGCCCAGCGCCGACGACCGCGAAGCCGCCGCGATGTTCTCCCAGACCGCGACGTTCGCGATCGAGCGCCACCGCGCCGAGGAGGCACGCGACGCCGCGCGGGCCGTCGAGTACGCCTACGCCGACCGGCTGACCCGGCTCGCCGCCGTCTCGTTGGACCTGTCGGCCGCCGACACGCTGCCCGACCTGACCCACCTGATCATCGAGGAGGGCATCAGCGTCCTCGGGGCGGACGGCGGCGCGATCGGGGTCATCGACGAGGAGAGGGGTGTGCTGAAGGTCGTGCTGAGCGACGTCTTCGGCGCCGAGAACCAACGCCGCTTCGCCGCGATCCCGATGGACTCCGACTACCCGGCCACCTACTCCGCCCGCACCGGCGAGACGTTGCTGCTGCCGACCGTGGAGGCGGGCCTCGCTCACTCGCCGGTGATGCAGGACGTCTACACCCTGACCGACCGGAAGGCGACGGTGACCGTGCCGCTGGTGTGGGGTGAGCGCACGCTGGGGTCGTTGTCGGTCGCGTGGATCGACGAGCGGGAGGTCAGCGACCCGGAGCTGGAGCTGATCGAGCGGTTCGCCGCCCAGTGCGCGCAGTCCCTCGAGCGGGTCCAGGTACGGCTGTCGCAGCGCCGGGCCGCCATCACGGCGGAGCAGATGTCCGAGGCGCTGCAGCGCAGCCTGCTCACCCGCCCGCCGCAGCTCGAGCAGCTGTCGATCGCCGTCCGTTACCTGCCGGCGATGCGGCAGGCGCAGGTCGGCGGCGACTGGTACGACGCGTTCCTCACCACCAACGACAGCACCATGCTGGTGGTCGGCGACGTCAACGGCCACGACCGGGACGCAGCCGCGATGATGGGCCAGCTGCGCAACCTGGTGCGCGGCCTCGCCTACGACAGCGGCGACCCGCCAGCCGCGTTGCTGACCCGGCTGGACCGGGCGCTGCGCGACCTCGAGCTCGATGCGCTCGCCACGGCGGTCGTCGCCCAGGTCCTGCCACCGACGCCGAAGGCACACTCGGTCGTCCGGTGGTCGAGCGCGGGCCACCTCCCGCCGTTGCTGCGCGACGCCGACGGCACGGTCTCCGTACTCACCGCCGACACCGACCTGATGCTCGGGATCACGCCCGAGACGACACGGCGCGACCACATCGTCGAGCTACGGGCCGGCTCGACGCTGCTGCTGTACACCGACGGGCTGGTCGAGCGCCGCGACGAAGGGATCGACGAGGGTGTCGCCCGGCTGCAGGAGGCGCTTGCCGAGTGCGGTGCGCGGCCGGTGGAGTCGCTGTGCGATGCGCTCGTCGAACGGATGGTCCCCGACGGCGGCGAGGACGACATGGCGCTGATCGCGGTCCGTCCGCGGCCCGGTCGTGAGCGGGTACGCGTCTCGCCCGCCGAGGCGCTGCCGATCCGGTCCAACCCGAGGGACGTACGGGAGGCGCGGGCGTTCGTCGAGACCGCGTGCCGGCAGGCGGGGGTGGCCGGCGACGTCCGGGACACCGCGATCCTGCTCACCAGCGAGATCGTGACCAATGCCATCGTGCACGCCGCGACCCGGGCCGACCTGACCGTCACCGCCGACGACCAGCGGGTGCGGGTCGAGGTGGTCGACGGCCACACGTCGCTGCCGTACCTGCGTGACCTCGAGGCCGAGGCGACCGACGGCCGTGGCCTCGTGCTGGTCCACCTGCTGGCGTCGCGCTGGGGAGCCGAGCAGCTGCCCGAGGGCAAGCTGGTCTGGTTCGAGCTCGACGCCCGCTGACCGACGTCAGTCAGCGGACGGACAGCTCCACGGTTGGTTGGGCGAACGGGCAGGTCCCCAGCGGACGCGGCGTCGCCGCCACCTCGACACCCGAGCTGGCCACCACCCGATGCTGCCCGCAGGCGCAGAACTGGTAGCTGATCGGGCCCTCGCTGGTGTCGTGGCGCGACCCGACCTGCCAGACATGACT
>JBOHDE010000358.1:0-3215 GCA_050699035.1 Nocardioidaceae bacterium | reverse complement strand
CTCGGCCTGCGCCGCCGCGTCGACGACCTGGCCGAACAACGGCAGGTTCGTGCTCGAGACGCCGGCGTTCATCACCACCACGTCGAAGTCCGCGACCCGGCCGGCCAGCGTGGCCAGCTGGCTGGTCGTGAACGGCGTCACGGCGTAGCCGTCGTCGGTCAGCAGCCCCTGCACCGACGATCGGTAGTCGCCGACGACGGCCACCGCACGCGACGCACGCAGCTGCGCGTCGGCAGTCGTGGTCTGACCCTCGGTCACCTCGACCGAGCGGCGGTCGCGCTGGAAGCCGGCCGCCGACACCTGCAGCGGCCAGTCCCCGACCGGTATGTCGATGATGCGGTAGGTGCCGTCGGCTCCCGTGGTCGCGGACAGCGGCGTGCCGTCCAGCAGCACGTCAGCGCCCGCGATCGGCGCACCGTCGGGGTCGGTCACCGTACCCGCGACGACGCCCAACGGGTCGCGGTCGAGCACGATGTCGCGCTGCATCGACTGGCCGGGCTCGACCGTCACCATGACGTCATCCGCGGTGTAGCCGAACGTGTCACCGCGCAGCGTCCACGTGCCCGGTGCGAGCGCGACCAGGAACCCGCCGTCGGCGTCGACGTCGTAGGTGCGGCCGGTCTCGACCACCGCCACCGTGCCGGCCAGCGGGCCGGTCGAGCTGCGCAGGGTGCCTTCCACCTGGGCACCGCGACCGGGCGCGTCGACGGCGTACGCCAGCGCGTTGCGCAGCAGGCGCTCGGCCTCCGTCGTCCACTCGCGGCCGGGCTCGGACCCGTACGCGGGGTAGCCGTACGTGCTCACCGACAGCGTCCCGAGGAGCACGTCGACGCCGGCGGCGCCACGGTCCTGGACGCCGACCAGGCCGCCGCCCTCGGCCTCCTCGGCGGTGACACGGGCCAGCGTGGTCCCGTCGAACTCGTCGAACCAGGAGTACTCCGCGTCCACGCCGGTCAGCTCGAACGCCGCCGGCAGACCGGCCGTGACCGGGTGGCCGGCGTCGTCGACGATCGCAGTCACGACGCCGTCGTTGCGACCCTCCTCCGCGACGCCGGGGTTGCCGACGTACTGCTGCAGGTAACGGAACGACCCACGCCCGAACTGGTCCAGCCAGACCACCGAGACCTCGGCCCGCAGCGCTGCCTCGTCGAAGGCTGCGTACGCATCGGCGCCGGGGTCGAAGCCGGACGACGAGGCCAGGTTGGCCACGACCAGGTCCAGCTCGGCGAGTCGGTCGGTGTCGGCCCACCCGATGGCTTCGGGCTGGTAGCCCCAGTAGGTCAGGTAGCCGCTCAACCGGCCCTCGAAGTCGTCGAGCACGCCGACTCGTGGCGAGGTCCGGAGGCCGACGTCGTGCGTGACGCTCGCCGACGCGGACACCGTGACGTCGGCCCGGTAGCGGACGTGGCCCGCGGCGGTGGCCTCGAGCTCGTAGTCACCCGGCTCCACCAGGTCCAGCCGGTACGTCCCGTCCGGGCCGGTGGTCGTGGAGCGTGGCTGACCGACCAGCCGCACCGCGGCGTCGGCGACGGGAGCGCCGTCGACCGTGACGGTGCCGGTCACCGTCCCGACGTCGGCGAGCGGGGTCAGCGCGACATCGGCGGCGGTGATGCCGCCCGCGTCCACGGTGACCGCGCGCTCGACCGTCCGGTAGCCGAACGCTTCAACCCGCACGGTGTAGTCGCCGACGGGCAGCGGCAGGGTGAACCTGCCGTCGGCCCCGGTCGCCGCCTCCTGCTCGGTGCCGACGACCGAGACCGTGCCGGACACCGGCGCTCCCTCCGCGCCGGTGACGACCCCCTCGACGCCGCCCAGCCCGGGGTCGGCGGCCCAGGCGACCGCGTCGGCGTACAGCCGTTCACCGGCGTCGGTCCAGTCGTCGGGCGGGTTCTGGATGATGGTGGCGGTGAGGCCGCCGAGCAGCAGGTGCACGCTGCCGGTCGTCCGCGGCTGGTACGTCGCACCGACGCCCCGGTCGCCGCCGGTCTCGGTGACCAGGTCGGCCAGCGGCAGCCCGCCGTACCCCTCGATCACTGCGCCGTAGCGGTCCGCCCGCAAGACGGCGGGCTCGGCGCCGGCCCCGGCGAAGACCGGGTGGTCGGGGTCGACCGCCCGGTAGCTGACGTCGCCCTCGCTGTCGTCGACGGGGACGATCGCCGCCGGGTTGCCGGTGTACTTGCGCAGCAGCCGCGCACCGCCGTCGCTGGAGAACCGGTCCGCGGCGAACACGCCGCTGACCCGGGCCGCGTCCAGCGCGTCCAGCCAGTCGCCGAACGTCTCCGCGCCGGGGTCGGTCGGGTCGTTGAAGACCACGACATCGAACTCGTCGACCCGGTCGACCTGGGTCCAGGCGAGCGGCTCGGCGACCATCTCCGCCTCCTGCAGGAGGCCGCCGATCTGGTCCCGGAAGTCGCCCACGACCGCCACCCGCGCCGCCTTGCGCAGCGTCACGTCGACACTCGTCGACTGGCCCGCGACGACCTCGACGTCCAGGCTCGCGCTGCCGAACCCGGTCGCGGTCACCCGCAGGGTGTACGTGGCCGCGGGCACGTCGACGATCGAGTACGCCCCGTCCGCGCCGGTCGTCGCGACGTGGTCGGTGTCGACCAGCCGGACCTCGGCACCTGCCACCGTGGCGCCGTCGGCGTCCACGACCGTGCCGTCGACGACCCCGGCGCCGGCCGCCGCCAGCGCCACGTCGACGGTGTCCGTCTCGCCGACCACGACGTCGACGGTGCGCTCGACCGCGGTCGTGCCCGGGTGGGTGAACCGGAGCGTGTGTGCACCCGGGGTGAGCAGCAGCCGGTAGGCGCCGTCGGCCGCAGCGGTTGCCCGGTCACCGGTCGCGACGTCGGTCACGGTGGCCGGCAGGCCGGCTCCGGCGGCGTCGGTCACGGTCCCGCCGACCTGGCCGAACTCGGCGTCCATCGCGTACTCGACCGCGTTGCCGAGGACGGTGTGGGCAGACTCCAGCCACTCGGTCTCCGGGTTGCCCCACGGCGCGGCGGCCAGCGACGCGAGCAGCACGTGCACGCTGCCGGTGCCGCGCGGCAGATAGCCGATGCCGCCGCCGACGGTCTGGTCGTCGTCGGTGTGGACGTCGGCGACGGTGCGACCGGAGTATCCCTCGAACGCCGACCACTCGTGTCCCGGCACGAGCACCTGGGCGCGTTCACCGGACGGCAGTCCCTCGGTCAGCGGGTGCTCGACGGTCG
>JBOHDE010000357.1:0-3223 GCA_050699035.1 Nocardioidaceae bacterium | reverse complement strand
TCCCGTGATGTCGCCCAGACCGGTCAAAAGTCTTACGTAGCGAGACAGAGTCAGGCTCTTGGACAGAAGAACGAGGCCAAATCTTCATTCTTCGTGACGGGTGTGTCACGATGCGTGAGATTGTCTCCCACCTGTCGAAGGGCGCACGCATGATCGGCCACCAGGAAACGTCCGTCTCTACCGGGTCACGAGCCACCGGATCGTCGACCGAGTCATTCCCGGTGGTCCGACGAGGTGGGTACGACCGGGCCGCCGTCGACCAGTTCGTGAGTCGTGAGGAAGCCGGCCGCCGCGAGGCCGAGGCGACGCTCGAGTCGGCTCGCCAGGAGGCCGAGGCCGCGCGGCAGCGGGTCGCCGACCTGGAGGCCAAGATCAAGGAGAACGCCCGGCACGCCCAGCCGACGTACTCAGGCCTGGGCGAGCGTGCGTACGAGCTGCTCAAGGAGGCCGAGAAGCAGGCGGTCGACATCATCGCCGACGCGCGACACGAGGCCAAGCAGGTGCTCCAGGAGGCCGACCGGTCCGCGAACGTCCGGCGCGCCACCGCGGCTGCCGACGTCGAGGAGCTGCTCACCACCCAGCGGGCGCACATCGACCAGATGCGCGCCGAGGCGACCGCCGACATCGAGGGTCGCAGCGAGCGGGTCGAGGCGGAGGCGGCCGACCTGCTGAGCAGTGCCCGCGCGGAGGTCGAGCAGATGCGGATGACCGCCCGCCAGGAGCTCGAGGGCCTGCGCGTCGGCGCCCAGCGTGAAGCGGACGAGACCCGGGCGCTCGCCGAGCGCGAGGTGGCCGAGGTACGGCGCACCCTCGCGCTCGAGCACGAGCGACTCAGCAAGGAGGCGGCCGAGAGCCATGCGATGGCGGTGCACGAGACCAACCGCCTTCGCGCCGAGGCCGACGACCGTGCCGACGCCGCCAGCGCGCGACTGGCCGCCGCCGCCGAGCAGGCGACCCGGCTGCGCGACGAGTCCGTGGCCGAGGCCGGGCGGCTCGTGGCGAGGGCTCGCCAAGACGCCGACCAGATCGTGTGGGCGGCGCATCGTCAGGCCGAGCACGTCGAGTCGCACAGCTTGGACGAAGCCAAGCGGGTACGCGAGTCGGCGGGCCAGGAGGTCGACGCCTTCCATGCCCGTCGCGACGACATCATCGACCAGCTGTCGGGTCTGCGGGATCTGATCAGCGGCCTCGGCTCGGAGGTGACCCGCCCCGCGGACAACCAGACCGCCGACGCGGCGGCTCGCAGCAAGGACGAGTCGGACCCCCAGGACAAGCCGCCGCTGCCCAACGTCCGGTCGATCGTGCCGCAGCCGGCCTGACCCGAGTGATACTAGGGCAGCGCGCGGCCGACCAGGCGGGCGAAGCCGCCGATCGCGACGGCGGACGTGACCGCCACGGTGCCCAGGGCCACCACCGCCGCCCGCAGCTCGCCGGGGCCCGATCCGGGGCCGACGCCCCAGGCGACCAGCAGGGCAGCGGCGACGGCTGACCCGATCAGCGCGGGGAGCACGAGGCCGCGGGCCCGCCGACGGGCGGGGCTCGGAGTCACGAGCGCGAGGACGGCGACCGTCGCCGCCCCCCACGCCACCGTGACCAAGATGGCGACGACGACGTCGCTCGGCCGGTGCCAACCGGCGACCACGGTCGCGGCTCCGGTGAGGGTGCCGACCATCGCGCCGACCAGCGTCGCCGCCAGGCGCAGCACCGACGGCGCCGCGAGGATCGCCGCCAGCACCAACGAGAAGGCCAAGGTCGTATGACCGCTGGGCAGGCTGTTGAGTGTGCCGTGGCCGAGATCGGGCCGGGTCAGCAGGTCGTTCTTCAGCAGTTGGGTGGTGAGGTTGGCCCCCGCGACGAGGACGCCGGCGGCGGCCGCGAGGGCGAAGCCGCGCCGCAGCAGCGCCAGCGCCATGAACACGACGAGGGCGAGCGCGGCCGAGCCGGTCGTCGCCTGGCCGAGCAGGTCCATCAGCGGACGGGCGGCCGACGGGTTGCCGTTCTCGGAGAAGACCCGCATCGCCCGATCGTCGAGGTCCTGTCCGCGGGCCGTCTCGAGGGCCACGTACATCACCACGACGACGCCGAGGACCGCAGCGAGCGCCACGGCAGCCGCAGCCGCCGCCCGGACACCCCGCCGCGGGGCGTCCGCGCGGGCCGGGTCCCGCTCGGTCGGAGTCATCAACGCCATCACACCAGCATGACGAACCGACGCAAGGGCCGGACAACCGGGAGGCGGGCACGGCTGCCAGGCTGGCGGCATGACCGAGCTCCAGATCCGGCCGGCGGCCGAGCGTGACATCCCCCACATCGTCGCCCTGCTCGCCGACGACGAGATCGGCGCGACCCGGGAGACGCCGGCCGACCTGGCACCGTACCTGCACGCCTTCGAGCAGATCGAAGCCAACCCCCGCGACCGGCTGGTGGTGGCTGATCGGGACGGCGCGGTCGTCGGCACCCTGCAGCTCACCTTCCTGCTCGGCCTGAGCCGCACCGGCGCGACCCGTGCGCAGATCGAGGGGGTACGGATCGCCGCAGCCGAACGAGGTAGCGGCCTGGGCACCCAGCTGATCACCTGGGCCGTCGAGGAGGCGCGACGCAGTGGAGCGCAGCTGGTCCAGCTCACCTCCGACGCGACCCGGAAGGATGCCCAGCGCTTCTATCAGCAGCTGGGATTCCAGCCCACCCACGTGGGTTTCAAGCTGACCCTCACCGAGTAGGTTCATGCCGTGGCTACTCGTGCGTACGATCTCGTGCTCTTCGGAGCGACCGGCTTCACCGGAGCCCTGACCGCCGACTACCTCGCGCGCAACGCACCGGCCGACTGCCGGTGGGCACTGGCCGGCCGCAACCGGGCCAAGCTCGAGGCCGTCCGCGACCAGCTGGCCGGCGCGAACCCCGCGTGCGCCGACCTCGACCTGCTGGTGGCCGACGTCACCGACCCCGGGTCGCTGCGTCCGGTCGTCGAGCAGACCCGGCTGTTGATCACCACGGTCGGGCCTTACATCGCGTACGGCGAGCCGCTGGTCGCGGCCTGCGCGGAGGCGGGCACCGACTACGTCGACCTGACCGGCGAGCCGGAGTTCGTCGACCTGATGTACGTCCGGCACCACGACCGGGCCAAGGAGACCGGGGCCCGCCTCGTGCACGCCTGCGGCTTCGACTCCATCCCGTACGACCTCGGCGTCTACTTCACCGTCGGTCAGCTCCCGGCCGACCGGCCGAT
>JBOHDE010000356.1:0-3258 GCA_050699035.1 Nocardioidaceae bacterium | reverse complement strand
GTCCTCGCGGTAGTACGCCTCGTCGGGCAGGCTGATTCCCGACTGCTCGAGGTAGACGACGTAGCTGTCGGACTTGCGGTTGTCGGTGTCCACGAACGGCATCACGGCGCCGCCGAAGCCGCGCCGCTGGAGGCCGCCGAGCAGCCGCCAGAGGTCCGTGGTGTCGGCGACCGCGTCGATCCGGCCGAGGTCGCTGGCCAACGGCTCGACCCCGAGCGTGTCGACCCTGGCTTCGTCCATGAAACTGCCGAACAGGTCGCCCACCTTGCGGGTCGACGTGCCAGGCTCGGCGTCGGCGGCAGCCGCCTCTTCGACGATCGCCCGCAGCTGCTGCTCGGCGGCATCGCTGAGCACGTTGAACGTGCCGTGTCGGGCTCGGTCATCAGGGATCGCCGTCTCAGAGATCCAACGTCCGTTGACAAAAGCGAAGAGGTCGTCCTGCGGACGAACGTCGGTGTCCATCCCTTCGCGCGCGATGCCTGACTTCATGCCCAGCTCCAAGTGACGGTGACGGATGCGTTGACGGTGTTCTCTCCGGCCTCGATCCCCAGCTCGCCACCGTAGTCGGCCTGCTGGAGCGTCCGTACGCCGGCGAACGGGACCGGGGGCGCGACGATACCTTCCTGGACGAGCTCAACGGGGCCGAGTTCGCGGCCGGCGAGCGCGGCGTACTCACCGGCCCGGGTGCGGGCGTCCATGAACGCCTTCTCCCGGGCCTGGCGCAGCACCGGCTGCTGGTCGTCGACCTCGAGCCCGATGTGGTCGACCTCGAGCTGGTTGCCGGCCGCCTCGCTGGCCGTCGCCAGCAACCGGCCGCCCAGCTCGACGTCGTGACACGTCACGGTGAGACGGTGCGACGCGGTGTAGCCGACGTGTGCGCCGTCTCGGTTGTGGCGCGGGCGGACCGCGAGCCCGGTCGTCCGCAGCTCGCGGTCGGCGAGCCCAAGCGTCCGCAGCGCCGACGTGACCGCAGCGGTACGTTCGGCCGCGTCACGCATCGCCGTCGACACGTCGGTGCCGTCGCAGTTGATGGTCAGCCTGGCGTGGAAGACGTCGGGCGGCGCGGACGCCTCGCCGTACCCCGTCACGGTGATCCCCGTCATGGCGTCAGTCTGCCCGAACGGCCAAGGGCCGTCGTCAGCGCGGCAGGTTGGCCCAGATCTCGCGGGTCGCGGTGGATCGGTTCAACGTGTAGAAATGCAGACCCGGCGCACCCTGGTCGAGCAGCGCGATGCACATCTCGGTGGCGATCTCGACGCCGATCTTGCGTACGTCGACGGGCTCGGTGACTCCGTCGAAGCGCGACACGACCTCAGCGGGGACATCCCGCCCGGACAGCTCCGCGAACCGCTTGATCTGACGCAGGTTGGTGATCGGCATGATGCCGGGGATGATCGGCATGTCCGCGCCGGCCCGGTCGGACCGCTCGACCAGAGCGGCGTAGTCGGCCGGGCGGAAGAACAGCTCGGTGATCGCGAACTCCGCACCAGCCTTGAACTTCTCCGCCATCACGAACGCGTCGTCGTCCACCGACTTCGCCTCGCGGTGGCCCTCGGGGAAGGCCGCGACCCCGACGTTGAAGTCGCCGAGCTCCTTGACCAGCCGGACCAGCTCGCTGGCGTACTCGACACCGCCCGCTGTCGAGACCCAGGGCGAACCAGGGCCGTCCGGCGGGTCGCCGCGGAGCGCCAGAATGTTACCTACGCCGGCGTCGGCGAACCGGCCGACGATCGTCCGCAGCTCGGCGCGGGTGTGGCCGACGCAGGTGAGGTGGCCGACCGGCGTCAGGGTCGTGTCGGACGCGATCCCCTCCGTGATCCGCACCGTGCGGTCGCGCGTACTGCCACCGGCGCCGTAGGTCACCGAGACGAACGTCGGCTGCAGCGACTCCAGCTCGCGGATCGCCTTCCACAGCCGGCGCTCGCCGTCGTCGTCCTTCGGTGGGAAGAACTCGAAGGAGAACGACTTGTGGCCTCCGGCGATGTGCTGACGGATCGTCGCTGCACCATCGGAGTCGGGCGATCGGTGTCCGAGAGCCATGCGGACGAGGGTACCGGGACCTGCGTTCCGGCCGGCTGCGGTCTCACCCTGGGCGCCTCAGGTGGGCCAAGTAGGCTGCGAAACCGTGAGCAGCGACGACTTCCCGGCCCAGGTGCAGGCCGAGCTCGACACCTTCCTGGCCGCTCGTGGCGACCAGCTGTCCGAGCTCGGCCCGCAGCTCGAGCCGTTCCTCGGCGCGGCGGCCGAGGCCGTCGGCGGCGGCAAGCGGCTGCGGCCGGCGTTCTGCTTCTGGGGCTGGCGCGCGGCGGGCGGCGACGCCGACGACCAGCGCATCGTCACCGCGGCCGCGGCACTCGAGCTGCTGCACGCCAGCGCACTCGTACACGACGACGTGATGGACGACTCGGCGACCCGGCGCGGCCTGCCCGCTGCGCACAAGCAGTTCTCGGCCCGGCACGAGAAGGAGGGCTGGCCGGGCCGCGCCGGCTCGTTCGGGGTGGGGGCCGCCATCCTGCTCGGCGACCTGCTGCTGTCCTGGGCCGACCAGATGCTGCACGCCAGCGGGCTCGACCCGATGGTGGTCGACCGCGCGCTGCCGTACTTCGACGCGATGCGCACCGAGGTGGTGGCGGGCCAGTACCTCGACCTGGTCGCCCAGAACAGCGGTCGGACGTCGGTGCCCGAGGCGATGCGGGTAGTCAGGTACAAGTCGGCGAAGTACACGGTCGAGCGGCCGCTGCATCTGGGCGCGGCGCTCGCCGGTGCCGACCAGCGGATGTTCGGGATGCTCACGTCGTACGGCCTCCCGCTTGGTGAGGCGTTCCAGCTGCGCGACGACCTGCTCGGCGTGTACGGCGACCCCGCGGTGACCGGGAAGCCGGCCGGCGACGACCTGCGGGAGGGCAAGCAGACGATGCTGGTCGCGCTGGCGACCGAGCGGGCCAACCCTGCGCAGGCGGTGGAGTTCCACCGGCTGTTCCCGGCTCCGACCGACGACGCCGGGGTGGAGCGGCTGCGGGCGATCATCGAGGCGACCGGCGCGCGCGACCGGGTGGAGAAGCTGATCGCCCGACTGTCGGCCGCGGCCACGACGGCGCTCGACCAGGCGGCGTTCGGCGACGACGTGACGGCGGCCCTGCACGACCTGGCCGCGGCAGCCACCCGCCGCGACGCCTGACCCGAGCCCACGGCGACAGCCGCCCAACCCGGATGAGTGTGACGTCCTCGACGCGACACGCCGGCGTGTCCGTCGAGGAC
>JBOHDE010000355.1:0-3264 GCA_050699035.1 Nocardioidaceae bacterium | reverse complement strand
AGGTAGGGGCCGTCGTACCTGCTGCGGTCGACCAGGGTGTGCCGGGTCTCGCCGTACGTGGCGATGGCGGCGATGCGTACCGTGCCGTGCTCGTCGGAGACGTCGTGCGGCTCGTCGAGGACGGTGGCGCCCATGGCGCGGGCGTGGGTGATGCACTTGTCGACGTCGGGCACCTCGAGGGCAAGGTCGACGACGCCGTCGCCGTGTGCGCGGTGGTGGTCGAGCAACGGGCTGTCCATGACGACGCCGCCGGTGAAGACGAAACGCGCCGACCCCGCCCGCAGCACGTACGCCTGGTGGTCGCGGATACCCGTCTCCGGCCCGGCATAGGCGACCAGGTCCATGCCGAAGGCCAGCTGGTAGAACTGCGCGGTCTGCGTGGCGTTACCGCAGACGAACACCACCGCGTCCATCGCCGTGACCGGGAACGGGTCCAGGCTCGCGTCGTACTCGACGAGCCCGACCAGCTGCTTGAGCTGCTCGAGGTCGAGGTTCGCCGCGCGCTCCTGCGGGGTCACGGTCTCGGTCATACGGAGTGCCTCCCGGCGACGTCGTCATGTGTGCGTGAGCATGCTCAGAGCGGGCAGGCTGCGCAACAGTACGCCGCCGGGCTGGTCATACTGTCTAGTGTGACACGGCGTAGACCCGCCGTACTGCACAACCTGACCTCAGGAGAGGATCACGATGCCGGCACCGGTGGACGAGCTCGACGCCCGGATCCTGCGGCTGTTCGCCGACGAGCCGCGGGTCGGGGTCCTGGAGGCCTCGCGGCGACTCCGGGTGGCCCGCGGCACGGTGCAGGCCAGGCTCGACCGGCTCTCCCGCACGGGGGTGGTGCGGGGGTGGGGACCCGACCTCAACCCAGCCGCGCTGGGCTACCCGGTGATGGCGTTCGCGACGATGGAGATCCGGCAGGGCGCCGGCCACGAGGTGGTGGCGCAGCACCTCGCCACGATCCCCGAGGTGCTGGAGGCGTTCACGATCACCGGCACCGGTGACATGTGGTGCCGGATCGTCGCCCGGTCCAACGCCGACCTGCAGCGCGCGATCGACCGCGTGGTCGCCTTCGACGGCATCGTGCGTACGTCCACGGTGATCGCGCTGGCGACCCAGATCCCGCACCGGGTGCTCCCCCTGATGGACGAGGCCGCCGCGCCCTGAGGCGGACGGCTCGCCGGACCACCGTTGTGGGCGGCTCCGGTCCAACTGTTTTCTGGTACGGGGGCGCCCCGTTCCAATAGGTCTGGAACGGGGCGCCCCCGTACCAATCAAAAACTGGGGTGAGGTGGCTATGTCAGGCAGGCGACCGGCTCTCTGCCGTCGACCTCAGCGGGGGTACGGCGGGACGCGATGCCGTCACCGTCCAGCTCCCGCGACAGCAGCGCCAGCGCCAGCGCACCAACGGCCACGGCGGCACCGAGCACGGCCGGTGCGACGTAACCGAGTCCGGCGGCGATGGTCACCCCACCCAGCCACGGCCCGAGGGTGTTGCCGACGTTGAACGCCGCCACGTTGGTCGCACTCGCCAGCGTCGGAGCCGGCCCGGCCAACCCGAGCACCCGGTGGTTCAGCGGCGCACCGGCGGTGAACGCGGCGACGCCGACGAGGAAGACCATCAGGCTGAGGGCAACGGCGTGGTGCGCGGTCCACGCGACCAGCGCCAGCCCGAGCGCCAACGTGGTCAGTGAGGCGTACAACGTCCGCCACGGCCGCGCGTCCGCGAACCGGCCACCGATCTGCACGCCGATCAGGCAGCCGACCCCGAACATCGTGAGCACCACCGGCACCCAGGACCTCGGCACATCCGCCACGTCGGTCAATAGTGGTGCGAGGTAGGCGAACCACCCCATCACCGCGGTCTGGAACAACGCCGTCGTCGCCAGCGCCAGCCACAACCGCGGCGCGCGGAACGTCGCCAGCTCGGAGCGGACACCCGTGCTCGACGCCACGCCCCCGTCGGTCGGCAGCACCCGCCACACCGCGACCGCACCGACCAGCGCCAGCGCGCCGAGCGCCCAGAACGTCGTCCGCCAGCCCAGCTGCTGACCGACGTAGGTGCCGAGCGGGACGCCCAGGACGTTGGCCACGGTCAGCCCGCCGATCAGCACCGCGATCGCCCGCGCCCGCACCGACGCGTCGACCAGCCCGATGGTCACGACCGCAGCAACCGCCCAGAACGCACCGGTCGACACGGCTGCGACGATGCGCGCCATCATGAGCGACTCGTAGCTCCAGGCGACAGCGGCGAGGGCATGGCTGGCCGCGAACGCGCCGAGCGCCGCCAGCAGCGTCGAACGCCGGGGCAGCCGCAGCGTGAGTACGGCGAGCACGGGCGCGCCGACCGCCATCCCGACCGCGAACGCCGACACCAGCAGACCGGCCCGCGGGATCGAGACGTCGAAGTCACGGGCCAGGTCGGGCAGCAGCCCGGCGATCACGAACTCCGTGGTGCCGAGGGTGACGATGTTGAAGCAGAGCACGTAGACCGCGAGCGGCACCACTCGGGTTTTAGACCGCCTGGTCAAGAACGTGGTCATACGCTTCCCCTCGGGTCGTGCGACGGGTAGGTCAGTCGAGTGCGGCCAGTGCGACGTCGACGGCGTCGCGGCGACGGGCGTCTCCGCAGCCGCCGCGGTCCATCACCTGGAGGCCTTGCAGCAGCACCACGAGCAGTCGGGCGAGCGACCTCGGTGACTTGTCGGCGCCGACCTCCCCCTGGCACTGAGCCCGGACGAGCGCGGACGTCAGCACGGTCTCCAGCTCGCTCCACGACACCTCGAGCCAGCTCCGCACGGAGGCGTCGTCGGCTCCACACTCGGCGGCGGCGTTGGTGATCAGGCAGCCGCGCGGCGTTGCGTCGTTGGCTGCCGCCGGGCTGTTGATCGCGGCCTCGAGGACGGTGCGAACGGCCGGCAGCACCGGCCCGGACTGCGACAGGATCTCGATGATGGACGGGTCGCGGGTCTCGACGTAGTGCTGCAGTGCACGCACGTAGAGCCCGTGTTTGCTGCCGAAGCAGGCGTACAGGCTGGCCCGGCCGATGCCGAGGTGCTCGGTCAGGTCGGCCAGCGACGTCGCCTCGTACCCCTGCCGCCAGAACAGGTCGACGGCACGGTCGAGGACGACCGTGGTGTCGAACTCCCGGGGGCGGGCCATGACGAGCACGCTAGCACGTTCTGGACCGCTCGATCCATAACCAGCGATCGACCGTTCCCGCTGAGTGTGACGACTTGGCGGCGACACGCCGGCGTGACGCGCCAGGTC
>JBOHDE010000354.1:0-3268 GCA_050699035.1 Nocardioidaceae bacterium | reverse complement strand
ACCTGGCCAAGCGCTGCGGCCCGATCTGGGGCGACGTCGTGGAGCGGCCCATCGGCGAGGTGGTCGAGAGCCGGTTCGCCGACGACACCGTCCGGGGCGTCGTGCTGACCGACGCCCTGATCGGCACGTTCGCCAGAGCGCACGACACCTCGCTGCTGCAGAACCGGTGCTTCCTCTACCACCTGATCGGCAACGGCAGCGGGGAGTGGCGGGTGCCGGTAGGCGGCATGGGAGCCGTGACCGATGCCCTCGCCGTGGCCGCGTGCGCAGCCGGCGCCGACCTGCGTACCGCGGCCACCGTGACGTCGATCGAGACCGACGGACGTACGGCCGAGGTCGCCTACCACGACGGCATCCGGGACCACACCGTCGCCGCCGACTGGGTGTTGTCCGGTGTCGCACCCGCCTTACTCGCCGAGCTGATCGGCCGCCCGCCGGCAGGCCGGCCGGAAGGCGCCCAGCTCAAGATCAACCTGCTGGTCGACCGGCTGCCGCGGCTGCGCAGCGGTGCTGACCCGGAGGTCGCGTTCGCGGGCACCTTCCACGTCGGTGAGGACTACCCCGACCTGCAACGCGCGTACGACGAGGCGGTGGCCGGAGACCTGCCGACGCGCCCACCGGGAGAGCTGTACTGCCACTCGCTGACGGACCCGTCGATCCTCGGTGCCGACCTCGCGGCGTCCGGCGCGCACACGCTCACGTACTTCGGCCTGCACATGCCGGCCCGGCTGTTCGCCGACGACGGCAGCCGCAAGGACGAGGCCGTTCGGCGCAGCCTCGCCCTCATCGACACCTACCTCGACGAGCCGCTGGCCGACCGGCTCCTCCGCGACGAGCACGGCGCGCCGTGCATCGAGGCGAAGACGCCACAAGACGTCGAGGCGGCGCTCGGCATGCCAGGCGGGCACATCTTCCACGGTGACCTCGCCTGGCCCTGGGCCGACGACCCCGGTCAGCTGGACTCGCCCGCGGCCGCGTGGGGGGTGGCGACCGACGACCCGAACGTACTGCTGTGTGGCAGCGGCGCACAGCGCGGCGGCGCGGTCAGCGGGCTCGGCGGACATCACGCGGCACACGCCCTCCTCGACACCCTGCGGTCCTAGGCAGTTCTCGATTTTGGCGGCCGGTTGGCCACTGATATCGTTCACCTCGCTTCGCGCGCCATTAGCTCAATTGGCAGAGCAGCTGACTCTTAATCAGCGGGTTCGGGGTTCGAGTCCCTGATGGCGCACCATAACCTCAGGTCAGCGGCATAGTCAGATTCAAGAGGCCCAGCCGTAGATCGCCGGATGTACGTCTTACTCACGTTTTTCGTCCATCGCATCGGTGAGTGCCTGCTCCAATGCGGCTGCGGCTTCGGGTGCCTTCACCCGTCGACCGAGGTAGACGTCTTGGGTCATCGACGGCCGTGAGTGGCCGAGCTGATCGGCGACTGCGCGGGCGCTGAGCCCGGCCTCATCGAGGATGGTGGCCGTTGTCTTCCTGAGGTTGTGGGACTTCACCCAGCCGAGCGCTTGGTCTTGTCCCCGCGCCTTGCGGAGGGCCCTCAGCGTGTTGTTCGGGTCCCGGAATCCACTGAGAGTGTCGGGGAACACCGGCTGGTCGAGACGGACGCCCATCATGAACCGGTGGCGCAGCATCGCGACGGCCCAGGGCGGGAGAGCGAGGACTCGCTGGCCGGCGGCGCTCTTGGTGCGTTTCCGCAAGAGTCCCTTGCCCTTGATCCGGATGATGGTCGAGGAGAGATCCACGACCCCGTCCTCGAGGTCGATCTCGGCCCAGACGACCGCGAGCGCTTCCCCAATGCGTGCACCGGTAGCGAGCATGAAGACGGCCAGGTCGGGCAGGTCGTGGCGGACAGCGAACTCGTCGCTCCGTAGGAGGGCAAGGAAGTCGGCACGTTCGATGGCGGTCAGTGCGCGTGGCGGTGACTTCTGGTCGCTTTCGATCCGCTCCACATCACGTGCAGGGTTAGCCCGGACGGCTCCTTGCCGAACGGCGAAACCCATCACGCCCGACACGATGCTGCGACACAGTTTGGCCGTCGGGGCGCCCTTCTGGCGCCTGATCTTGCCGACGAACGCATCTACGGCTGGAGTGGTTACCTCGGCAAGCCGCAGCATTCCCAGTGCGGGCAGCACGTTCCGGTTCAGCACTGCCTCATAGGTATCGAGCGTGCCGGGCGAACGCCGCCCCTCGTCCACCATCGCCTGGACCTTCTGTATCCACAGCTGAGCGGCGTCCTGGAATCGGTTGGTCGGGGCCAGGCCGCCAGGGTGAGCGCTGAGCGCCGCCATCTCCTGCAACGCCAAGCGGAGCGCATTCTCGGCGGAAGCTTGCGTGCGGCGCGCTCTCCGCACCTGACGAACCCGGCCGTCGTAGCCTCGGAACTGCGCAACGGCGTGGTACTTCGTTGCCTTGCCGTTGTCGTTGAACGCCACCGCCCTAACTCGGACCTTGCCCCAGGCGCCGACTGTCAGTGGAGGTCGTGCCACGGTCGATCACTCCCCTCGTCTGGCGGGTCGGTGACGGAGGCAAGCCACTCGACCACGTCGGTCTGCCGGTAGCGCAGGAACCGTCCGACCCGAGCGGCCGGAGGGCCGTACTTGCGCAGGCGCCACTCGTACAGCGTCTTGACCGGGACGCCGAGGTAACGAGACACGTCCTCGGTCGTCCACAACGGATCCAGCACGACTGATGTCATCGTCATTGCAGTTCTCCCTTCTACGGTTGGCTGTTCTGGTTGAGCTCGATGATCTGTTCGCGGGCGACGCGGCGGTGCTCGCGGGCTTTGGCGGCGGCGGTGTTGGCGAGGAGGGCGTCGCCGGTGGTGCGCCAGCCGGTGGTGTCGTAGGCGAGGCCGCCGATGATGAGGGTGGTCTCGTCGTCGGTGTGCTCGACCGAGCGGTGGTCTTGCCGTCGCCAGGTGACGCGGGTCTCGCGGAGAGCTTTCAACGTGGTGGAGTAGTGGCGGGACTTGGTGGAGAAGTGGCCGCCGAAGCCGAGCATGTGTGCCCACCGCCGTAGTCGCCGATAGGACATGCGCCCCGAGTTGCGGGTGTCCTGGTCGGGTTCGAGGTTGCAGCCGGGCCTGCCGAGGTCCCAGCAGGCCGCGATGAGGCGGGCGACGTGGCCGAGGTCGGCGATGTGGTCGTCGATGGTCTCGCCAGTGATCCGGCTCGAGGCGTGGCCGGTGGCCTCGGTGGCCTTGGTGGCGTACTTGGCGAGGTAGCCGGCGACCTTGGTGTCGGTGATCTGCCCGTCGAGC
>JBOHDE010000353.1:0-3269 GCA_050699035.1 Nocardioidaceae bacterium | reverse complement strand
GGTGCTAGCGGGCTTGGCTGACGCTGGACATGTTGAAGTCGGGGATCCGCAGCGCCGGCATCGAGGTCCGCGGAAAGTAGTCGCCCCACTCGCGAGAGAACGCCGGCACGGTCGCCGTCGCCGCGGTAAGGCGAGCCAGCAGGTCGACCGGGCTCTCGTTGAACCGGAAGTTGTTGACCGCGCCGGTGACCTCGCCGTTCTCCACCAGGTAGACGCCGTCGCGGGTCAGACCGGTGAGCAGCAGCGTCTGCGGGTCGACCTCGCGGATGTACCACAGGCAGGTCACCAGCAGGCCGCGCTCGGTGCCTGCGACCAGGTCGTCGAGGGTCCCCTGCGCACCGTCGACGGACAGGGCGAGGTTGTCGATGGCGGGGGTGTGGTCGAGCCCGGTCAGCTCGGCCGAGTGCCGCGACTGCAGGAGCGCGCCGAGCGTGCCGTCGGCGATCCAGTCGGTCGGCGACAGCGGCAGGCCGTTGTCGAACACACTCAGCTCGGACGTGGACTGTGGCGCGATCACGAACGGGCTGCACTCCTGGCCGGCCAGGCCGGGGTCGGAGGACAGCCGTACGGGGTGGGGCGACAGCCGCTCGCCGACGCGGGTCCCGCCGCCAGGTGTGCTGAACACCGTCTGCCCCTCGTGCGCGTCGCGGGCGCCGGAGATCCAGTACAGGTAGATCATCAGGTCGGCCACGGCGGTCGGCGGCAGCAGGGTCTCGTAGCGCCCGGCGGGCAGGTCGACCGTGCGCCCCGCCCACCCCAACCGCCGGTCGAGCTCACCGGCCAGGGCCAGCGCGTCGACGTCGGAGAAGTCGCGGGTCGCCTGCCCGACCCAGGCCGAGCGGCTGAGATCGGCGTCCTTCCCGGTGATCCCGACATGACCGGTCGGCTGGACGTGCCGTCGGCGAAGGCCGGTCGAGGACCCGAGGTAGGTCGTGGTGACGTCGTGCTCGACATAGCCGTACAGCACCTGGTCGGCGTCGCGGGCATGGCCGAACGCCTCACCGAGAGCCGGTGCGAAGACGTCGAAGACGTCGATCGACGTCTCGGCGGCGGGCTCGGCCCAGTCGTCGGCCGCGTCGCCCTCGGCCAGCGGCTGGGCGTCCTCGGCCGCTCCCGCACTGGCCGCCGCGGCGTCGGCGGCGGCCACGATCGCGTCGACCTGCTCCCGGCTGCTGGCGCTGCGGGTGATCACCCCGGCCGCGGTCCCGGACCCGCCCGCCTTGGTGGACACCACGGTCATGGTGCTGCCGTGCAGCACGCCGTTGGTGGTGAGGGTGTTGTTGGCCCAGCGCAGGTTGGCGCTGGTCGAGGCGCGCAGCAGCACCACGCAGCCGTCGGACGTGGACGAGGCGAGCGCATGCTCGACGAGATCTTGCGGTGTCGCGGTCACAGGCAGGCCTTTCAGCGTCCGGACTCGGTGGCGGTGTTGAGGATGTTGATGCCGCGCAGCAGGGCGCTCGGGCAGCCATGGCTGACGGGGGCGACCTGGCCGGGCTGGGCCTTGCCGCAGTTGAAGGCGCCGCCCAGCACCCAGGTGTCCGGGCCGCCGACCGCCTCCATCGACCCCCAGAAGTCGGTCGTGGTCGCCTGGTAGGCCGCGTCGCGCACCTGGCCCTTGAGCTCACCGTCTTCGATCCGGAAGAAGCGCTGCCCGGTGAACTGGAAGTTGTACCGCTGCATGTCGATTGACCACGACTTGTCGCCGACCACGAACAGGCCGTGCTCTACCCGGTCGATCAGGTCCGCGGTGCTGGTGTCGTCGTCGGCCGGCTTGATCGACACGTTGGCCATCCGCTGGATCGGGATGTGGCCGGGGGAGTCGGCGAACGCGCAGCCGTTGGAGCGCTCGAGCCCCTGCATCATCGCCATCCGGCGGTCGAGCTGGTAGCCGACGAGTACGCCGTCGTCGACGATGTCCCACTGCTGGCCGGCGACGCCCTCGTCGTCGTACCCGACCGTCGCGAGGCCGTGCTCGACCGTCCGGTCGCCGGTGACGCGCAGGGCGGCCGAGCCGTACTCGAGCGTGCCGAGCTTGTCCACGGTGGCGAACGACGTACCCGCGTAGTTGGCCTCGTAGCCTAGGGCGCGGTCGAGCTCGGTGGCGTGACCGATCGACTCGTGGATCGTGAGCCACAGGTTCGACGGGTCGATGACGAGGTCGTACGACCCGGGCTGGATCGACGGGGCGACGAGCTTCTCGGCGAGCAGCTCCGGCATCTCGGCGAGCTCGGCGTCCCAGTCCCACCCGGTGCCGGTGAGGAACTCCCAGCCGCGACCGACCGGCGGCGCGATCGAACCCATCGAGTCGAACCGCCCGGACCCGGTGTCCGAGCCGTGCGCCTCGACGACGGGCTGCAGACGGACCCGCTGCTGAGTGGTGGTCGTGCCCGCCAGGTCGGTGTAGTACTTGTTCTCGAAGACCTGCGCGAGGCTCACCGACGCATGCGCGACCGCGTCGGTGGCGAGCAGCCGGTGGCTCCAGTCGGTGAGGAGCGCGATCTTGTCGGCGACCGGCACCGTCCAAGGGTCGATTTCGTACGATGAGACCCAGGTGGCGTCGGCGTACACCGGCTCAGGCGCCAGCTCGATCGTCTCGGTGTTGATCGCCTTCGCGACCTGCGCCACGTTGACCGCTTCCTCCGCGGCGCGTACGGCGGAGTCGCTGGTCAGGTTGACCGAGGACGCGAAGCCCCAGGTGCCGTCCAGGATCACGCGTACGGCGAAGCCCAGCTCCTCACCGTCGACCGCACCCTGGAGCTGGCCGTCGCGCAGGGTCAGGTCCTGCGTACGGATCCGCTCCAGCCGGAAGTCGGCGTGCTGGACCCCGAAGTCGCGGGCCCGCTGCAACGCCGCGTCGGCGAGCCTGCGGAGCGGGAGCCGGAGAAACGACGGGTCGATCGGGTGCGTCGATGACATATGGCGACTTTAGCCAGCCCATGTTCCCACCCGTCACACCAACCCCGACCAGAGTGAGGTCGTGCGATGCGGCGCTGCTAGCTGGCGACCGCGGACACCACGCCGAGGGGATCCATCGACGGTGTCTGCGAGCCGCCATCCGGCTCACGCGTGACCGCGACCTGGGCGTCGGCCGGCATGTCCTCCATCAGGTGGACCTGCCCCTGGCCGCTGCCGGTGAAGAAGGCCTGGGTCGGCTCGGCGCCTTCCTCGTCGAGCAGCCACAGCTGGTAGACCTCGCCGGGACCTGGGTCAGGCAGGGACTCCGCGAGCACCACGACGCGGCCCTGGTCGGCCGAGCTGATCAGCGTCAT
>JBOHDE010000352.1:0-3314 GCA_050699035.1 Nocardioidaceae bacterium | reverse complement strand
CGACACCCACACCGGCCCACCCCGCCGACCCCACCGGCCGACCAGCCTGGCTGAAACCACTCCCACCACCCGACGACACGGATCGACCGCCGACCGACGACCCCGACCCACCGCAACGATGCTGAACCGCCGGCCGAGCCGTGAGTAAGCAGGCCGGTCAGTAGCCGATCGGGAGTCCGGCGTAGTTCTCGGCGAGCTCGGTGGCTGCGCTCTGCGACGTCACGACCCGCTGGAGCTGCGATCGCTGGAGCTGAGCGTCGAAGTCGTCGCCGTGCCGGTGCAGCATCATCGTCATCCACCAGGAGAAATGGTTGCACCGCCAGACCCGGCGCAGGGCGGTGTCCGAGTAGCTGCGGGCGAGCTCGTCGGAGCCGTCGCGCAGCCACGTCACGAGTGCGCGGGAGAGCAGGGCGACGTCGGCGACGGCGAGGTTGAGCCCCTTGGCGCCGGTGGGCGGGACGATGTGCGCGGCGTCCCCGGCGAGGAAGAGCCGACCGTGCTGCATCGGGGCATGCACGAAGCTGCGCATCGGCAGCACGCTCTTCTCGGTGATCGGTCCGGACTGAAGTGACCAGCCGTCCTGGCCGTCGCCGAGCCGGGTTGCGAGCGCTGCCCAGACTCGGTCGTCGCTCCAGGCGGCGACGTCCTCGTCGGGTCGCACCTGCAGGTAGAACCGGCTGACCTGGTGCGAGCGCATGCTGTGCAGGGCGAAGCCGTCGTCGTGCCAGGCATAGATCAGCTCGTCCGAGGACGGCGCCACGTCGGCGAGCACGCCGAGCCAGGCGAAGGGATAGTCACGCTCCCACGTACGCCGGCCGGAGGACGGGAACGACCGGCGGCTCGGGCCGTGGAAGCCGTCGCACCCGGCGACGACGTCGGCCTCGACCCGACGGGCGACGCCTGCCGCGTCGACGAAGGTGACGGCCGGGCGAGCGCCGGCCACGTCGTGCAGGGTGACGTCGTCGGCCTGGTAGTAGGTGTCCTGCCCCGCATCGTCCCGGGCCTGCATCAGGTCCTTGGTGACCTCGGTCTGGCCGTACACCGACACCGACCTGCCCACCAGCGAGACGAAGTCGAGGTGGTGCCGTTCCTGCGGCCACTGCAGGTAGATCCCGCGGTGCTCCATGGCCTGCTCGGCGAGACGGTCCCCCACGCCGACGTCTTTCAGCAACTCGACGGTGGAGGACTCGAGGAGGCCCGCGCGTATCCGCGACTGGACATGCTCGGCGCTCTGCCGCTCGACGATCACCGACTCGACACCCTCACGGTCGAGCAGATGGGACAACAGGAGACCCGCGGGCCCGGCACCGATGATCGCTACCCGCGTACGCACCCGGCCATTGGATCACGAACGCAGGAGCCTTCGGTCATGGCGAAGGCGTCGCTATCGGGATTCTTCCTACCTAACAGGGAAATACGGGATGGCGACCGTTGCCGATGACCCTCCCGTACGCAAGGATGACGCGGTCACCGTCCGACTATCGGGAGGCGGTCTCGGTGACTGGTACGGGTGGGGAGCGAGGTGTCGGTTCGGGATTCTCGGGTGCCGACTCGGGTGCACCAACGGCGGTTCGACGCGCCGTCCTTCGGGCTGCGTCGCCGCCGACGCGCGCGCCGGCATCGCGTCGCACTCGCCGCTGAGATAGCTGCCGCGTTGGGCGGCGCCGTACTGGTGAGCCTGGTGGCCGGCGGTCATCCGCGGGTGGTGGTCGGCGCGCTGGTGGTGTGGACGGTGTCGGCGTACCACCGTGGTGCCACCGTGATGAGTCCCGCCCGACCGCAGATCCGGGCGCTCCTGCACAGCGCGGCGGTGGCCCTGGCGGCCGTGTCGATCATGGTCGGCCTCGGCGTGGCCAAGGAGTCGTCGGTCGCCGACACGGTGCTGGCTATCGCGTTCGCGTCGGCGGTCGCGAGCACAGCGCGGTTGCTGCGGCGGCGGATGTGGGGACCGGTCCGGGTGCTTGCCCTGGGCGACCGGGTCTCCGTGACCGGGCTCAGCTCCCGCTGGCTGAAGGAGCGACGGGTCGACGTCGTCGGCGTCTGCGTCGTCGAGCCTGATCTCGACGACGTCGACCTGCCGACCGACGTACTGGGTGCGCCGGTCGTGACGTCGATCGACGACGTGCCGGCGATGGCGGACCGACTGGCGGTCGACGCCGTCGTCGTCACGCCGGTCCCTGGTTTCACCACCGTCGACTTCCGCCGGCTCGCGTGGTCGCTGGACGACAGCCGCACCGCGCTTGGGGTGGTCGGCGTGCTCGACTCCGTCGCTCCGCACCGGGTCGCTCCCGGCCGGCTCGGCGGCAGCCTCGTGATGGACGTCGGCCCGGCCCGCCAGTCGGCGTGGACGCGGACCACGAAGGCCATGGTCGACCGCGTCGCCGGGACAGTGCTGCTGGTGGTCTGCGCGCCGCTACTCGCGGGGTTGTGGCTCGCGGTGCGGCTCGACAACCGTGGCCCGGGCCTGTTCGCCCAGACCCGGGTGGGCGAGAACGGCCGACTCTTCACGATGTACAAGCTGCGCACCATGTGCGTCGATGCCGAGGCCGTCAGACAGCACCTGCTGGCGGCCAACGGCGGGGACACCCAGCTGTTCAAGCTGAAGGACGACCCACGCGTGACCCGGGTGGGACGGTTTCTGCGGCGCTTCTCACTCGACGAGCTGCCCCAGCTGGTCAACATCGTCAAGGGCGACATGTCCCTGGTCGGCCCGCGTCCGGCGCTGCCCGAGGAGGTCGCGACGTATGCCGCCGACGAACGACGCCGACTCGCCGTCAAGCCCGGTCTGACAGGTCAGTGGCAGGTCAGCGGGCGGTCCGACCTCTCCTGGGAGGAGTCGGTCGGCATCGACGTGCACTACGTCGACAACTGGCGGCTCAGCGACGACCTGTTGATCGGAGTACGCACCGTCGAGGCCGTGGTCCGCTCGCGCGGCGCGTACTGACGATCGACCGAACCGACGATGCGGCGCATCCGCCGCACGGTCGGTTCGGGTCGGCCGTTGGGCCGGAGGTCACTCATCCGTTGCGTCAGTGCGTGTGCGCTCTGCGACTTTCGGTGACATTCTGGCCAAATGAACATTCGTCCTATGTCGGACATTCGGGTACTTCGTGTCCTGGCCGTCCTGCTCGTGTGGTCGGCGTTCGCGCTGACGCTGTCGGCGCTGACCATCGCGCCCCCGGCGAGCGCCGCCGGCTCGGGAAACCTGGTCAGCTACACCTTCGACCGGTCGCTGTCCGGATGGTCGGCGCCCGGCCGCGCACAGATCAAGCACACCCGGCTGGGTCGATCCGGCAGTAGGGCGATGAAGGTCG
>JBOHDE010000351.1:0-3323 GCA_050699035.1 Nocardioidaceae bacterium | reverse complement strand
TCGCGTCGGCCGGAGTCAGCGTCGGCGGTGGCCAGGTTTGGCCGGAAGAACACCTCGGTGATGTCGTCGATGCCCGCCCAGCGCAGCCAGTCGTTGAAGTACGGCTGCTGGAAGTCGCTGCCGAAGGCCGGCGGCCGGGTCGGGCCGTAGACCGCGCCGGTGTAGATCACCGCCGCCTTCTTGCCTGTCAGGAGGCCGGTGTAGCCCTGCGCGGGATCGAAGCTGAAGACCAGTCCCGGCTGACTGACCACGTCGATCAGCTGCTTGAGGACGTACGGGATGCCGTGGTTCCACATCGGCACGCTGAACAGGAGCCGGTCGGCGCCGGTGATCCGCTGGAACGTCTCGCCGGCGGCGGCCCACGCCTGCGCCGCCGCACCCTCCGGCTCGCGCCCGGCGAAGACCGCCATCTTGGCGTGTGCGGCGTCGGGTCCGAATGCCGGCAGCGTCCCGTCCCACAGGTCGAAGCTCTCGACCTTGATGTCGGGTCGACTTTGCTCGAACTCCTCGAGGAAGACGGCGGCGAGGGCGAGTGACTCGGACGCGGTGCCGCGCGGCGAGGCCGAGATGTGCAACAGCCGCTGCGTGGACTCGGGTGCGATGGTCATCGTGCACTCCTTCAGCGTGGGACGATGTATGTGTGTGCGTACGCACATATAATCATACGTGTGCGCCAGCACAGACAAGGGCTACGATCCTCACATGGCCAGCCCGAGTGGACGCAACGAGCTCGGCGTGGAGGCGTGGGCGGCGTTCATCCGTGCCCACGCCGCCGTCGTTCGCCGGATCGAGGAGCAGCTGCAGCATCGTCAGCGGCTGCCGATCGGCTGGTACGACGTACTCCTCGAGCTGAACAGCGCCCCCGGGCGGCGGCTGCGGATGCAGGAGCTCGGCCGGAAGGTCACGCTGTCGCGCAGCAGGGTGAGCCGCATCATCGACGACCTGACCGCCGCCGGGCTCGCCGACCGTGAGGCTGATCCCGACGACCGGCGCGGCTACTTCGCGGTGATCACCGCGACCGGCCGCAAGGCGCTCCGGTCAGCCGCACCGGTCTACCTCCGAGCCATCGACGAGCACTTCACGTCCCACCTGACCGACGCCCAGCTGAAGACGATTCGCGACAGCCTCAACCGGGTCCTGACCGCGGCCGATGACCCATCCCGCTGACTCGAAAGCCTCACACGCGCGCCGACGCGCGCCGCCGTCAACGGGGCAGCGAGGGCAGTCGGAGCAGCGCCTGCACGGGGAGGTGGTCGCTCGGGTACTGACCGCGCCAGCGGTATGTGTTGACCGCGGTCGCGATCGTCTTGACGTCCGGCGAGGTGAGGATCCAGTCGATCCGCTCGCCACCGAGGGTCGGCGGCCGATAGTCGGTGTACGTACCCCAGCCCGCGCCTCTCGACCCGGCGGTCTCCCAGCTGTCCACGAGCGGTCCGTCGCCGACCAGCAAGTCGTGGACCGCGCCTGCGGGTGGCTCGTTGAAGTCGCCGAAGACGAGCACTGGCAGCGCGGGCTCGAAGGTCCGGAGCCGGTCGCGCAGCAGCCGGGCCGACTTCGCCCGAGTCTCGGCGCTGAGCACCTCGAGGTGGGTGTTCACCGCGTAGAACTGCACCCCGGTCTGCCGGTCGGCGAAGCGGACCCAGGTGAGCATCCGCGGCCAGCCGCCTGCCCAGGTCATCGAGCCGATGACGTCCGGAGTGTCCGACAGCCAGTAGTGCCCGTGCTCCGTCGGGTCGAGCCGGCGCCAGTCGTAGAGGATCATCATGAACTCGCCGCGCCGCCCGCCCTCACGCCCCAGCCCGATGCTCTGGTAGTGGCCGTCCTGGTCGGCCTCGAGGTCGCGGAGCTGCTGGTCGAGGCCCTCTTGGGTGCCGATCAGGTGCGGGCGTTCGCGCTGCAGCAGCCGGCGTACGGCAGCACGCCGCTGTGCCCATGAGTTCGGCCGGTTGGCGTCGGCGTACCGCAGGTTGAAACTCATCACCTGCAGCTCGTCGTCGGCCGGGTCGGGGAGCAGCATCGCGCCCAGTCTGCCAAGCCTGGCATGACATTTGTCCCAGGCAGCCGACCACATCCGGCTCTGCCGTCCTACCTTCAATGGAAGGCTTCAACCAGTTCGCCCAGGTCAACGAGTTGGGTTGCCAGTGACGACGAGGTCGGCGCGGTCGCGGGTCGCCGCCACCAGGGCAGCGTTGGGCGCGTCGACCCGCTCGACCCAGGCCCGCGCCGCGACCGCCGACTTGCCGAACTGTTCGTGCCGGAGCACCAGCCGGGCGGTGCGCTCGGGGTCCGGCAGGTCGACGTACCAGACCTCGTCGAGCTCGGCCCGAACCTGGCGCCACCCCGGCTCGTCGAGCAGCAGGTAGTTACCCTCGGTCACGATCAACCGGGCCTGCGGCGGCACCGGGATGATCCCGGCGACGGGCTGTTCCAGAATGCGCTCGAAGCCGGGTGCATAGACGGTCTCCAGGCCGTCATCATGCAGCCGGCGAAGCAGAGCCGCATACCCCCAGGCGTCGAACGTGTCGGGCGCTCCCTTGCGGCTCAACCGACCGAGCCGGGCCAGCTCGACATCGGCGAGGTGGAAACCATCCATCGGGACATGGGCGGCCGATCCGGCCGGCTGCTCGCCGAGCAACGCCTCGACGAGGGAGGTCTTGCCGGCCCCGGGTGGTCCGGTGACCCCCAGGATCGCCCGCCGGCCTCCTGCCAGCGAGCGAGCCCGTGCGGTCAGCCGCGCGTCGTCGTACGCGAGCTCCTGCGGACTGCGACTCATCGCCACCGACTATGCCGCAGCCCGGCGGACAAACGGCTTGACGGAGGGGGCCGGCAGGTTGCTTGGCTAGTGACATGAGTGAAGAGCCGACGGGCGAGAGCCGCCTGGTCGTGCTCGGCGGGTGCGGCGCGTGGCCGGAGCCGGGTCGGGCGTGCAGCGGCTTCGTGCTCGAGCACCAGGGGTTCCGCGTGGTGCTCGACCTCGGGTACGGCACGCTGCCGCGGCTGCTCACCCTGCTCGACTCGGTCGTCGGGGACGGCGTCGACGCGGTGATCGTCACGCACGCGCATCCTGACCACATGGTCGACCTGCACGGGTTGTTCCGGGCCCGCTGGTTCGGCCACCGCGAGGCCCCCGCCATCCCGCTCTACTGCCCGGAGCAGGTGGTCAGCCGGGTCGCGGGTCTCGAGGAGGACGACGCCGACGCGGTGCGCGCGGTGTTCGACTGGCATCCGCTGCCCGCTGCGCCGTCCACCGTCGGGCCGTGGCAGCTGGTGAGCATGTCCTTGCCGCACTTCATCCGCAACGCAGGAGTACGGCTGAGTGCCCC
>JBOHDE010000350.1:0-3344 GCA_050699035.1 Nocardioidaceae bacterium | reverse complement strand
GGTTCGTGGTGAACCGTGCCACCGTTAGTGTCACCATAGGAGCAGGCGAAGGGCGGTGCCTCGTGGCGGCTCGGATGGCGGGCTATCTGCGACCGGACGGGTACGTCGGACCTCGGGGTCTGCGTCCCCTGATCGGCGAGACCCGGCTGCTGTGCGAGGCATCCCACCTGGCGCTGCGCCGCACCGCTCGCGGTGAGCCGGACGGGGACGACCAGCCGGTGCTGCTCATCCCGGGGTTCATGGCCGGCGACCTGAGCCTGCTGCCGATGGCACGCTGGCTGCGCGCCCGGGGCTACCGCACCTACCGGGCGCAGATCCGCAGCAACGTCGGCTGCGCCCGGTCCGTCGGCGACCGGCTGGAGCTGCGGCTCGAAGACATCGTGCGGCGACGCGGCCGGCCGGTGGCGCTGGTCGGGCACAGCCTTGGCGGCCTGCTGGCCAAGGGGCTCGCCACCCGCCGCCCCGACCTGGTCGCCGGAGTCGTCGCGCTGGGCAGCCCGTTGCTGGCACCGGGAGCCGTGCACGCCGTGCTCACGTTCGACCTCGCCGTGCTGGCCACCCTCGAACGGCTCGGCCTCGGCGCGCTGGTAATGGGTGCCGACTGCATCGGCGGTGACTGCGCCCGGTCGAGCTGGGAGGAGCTTGGTCGCGCGCTCGCACCGGAGCTGCCGTTCACCTCGGTCTACTCCCGGTCGGACGGGATCGTGGACTGGCGCGCCTGCCTCGACCCGGCCGCGCGGCACGTCGAGGTGGTGACGAGCCATCTCGGCATGGCGGTCGACGCGGCAGTCTGGGCGGCGGTGGCGACCGCCCTCACCGACGGCGCGGACGAGGCGGTCACCGGCCTGGCCGGGTGACTAGGGTGTGGCGGCTATGACCTCGGCTCGGCGCGGCGGGTCCGCGCCGCGCCGCGAGCAGGTGACCGCGGCCACGGCGGCGGCGAAGCCCCCGACCCCCCGCAGGTCGGCCTCGGTCACTTCGGCCAGCCGGGCGCCGAGCAGGTCGCGGTCGAGCAGGGCCGCGATCAGCCCGCTCATGAACGAGTCACCCGCTCCGACCGTGTCGACGACCGTGACCGGCGGCGCGGGTACGTCGACCCGGTGTCGGCGGCCGGCCAGCCGGGTGCCGTCGCGGCCGCGGGTCACGACCGCCAGCCGGGTGCGGTCCTCGGCGAGCAGCGTGTCGAGCATCGCATCGGTGTCTGCGTCTGGCTGGAGGTACGCCGCGTCGTCCTCGCTGAGCTTGACCACGTCGGCCAGCCCCGCCCAGCGGCGTACTCCTTCCCACGCCTGCGCCGGGTCGGGGGAGATGGCGGGCCGGACATTGGGGTCGTAGGTCACCGGGACGCCTGCGGCGATGGCCTGCTCGGCGAGTCTCAGCACGGTCGCGTCGCCCGGTGGCTGGGCGGTGCCGATCGAGCCGACGTGCAGCCCGGCGAGCCCGGTCGGCAGGTCGAGCGCCGGGGGCGCCCAGCGCAGGTCGAACTCGTAGCTCGCGGCCTGGGTCTCGTCGAGCGACGCACGGGCGACCGACGTCGGGTCCGCGCTCCGGGAGCCGGGTACGAGGCGTACGTCGGAGTCGAGCGCGTGCTGCTCCACCAGGCCGCCGTAGACGTCGTCGCCGAACGTCGTCAGCAGCTGGGTCGGGATCTCGAGCCGGGCCAGCCCGACCGCGATGTTGAGCGGCGCGCCGCCCGGGCGGGTGTCGAGCACCGACCCGTCGGGCCCGATCACGACATCGACCAGCGACTCGCCGACGACCAGGACGGTGGTGGTGCTCGCCATCACCGGGCGTGCTCGAAGTCGACGGCCGCGTAGGCGCGCAGCTTCTCCAGCCGGTGTTCGCTGTAGATCGACCGGATCGTGCCGCTGCGCGAGCGCATCACCAGCGAATGGGTGGTCGCGCCGCCGCCGCGGTAGTGGACGCCTCGCAGCAGCTCGCCGTCGGTGATGCCGGTCGCGACGAAGAACACGTCGTCGGCGGTGACCAGCTCGTCGAGCGACAGCACCTGCTCGAGGTCGTGGCCGGCGTCGACCGCCTTCTGTCGCTCGTCGTCGTCGCGTGGCCACAGCCGTCCCTGGATCACGCCGCCCAGCGCCTTCATCGCGCAGGCGGCGATGATGCCCTCCGGCGTGCCGCCGACGCCGACCAGCAGGTCGATGCCGGTATCGGGACGGGCGGCCATGATCGCGCCGGCGACGTCACCGTCGGTGATGAACTTGATCCGGGCACCGGTGGCCCGGATCTCCTCGGCGAGCTCCGCGTGCCGCGGCCGGTCGAGGAGTACGACCGTGACGTCGTCGGGCTGGCTGCCTTTCGCCTTCGCCGTACGCCTGATGTTCTCGGCCACCGGCAGCCGGATGTCGACGACGTCGGCAGCCTCCGGGCCGGTGACCAGCTTCTCCATGTAGAAGACGGCCGACGGGTCGTACATGCTGCCGCGAGGCGCCACGGCCATCACCGCGATCGCGTTGTTCATCCCCTTCGCGGCCAGCGTGGTGCCGTCGATCGGGTCGACCGCGACGTCGCACTCGGGTCCGGTGCCGTCGCCCACGTGCTCGCCGTTGTAGAGCATCGGGGCGTTGTCCTTCTCGCCCTCACCGATCACGACGACGCCGCGCATGCCGACGGTGCCGATCAGCTTGCGCATGGCGTTGACCGCGACCGCGTCCGCGCCGTTCTTGTCGCCCCGCCCGACCCAGCGTCCGGCCGCCATCGCAGCGGCCTCGGTGACGCGCACGAGCTCCATCGCGAGGTTGCGGTCCGGGGCGAGCTGACCGACCTCGAGCTCCGGCGGGACCTGAGGGCTGTCGGTCATCGGGGCACTCCTCCGAACGTCGCGGGACATTCCATGGATAGTTTCACCCATGTCGCCGTGATCGTAACGGAGCCAGGCCCGTGTGTTCGCCAGACCGCAGATACGGCACAATAGCCTCCACTATGCCGAATCTGCGGATCAGCGAAGCGGCCGAGCTACTCGGCGTCAGCGACGACACCGTGCGGCGCTGGGCTGACCAGGGCCGGCTGCGGGTCGAGGTCGCCCCGAGCGGCCGCAAGGTGGTCGACGGTGCGGCCCTGGCCGCGTTCGCCCAACAGCTCGCGGAGACACCCCACCCGGGTGACAGCCGGCGACAGTCCGCCCGTAACCGGCTGCGGGGGATCGTCACCCGCGTCACCAAGGACACCGTGATGGCGCAGGTCGAGATGCAGGCCGGGCCGTTCCGGGTCGTGTCACTGATGAGCCGCGAGGCGGCCGACGACCTGGACCTGGCGCCGGGCAGCGTCGCCGTCGCCTCGGTCAAGTCGACCCATGTGGTCATCGAGCTTCCGGAGCAGAGATGAAG
>JBOHDE010000349.1:0-3353 GCA_050699035.1 Nocardioidaceae bacterium | reverse complement strand
GGTGGTCGACGCCGCCGTCCGGGCCAAGGGCTGTCCCATGCCGGACGATGTCAACACCGGCAGCCTGCGCGGCGACCTGCTCGCGATGTCGACCTGCGACGGCGGGCTGACCGACAACGTCCCGATGGCGGTGCTCTCCGGCATCGTGACGGCCATGCAGCACGACCCTGCACTGCGGCAGACGTTCCAAGCCGCCTTCCTCGGCCCTCGCGTCGCCATGATGCAGGTGGTCTTCGACCGGGCGCGCGAGCGTGGCGAGCTCGCCACCGGCGTCGACATCGCCCAGATCTGGGACGTGCTGCCGGCCGTCTTCATCCACCGCGCCTGTGTCCTCGGCGAGCCGCCGAGCGCCGACCTGGTGACACGCATCGTCGACCATGTCGTACTCCCGGCAGCAGGAGTCACCGCCGCCGGGGCCAGTTCCTGATCGTTCGATTCACCCACCGACCAGCCCGAGGGGGGCTCATGTCTGACCACACCGCCACGACCGACCCGGTGGCGCCCGAACCCGTCGAAACCGGCGACGACCACGGTCATCGCCATCTCGGCATCGCACTTGCGCTGATCAGCATGGCGCAGCTGATGGTCGTCCTGGACGGCACCATCGTCAACATCGCGCTTCCGCATCTGCAGGACACGCTCGGCTTCAGCAACGCCAGCCTGCCGTGGGTCGTCAACGCGTACGCGCTGGCCTTCGGTGGCCTGCTGCTGCTCGGCGGCCGGATGGGCGACCTGCTCGGCCGAAGGGCCGTGTTCATGTTCGGCGTCACCCTGTTCGGCGTCGCCTCGCTGCTCGGCGGCATCGCCTGGAACGAAGAGGTCCTGCTGACCTCGCGGGTGCTGCAGGGGATCGGTGCGGCGGCCGCTTCGCCGACCGCTCTGGCGCTGATCACCACGACGTTCCCGGCCGGTCCTCCGCGCAACCGGGCGATGGCCGTCTACGCCGCGATGTCCGGCGCCGGTGCAGCCGTCGGCCTGATCCTCGGTGGCGCACTCACCGAGTGGTCGTGGCGGCTGACGTTCTTCATCAACGTGCCGATCGGCATCGCGGTGGCCCTGCTCGCGCCGGTGTTCCTCGGTGAGTCGGCGCGCAACAAGGGCGGGTTCGACCTGCCTGGCGCGCTCAGCGGCACCTTCGGCCTGACCTCGCTGGTCTACGGCCTGACCCGGGCCGCGGACGAGGAGACCGGCTGGGGCGACCCGCTGACGCTGACCTTCATCCTCGGCGGTGCCGCCCTGATCGCCGGGTTCCTTGCCATCGAGTACGTCAGCCGGCACCCGCTGATGCCGTTCCGCATCCTGGCCAACCGGACGCGTGCGGTCAGCTTCCTGGTGATGCTGATCGTCGGCGCGGCGATGTTCGCGATGTTCTACTTCCTCGGCATCTACATCCAGGTCGTGCTCGGGTACGGCCCGCTGCAGGCCGGTTTCGCGTTCCTGCCGTTCAGCTTCGGCATCGTGGTGGCCGCCCAGATCGCCTCGACCCTGATGTCCAGGGTCGACCCGCGCTGGATCGCCGGTGCCGGTGGTGTTCTGACGGCCGCCGGCATGTGGGGCTTCTCCCTGCTGGAGACCGACTCGCAGTACCTGACGCACCTCCTCCCGTGGATCCTGGTGCTGTCGTTCGGCATGGGCCTGGTGTTCGTGCCGCTGACGCTGACGGCGGTCAGTGGAGTCGACAAGCAGGACTCCGGGGTCGGGTCTGCGGTGCTCAACACCATGCAGCAGGTCGGCGGCGCGCTCGGCCTGGCGGTCCTGACCACGGTGTCCACCACGCTCGCCACCGACAAGTCGAAGGAGCTGCTGGCCGCGGCCCAGGCCAACGCGCCGGCCGGGGTGCAGCCGACCCGAGAGCAGCTCCAGGCGGCGATGGAGCAGGTCGGCATCACTGCGATGACGCACGGCTTCACCCGCGCGTTCCTGGTGGCTGCGGCGATGGCGCTCGGCGCCGCGCTGATCACCGTCATCGGGTTGTCGGTCCGGCACGAGGAACTGGCTGCTGACGGCGCCGCACCAGGCGCCCCCGTGGGCTGACCAGCGGGCTGACCGGCCGCGCGGCGCCGTCGGGTCACCCACCCGGCGGCGCCGCGGGTACGTTTACCGGCATGGGTGACGACGACGACCGGCCGGGCGACCGGTCGAGCCGGGTGGCCCAAGACCTGTTCGCGCCGCTGCCGGCCCGCTACGAGCGGCTCGCCGAGGTGCTGTCCTTCGGGCAGAACGGCCGCTGGCAGGCCGGCCTGGTGGACGCCCTCGTCCCGTCCGGCGCCTCCCCGCCGGGGACGGTGCTCGACGTGGCCACCGGCACCGGTGCGGTGGCGACGCGGCTCGCGCAGCGTTGTCCCGCCACACAGGTGGTCGGGCTCGACCTGACCGAGCAGATGCTGCGCGAGGCCCGGCGGCGGCTCGTCGGCAACGGTCGCGCGGTCCGGCTGGTGACCGGGAGTGCCGAGCGGCTGCCGTTCGCCGACGCGACGTTCGACGCCCTGTCCGTCACCTACCTGCTGCGCTATGTCAGCGACCCGGCGGCGACGATCCACGAGCTGGTCCGGGTCGTACGCCCGGGCGGCCGGGTCGCCAGCATGGAGTTCGCGGTCCCCGCCGCGCCGTGGTGGCGAGCCGCCTGGGAGGCCTACGTACGCCTCGGCCTGCCGGTGGCGGGCGCCGTCACCGGTGGCGCGGCCTGGTGGCGCGTCGGCCGGTTCCTCGGCCCGTCGATCCGGAACCACTACCGCGACTACCCGGTCGACTGGACCGTCCGCGCCTGGCGGGACGCGGGCCTCGAGGACGTCGTGGCCCAGCCGATGAGCCTCGGTGGCGGCATCGTGTTCTCGGGTCGTCGCGGCGATGGCTGAGCCGCCGGCCGCTCCGACGCCGGCGTTCTACGCGCGCGCCGGCGGCCGGATCTCCGACTGGTGGACGGTGCTGCACCCGCCGTACACGGCGTGGCACCTGAGCAACGTCGTCATCGGCGCGGCGCTGGGGCCGCCTCCCGGCGACGACCTCGACTGGGTCGCCCTGGCGGGTTGCGTCGCGGCGTTCTTCCTGGCCGTCGGGATCGCGGCGCATGCCCTCGACGAGCTGAAGGACCGGCCGTTGCGCACCCGGATCGGCGACCGCACCCTGCTGGTGACGTCGTCAGTAGCCTTGCTGCTCGCCTCCGGGCTCGGGGTGCTCGGAGCGTGGTACGTCGGTTCGGCGGCGCTGGTCGTCTGGGTGCCGATCGGCATCGTGCTCGTCCTGGCGTACAACCTCGAGCTGTTCTCCGGCCGCCTCCACTCCGACGCGATGTTTGCCCTGTCATGGGGCGGATTCCCTGTCCTGGTTGGGTTTCTCGCCCAGGACCCGCCCGT
>JBOHDE010000348.1:0-3388 GCA_050699035.1 Nocardioidaceae bacterium | reverse complement strand
CGAACGGCACCGCCTGCCAGACCACGATCAGGGTGATGATCGCGAACGTGGACAGCCCGGTCGAGAACCACGAGTGGTCGCGGAAGTCGCCGCCGAGCGACGTGAGTACGTGGTTGACGACACCGAACTGCTGGTCGAACAACCACTGGAACACCACCGTCGCGGTGATCTGCGGGATCGCCCAGACCACGACCAGGACGGCCGAGAGGGTGAGCCGGACCGGCCGGCTGACCCGCCCGAGCAGCAGCGCCACGCCGAGCCCGACCGCCATCGTCAGCAGCACGTTGACCGCGGTGAAGGCGACGGTCCGGGCGGTCACCGTCCAGAAGAAGGAGTCGGTGAGGATCTCCCGGTAGTTGTCGAACCCGACCCACACGGTCTCGCCGCTGAAGAACTGGGCGAGGTCGAGCTGCTGGAGCGAAATGACGACCGCGCTCACCACCGGCCAACCGAGCATCACGACCATCGCGAACAGCGCGGGCCCGATCAGCAGATAGGGGAGGGCCCGGGTGTCCCCGGGCCCTCCGGAGCGGGCGAGCTGGCGAGGCACGTTCCGGTCAGCCGGCCATGCGGTCGGTGATCAGCTTGTCCGCCTCCGCGGCCGCGTCGGGGATCGACGTACCCGTGAGCACCTTGGTCATCATGTCCTTGATCGGGTTGGGTGCCGTCTCGACCGCCGCCCAACCCGGCGTGATAGGCGTGACCTTGCCGGTCTCGGCGGCGGCGATCTGCACCTGGAGGACCTCGTTGTCCGAGGCTACGTCGGCGAGGGCTGCGCTGTTCGGGATCGCCCCGCCTTCGGCGAGCAGGGTCTGGATCTCGGTCGACGCGACCAGCTGCACGAACTCCGTGCCGAGCTGCTGGGCGTCGCTGGCCGCGGGTACGGCCAGGTCGGACCCACCGACGAACGGCGGAGCCGGCTGGCCCGCTGTCTTGCTGGGCAGCGCAAAGACGCCGAGCTTGTCGGCGAGCTCGGAGTTGGTCGACTCGACGCTGCCCTTCTCCCAGGCCAGGCCGATCATCATCGCGGTGGACCCCTGGGCCATCACCTCGAACTGCTGGGGTGTGGCCTCGTCGATGTCGGCCGGCGCCTTCGACAGGCCGTCGTACATCTCCTGGTAGCGCTGCATCCCGGCCTTCGCCTCGGGCGTCGACAACGTCCCCTCCCAGCTGTCGCCGCTCTGCGCGGCCAGGTCACCACCCTCGTCCCAGACCAGCGAGGCCAGCGTGTACCACTCCTGCCCCGGCAGGTAGAGCGGCATGAACTTCTTGTCCCCGGCGTGCGCCTTGCGCAGCGGATCGCCCAGGGCGATGAACTCGTCCCAGGAGGTGGGCACCTCGACGCCGGCCTTGTCGAACATGTCGGTCCGGTAGATCACCGTGCGATCACCCGCGTAGAACGGGATGGCGAACGTCGCGTCCTCCCACTGCCCGGGCTCGGCCAGCCCCGGCAGCCAGCTGTCGCTGTTGTCGAAGTCGCCGATGCTGTCGGTCAGGTCGGCGAGCGCGCCGACCGACGCGTACTGGGCCACCTGGGTGTTGCCGATCTCCACGACGTCGGGGGAGGACTTGCTGCTCATCGCGGTGGTGAGCTTCTCCCCGATGTTGTCCCAGGTCTGCACCTGGTACTTCACCGTCACGTCCTTGTGGTCGGCCTCGAACTGCTTCTTGACGGCGGCCGCCGTGTCGTCGGACAGCGAGCCGTCCATGTACCACACTGTCAGCGTCTGCGGGCCGCTGTCGGCCTCGTCAGGGTCGCTGGAGCTGCATGCCGCCGTGGCGACAGCGACGACCGCTGCGACTGCGGTCAGGTGACGAACCTTCACGTCTCCTCCTGGCACTTGAGTATCGTTGTCGGTAAACTAGCAGGAAAGTTTCCTAACAGAAAGACCTTGGTGAATGTCACGTCAGCCAGGAACCCCGAGCCTGCTGCGCCGGCTCAACGACCGGGCGGCGCTCGAGCTGCTGCTGGACTCCGGTCCGCTGACCAGGACCAGGGTCGGCGAGCTCACCGGGCTGTCCAAGGTGACGGCGTCGCAGCTGCTGACCCGGCTCCAGGACCGCGGGCTGGTGCACGTGGTCGGCGCGACGGAGGGCGGGCGCGGTCCCAACGCCGAGCTGTACGCCGTCGTACCCGGTGCGGGGTTCGGGATCGGGCTGCACGTCGAGCCCTACCGGGTGGCGACCGCGGTCGTCGACCTGGCCGGCGATGTGCTGGCCGACACGATGGTCGACCCGCGCGCGGCGGCCGACCCGGTCGCGGTGGTGCATGCGGCGGTGACCGACGTGTTGTCGCGGGCCAAGGTGCCGCGGTCGCGGGTCGGTGCTGTCGTACTCGGGATGCCAGGGCTCGTCGACCCGGCCTCGGGCGACCTGCGGTTCGCGTTCGACCTGCCCGACTGGCACGAGGGGGTACGGGAGGCGCTGCGCAAGGATCTGCGTAGCCCGGTGCGGATCGAGAACGACGTCAACCTGGCCGCCGTGGCCGAGCAGACCGGGGGCGCCGCTGCCGGGTCGGACAGCTTCGCGCTGATGTGGGTCGGCCGCGGTCTCGGTCTGGCGGTCGTGCTGGACGGTCGGCTGCATCGCGGCACGTCCGGCGGCGCGGGCGAGATCGGCTATCTCCCGGTGCCGGGTGTGCCACTGCCGAAGGGCGTCGAAAGGCCGCGCCGGACCGGGTTCCAGGCACTGGTCGGAGCCGAGGCGGTACGCAGCCTGGCCCGGGCCCACGGCCTGCGGAGCGGCAGTGCGGCGGCCTGTGTCGAACGGGCCACGGAACGCGGGTCGGAGCGGGACGAGGAGTTCCTGACCGAGCTGGCCGGACGGCTGGCCACCGGGGTCGCCAGCGTGTGCGCGATCGTCGACCCGGGGCTGGTGGTGCTCTCCGGTGAGATCGCCGAGGCCGGCGGGTCAAGGCTCGCGGCCCGTGTCGACACCGCGCTGCGCAGCATCTCGCCGAACGCCACCCGGGTCGTGGTCGGTGAGGTGGGCGCGCAGGCGGTGCTGCGCGGGGCACTCGCGACGGCGCGGGACATGGCCCGCGAGGAGCTCTTCGCCGGCTGACCGCCGCCAATCAGACTGCACCCCTTCGCGCCGAGGTTGCGCGTATGTCGAGGACTCCCGACGTGCGGCACCCGGTCACCGCGCCCAGTCGCGTGTCATCGGCCCCGCGGCGTCAGGCCCACCCCGCGACACGCGACTGTCCGGAACTGAGAAGGGCGGACTGTCCGCCGGCCGCCGCGACCGAGGTGCAAAATTGCCCAATTGGGCAAAGTTCGACCTCGAACCCGGCTGACCGGGGTCGAATTTTGCCCAATTGGGCAATCTTCTACGCGGAACGGCGACCGGAGCGCGCCCGCACCGTTCGGCCAAGGCAGGGACCGACGCC
>JBOHDE010000347.1:0-3400 GCA_050699035.1 Nocardioidaceae bacterium | reverse complement strand
CCGACCGGTTTCGGGTCGTAGCCGCTGATCGGCTCGTCGATGAGCGCTCGCGGGTCGGTCAGGCCGGCCAGGAACCTGCCGCCGCTGTCGTAGACGGACGCGCTCTCTCCGGTCATACGTGGGTTCCAGGTGAGCTCGTAGCCGAACGCTCCGGACTCCAGGCGGTGCACGATGACCAGCTCCAGGTCGACCAGCCGGGCCAGGTGGACCTTCAGCTGGGTGTCGCCCCAGCCGGCGCCCTGTGCGGCCAGGTGCTCCCTGAGTTGCCGGCGGGTGAAGCGGACCAGGTCCAGGGGGATCGCCAGCTGTCGGGCTTCGGTCGTCGCGTACGTATGCACGGCGGTCAGGAGTCGGCGGGTCTGCGGGGCGAGCTCGTCCAGGCTCTGCCCCAGCACGGCGTGGGCGAGCCGGTGGGCGACCTCGATGTCACCGATCGTCGACTCCACGTAGGACACGGTCCGGCCGTTGATCGTGGCGGTCTTCCGCTCCCGCTGGTGCTGGTGCAACAGGGTCACCGCGGCGATCAGTCCCAGGTACTTCCCGTGGTCACGCCGGGTGCGGGTGCGGCCGTCGGCGAACGTCAAGCGATCGGCGAACGGGTTCACCACCGCCAGCGGCTCCAGCAGCCGCTGCGCGTCCCGGTGCACGGCGACGATCTGGTCGCGCTCGGTCCTCGCGGCCAGCCCCTCCAAGGTCTGGGCTCGGCGTTGGGCGGCGTGGATCGCCCTTGTCTGGTCGCGGTCCTCATCGACCGTGAGGACCAGGCACCGGTTGAGCAGCTCCTCGTCGACGTCGATCGCCGTCGTCGTGAGCACGATCGCGGTCGGCCCGGTGACCTTGTAGGTGTGCGTCACCAACCTGCCGCTGGCGGTGTCCTTGCCCGTCGACGCGATCGACAGCTCCCCCTCCGACTGGAGCAGCTTCAACGCATAGGCGGCCCGCGACGCGCCTTCTTCTTCGGCGATGGACAGGACCTTGTGGGCCAGGTCGGACTCGCCCAGGTAGAACAGCGACTGGCCGGTCATCGCTGAGAAGCTGACGCGGTCCTCGTCGGGGACGAACCCCAACACCGACTCCATCACCGCGGACTTACCGGCCGCGGACGTGGACTGCACGATCACCGCCAGTGGCGACGGCAGAAGCCTGCTGACGGCGGCGAGGTAGCCGACCAGGCAGTTGGTGGCCTCGCCGACCATGCCGACCCGGCCGAAGTCGGACTCGATGCGGTCGATGAGCTTGGAGTCCCGCAGCAGCTCCAGTGCCGCCTCCCGCTGGGCCGACGTCAACTTGATCTCGGGTTTCGCGGGCGCCTGGGCGGCCGCGATGACCTCCTCGGCCTTCGCCTCACAGGCGAGCAGCACCCGCCCCAGGTCGGCCTTGATGACCTCGCCCTCGAACCGGAGTTCCTGCGCGGCCGCGGCGACGAATGCCGCCCGGGCCCGGGCCGAATACAGGTCCAGGGTGTCGACGTGGAACCCCGGCGCCGCATCCTGCGACGACCGTGGCCGGTCGGTCCTCGTGACGAGGAGGTTGACCCGCAGGACGTCGAAGGACGTGACCTTCTCCAGCCCACGGACCCGCCACCGACGGGTGCCCAGCTCGATCACCAGCTCCCGGCCAACCACGGCACCCTGCTCACCGGTCGGCTCGTCCTCGACGTCCTGCTCCGCGTCGGCAGGTGGGGCTGTCGGGACGACGATCGGCTCCACCACTGGCTCGGGCTCGACGGGTTCGGTCGCGTGTGCGGGTGAGTCCAACCCTGGCGGGACGACAGCAGCCGGCGGCTGGGAAGAAGCGGGGCGTTCGGTGTCGAGCCAGGTCGCCTTGCGTAGGAACCGGCCCAGCACCTCGGTCGGATCGTCGGCCTGGACGGCGACCTCGTTGACGTCGGTGCCGCGCGGCAGCTGCACCCGGAACGTCTCCACGCCCGTCTCGGTGAGCTGCTCCGCCAGCGCGGTTGCGCCGCGGTCACCCGCCTCGTCGGCGTCGAAGGCGATCAGCACCCGCCCGATCCCATGCCGCTCGACCGCGGCCTGGTGGTCGGGGGTCCAGCCGTCGGTGCCGTAGGTCGCGGTCACGTGCCGGAACCCCGCGCACCACAACGTCAGCGCGTCGATCAGGGACTCGCACACGATCAGCTCATCCGTGTCGGCGAACGCCGCTGCGTTGAAGACACCGCGGTGCGGGCCTGGCAGGTAGAGGTGCTTCGGCGTCCCGGCGCGCAGGTCGTCGCGGATCTTCCGGCCGTAGACCTCCCCGACCTGACCGACCTCGTCGATCACCGGGACCACCAGCGACCCGCGGAAGTGCTCGTGGCCCGTCTGGCGCAGGATCCCCAGTGCCTGCAGGCGTGAGCGGATCCGCTTCCCCTCGGCCGTCTGGTTGCCCGGGATCCGGTAGCCCAGCGTCCGGTCCCCGAACCCCAGCCGGAACCGCTCGACCACCTCAGGATGGTCGATCTTCCGTCGGGCCAGGAACGCCCTGGCTTCGTCGTGGGTGGCGAGGGTCTCGGCGTAGTAGCCGACCACCGTGTTCAACAGCTCCTGGTCCGCCGCGTCGACCTCGACCAGCGTCGGCAGCTTCGCCGTCGACGACCTCGCCGCCGGCCCCGTCCCCTTCCACGGCCGCGTCTGCGACAACACCGCCAGCGCCGGGGACGCCTCGCGCAGCAACTCGACCGCGTGCCGGAACGAGACGCCCTGCGCGGTCATCACCCAATCGATCGGCCCACCACCCTTGGCGCACGCGCCCAGGCAGTGCCACAGGTTCTTGCCCGGCGCCACGATCAACGACGGCGAGCTGTCGTCGTGGAACGGACACGCCCCGACCAGATCGTTGCCCTGCTTGCGCAGCACAACGCCGCAGCCCTCGACCAGCCGCTGCACGCTGACCTCGGCCTTCAACCGAGCCAACTCGGCGTCAGGGATCCGTGCCACGCCGACCTCCTGAAAGAATTTCTGACTTACACTCTCAGGCAACACGATATGCCACGTAGTGCATTCTCGTGCAAGGCGACAGGCCAGCGGAGGCAACCATGACCGTCATCGACGCAGCAGAATGGGCATCCCCACCCCCGAGCGGAGGCCACCAGATGCCCAGCCCCTTCCACGGCGACCGCCTCAAGGCGCTGCGCACCGAAGCCGGCTGGTCCCAAGCCGAACTGGCCGAGAAGATCGACTCCGACGCCCGCCAGGTGTCCCGCTACGAGAACTCCAAGGTCGCCCCCGGCCTCGAAGCCGTCATCCGGATGGCCCAGGTCTTCAACGTCACCGTCGACTACCTCCTCATCGACGATGCCGAACGCCGGCCGCTCAACGCCCCCAGCAGCCACGTCGACGCCCGCCTTGCCGACCTCGACCAGCTCACCGACGAAGAGCGCGCCACCATCACCAACGTCATC
>JBOHDE010000346.1:0-3464 GCA_050699035.1 Nocardioidaceae bacterium | reverse complement strand
CGATCCGGGTCGTACCCGCCGCCTGCGCATAAGCGAAGAACTCCGCCGTGTCATGCACCGGCACCCCCTCGGTGATCACCACCACCAACGGCATCGCCGCATCCACCGCCTCCACCACCGCAGCCTTGGTGAACTTCGGCGGCACGAACACCACCGACACATCCGCCCCGGTGCCCTCAACCGCGTCGGCGACCGAGCTGAACACCGGCACCGATGCGCCCTCGAAGTCGACCGACTGGCCACCCTTGCCGGGGGTGACCCCGCCGACGATGGTGGTGCCGGAGCTGAGCATCCGCTGGGTGTGCTTGGAGCCTTCCGAGCCGGTCATCCCTTGCACGATGACCTTGCTCTGGTCGGTCAGGAAGATTGCCATGACTGTGATCCGTCCCTTGTCAGTTCGCGGCCGCAGCCAGCTCGGCGGCACGGTCGGCGGCGCCGTCCATCGTGTCCACCATGGTCACCAGCGGATGGGACATCTCGGAGAGGATCCGGCGTCCCTCCTCGACGTTGTTGCCGTCCAGGCGTACGACCAGTGGCTTGTTCGCCTCGTCGCCGAGCAGCTCCAACGCATGCACGATGCCGTTGGCGACCGCGTCACAGGAGGTGATCCCGCCGAACACGTTCACGAACACGCTCTTCACCTGGTCGTCACCCAAGATGATGTGCAGGCCGTTGGCCATCACCTCGGCCGACGCCCCGCCGCCGATGTCGAGGAAGTTCGCCGGCTTCACGCCGCCGTGCTTCTCGCCGGCGTACGCGACCACGTCGAGCGTCGACATCACCAGCCCTGCGCCGTTGCCGATGATGCCGACCGCGCCGTCCAGCTTGACGTAGTTGAGGCCCTTCTCCTTCGCCGCCTGCTCCAGCGGATCCACCGACGACGTGTCCTCGAACTGGGCGTGGTCCTCGTGCCGGAAGTCGGCGTTCTCGTCCAGCGTGACCTTGCCGTCCAGCGCCTCCAGGCCGCCCTCTTCCAGCCGTACCAGCGGGTTGACCTCGACCAGGGTCGCGTCCTCCTTGACAAAGACGTCCCACAGTTTCTTGATCAGCTCCTTGGCCTCGTCGGCGACCTCGGCCGGGAACCGGGTCGCCGCCACGATCTCGGCCGCCTTCGCGTCGTCCACGCCGACCCCCGGGTCGATCGACACCTTGGCGACCGCGTCGGGGTTGGTCTTCGCGACCTCCTCGATCTCGATCCCACCCTCGATCGAGGCGATGCAGAGGTGGTTGCGGTTCGCCCGGTCGACCAGGAACGAGAAGTAGTACTCCTCGGCGATGTCGGCGGTGGGCGCGAGCAACACCCGATGGACCGTGTGCCCCTTGATGTCCATCCCGAGGATCTCGCCGGCCTTCGCCACAGCATCGTCCGGATCGGCAGCCAGCTTGACCCCACCGGCCTTGCCCCGGCCACCGGTCTTGACCTGCGCCTTCACCACCACCCGGCCGCCCAGGGACTCCGCCGCCGCACGGGCATCCTCGGCGTTCTCCACCACGGTGCCCAGCCGTACCGGCACCTCGTGCTTGGCGAAGACCTGCTTCGCTTGGTACTCCATCAAGTCCACGGTTGTGCCCGTCCTTCGTAGGGTCGGCAACGATGCGGGATGTCCCGATCGGACTCTAGCCACGTGCCGTGTGTCACGGCGACCTGGGTCTGTGGTCCAACGGAGAGGAACCAGCAGATGCAGCACCGAAAGATCCCCTCGGGCGAGGTCAGTCTCGCCGTGCGCGAGTACGGACAGCCGGGGGCGCCGACCCTGGTCGCGTTGCACGGATACCCCGACTCACAGGCGATGTGGGCACCGTTGGCGGATCGGCTCGCGCCGGAGGTGCAGGTCGTGACCTACGACGTACGCGGGTCCGGGGAGTCGACGGCGCCACGTGACCGCACCGGGTACCGCACCGAGCGGCTGGTTGACGACCTCGTCGCGGTCATCGACGCGACGTCGCCGGACCGGCCCGTGCACCTGCTCGGGCACGACTGGGGCTCCGTCGCGTTGTGGGACGCCGTCACGACGGAGGACAGCGACCCACGGCTGCAGGGGCGCATCGCGTCGTTCACGTCGGTCAGCGGTCCGTCACTCGACCACCTCGCGGCGTTCGTCCGTGCCGCTCCGGGACGCGAGCGGCTCGGCCAAGCGCTGCACAGCTGGTACGTCTACTTGTTCCTCATGCCCGTGCTGCCCGAGCTGGTCTGGCGCCATCTCGGCGGCCGGATCGTGGCCGAGCTCGCTCGGCGCGAGCACCTCCCGAACGATGCCTGGTGCGACTCCGTCACCCGGGACGCGGTGAACGGCCTGGAGCTGTACCGAGCGAACATCCTGCGGCGGCTGCGGCACCCCGGCCAAGGTCGCACCCGGGTTCCGGTCCAGCTGGTCGTGCCGTCGAAGGACCCGTTCCTGCAACCGGGCCTGCTCGACGGGCTGGAGCACTACGTCGAGACGCTGCACCGGGTCGACCTGGACTGCGGCCACTGGGTGCCGCGGTCACGGCCGGAGGAGCTGGCCGACCTGACCAAAGCCTGGATGCTCGCTCACCAGTCCCCCGCCTGACGCCAGTGACCTTCGCGCCGAGGTTGCGCGTATGTCCGGGGGTGGTGGGGGCGATGCCACGCGACTGGGGGCGGCGGTGACCCGGTGCCGGCGGGCGGACCCGGGTGCATTCTGCGGACACGTGTTGGCAGCCGACGCCTGGACCGATCTCGGCGTGGGACGGGCTACTTCACCCCTCGAACCGACACTTTCGGCCCCGATTCGAGGCTCAGAATGTCGGTTCGGAGGGTGATGTCGTGGCCGGCGGGCACGGACACACATTTCCCCGGACACGGGCTCGGCGCCAGCCCCCCGACAACTCGCGTCGAGGTTGCGCGTATGACGGTGGTTTTTCTGGTACGGGGGCGCCCCGTTCCAGACCTATTGGGACGGGGCGCCCCCGTACCAAACGGGGTTTGGACCGGAGCCGCCCACCAGACGTCAGGGCGGTTTCCGCCACTTGCCGCATCGGGTCGCCCGCGCCGAGGTCGGTGATCCCGGCGTCGAGCATTGCACCGGGTGACGGTCAGGCGGGGGCGGGCGACTCGTTGCCGACGTTCTCGCGGACCCAGGCCACGATCTCGTGCGTCGTCGCGCCCGGGGTGAACACCTTGGCGACGCCGGCCTCGGTCAGCAGCGGCACATCACCGTCCGGGATGATCCCGCCGCCGAACACCACGATGTCGGCGGCGTCTCGCTCACGCAGCAGGTCGATCAGCTTGCGGAACAGTGTCATGTGCGCGCCGGACAGCACCGACAGCCCGATGCAGTCGGCATCCTCCTGGACCGCGGTCTCGACGATCTGCTCCGGCGTCTGGTGCAGGCCGGTGTAGATGACCTCCATGCCGGCATCGCGAAGCGCACGGGCGACGACCTTCGCGCCGCGGTCGTGGCCATCCAGACCGGGCTTGGCGACGACGACTCGTACTGTGCTCA
>JBOHDE010000345.1:0-3481 GCA_050699035.1 Nocardioidaceae bacterium | reverse complement strand
GGGGCGCCGGCTCCGCGACGCCGCTGATCTGGTCGCCGGCCGGCAGCAGCTCGTGCACCGGCACGCCGTAGAAGTCGGCGAGCTCGGACAGCTTCTGCACGGTGACGGCGCGGTCGCCGCGCTCGTACGAGCCGACCACGACGGCCTTCCACCGGCCGCGTGACTTCTGCTCCACGCCGTGCAGGGAAAGTCCCTGCTGCTGACGAATGGCGCGCAACTTCGCGCCGAGTGACTTGCCGTACTCGTGACTCATGGTGCTCCCACCCATTCGAAACGGAATCGGTTACTCACAGTAGCAGCCGAGGAGAGACCACGCCGAAAAATCGACCAGGTGCAAGGTTCGAGGACCACCGTCTGTAGACTCCGGTCCGAACCGACATCCTTTAACGAGCCGTCCCGTGAGGCGGAGAAGGAGGTCCGGCGCCATGCCGCCTACGCACCACCGCACCGTCCTCGACGGTGACGACATCGGTCGCGCACTCACCCGCATCTCGCACGAGATCCTCGAGCGCAACAAGGGTGCCGCCGACCTGATGATCCTCGGCATCCCGTCTCGCGGCGTACCGCTGGCCGAGCGGATCGCCGCCCGCCTCAGCGCCGCCGAAGGTGCCACCGTCCCGGTCGGGTCACTCGACGTGACGATGTACCGCGACGACCTGCAGCTGCGTCCCGCCCGCACCCTGGGGCACACCGACATCCCCGACGGCGGCATCGACGACAAGGTGGTGGTGCTCGTCGACGACGTCTTGTTCAGCGGGCGCACCATCCGGGCCGCCCTCGACGCGATCGGCGACCTCGGGCGCCCGCGCCGGGTGCGGCTGGCCGTGCTCGTCGACCGGGGCCACCGTGAGCTGCCGATCCGGGCCGACTTCGTCGGCAAGAACCTCCCCACCTCGCTGGCCGAGAAGGTGCGGGTCCTGGTCCAGGAGTACGACGGCCGGGACGCCGTCGTCATCGACGACAGCCCGACGGTCGCCGCCGCAACGGGGGTGGCCCGATGATCCGCCACCTGCTTTCCGCCGGCGACCTCAGCCGCGACGACGCCGTCACCGTGCTCGACACGGCGACCGAGATGCTGTCACTCGCCGACCGCACCATCAAGAAGTCGCCGGTGCTGCGCGGCCGCACGGTGGTCAACCTGTTCTTCGAGGACTCCACCCGCACCCGGATCTCGTTCGAGGCGGCGGCCAAGCGGCTGTCGGCCGACGTGATCAACTTCGCCGCCAAGGGATCCAGCCTGAGCAAGGGCGAGAGCCTCAAGGACACCGCGCTCACGCTGGAGGCGATGGGTGCCGACGCCGTTGTCGTACGCCACGGATCGTCCGGCGCACCGCACCGGCTGGCCACCAGCGGCTGGGTGCGCTCCACCGTCGTCAACGCGGGCGACGGGACCCACGAGCACCCGACCCAGGCGCTGCTCGACGCGTTCACGATGCGCCGCCACCTCGGCGACCTCGACGGCCGCCGGATCGCGATCGTCGGCGACGTGCTGCACAGCCGGGTCGCTCGCTCCAACGCACTGCTGCTGTCGACCCTCGGTGCCGAGGTCACCCTGGTCGCCCCGCCGACCCTGCTGCCGGTCGGCATCGCGAGCTGGCCGGTGGCCACGTCGTACGACCTGGACGCCACCTTGCCGAAGGCCGACGCCGTGATGATGCTGCGGGTACAACGCGAGCGGATGAACGCCGCCTTCTTCCCGACCGTGCGCGAGTACTCCCGCCGCTACGGCCTCGACGCGCGCCGGATGGGGCTGCTGCCCGAGCACAGCCTGGTGATGCACCCCGGCCCGATGATCCGCGGCATGGAGATCTCGGCCGACGTCGCCGACTCCCCGCGTTCGGTGATCGTCGAGCAGGTGTCGAACGGCGTGGCGGTCCGGATGGCCGTGCTCTACCTGCTGCTCAGCGGCATCCCCACTGGCAGCCCCACCGACAGCACCGACCCTGACCTGCAGGAGGACGACGCGTGACCGGCTATCTGATCAAGGGCGCCCGGATCGCGGGTGGCGACCCGGCCGACCTGCTGTTCCGCGACGGCGTCGTCGCCGAGGTCGGCAGCGGGCTGTCCGCAGCCGGCGCCGAGGTGGTCGACGCCGACGGCCTGGTCGCCCTGCCCGGGCTGGTCGACCTGCACACCCACCTGCGTGAGCCGGGGCGTGAGGACGCCGAGACCGTCGAGACCGGCACCCAGGCCGCGGCCCGAGGCGGGTTCACGGCCGTGCACGCGATGGCCAACACCGACCCGGTCGCCGACACGGCGGGTGTGGTCGAGCAGGTCTGGCGGCTGGGCCGCGAGGCCGGTCACTGCGACGTGCGGCCGGTCGGCGCCGTCACGGTCGGCCTCGGCGGGGAACGGCTGGCCGAGCTCGGTGCCATGGCCGACTCCGCAGCCGCCGTGCGGGTGTTCTCCGACGACGGCAAGTGCGTCTCCGACGCGGTGCTGATGCGGCGCGCACTGGAGTACGTCAAGGCGTTCGACGGCGTCGTCGCCCAGCACGCCCAGGAGCCGCGGCTCACCGAGGACGCCCAGATGAACGAGGGCGACCTGTCCGGCGTCCTCGGCCTCACCGGCTGGCCGGCGGTCGCCGAGGAGGCGATCATCGCCCGCGACTGCCTGCTGTCGGCCCATGTCGGGTCGCGGCTGCACGTCTGCCATGTCTCCACGGCCGGGTCGGTGGAGATCGTCCGCTGGGCCAAGGGCAAGGGCTGGGCCGTGACCGCCGAGGTGACGCCGCACCACCTGCTGCTGACCGACGAGCTGGCCACGACCTACGACCCGGTCTACAAGGTCAACCCGCCGCTGCGTACCCGCGACGACGTCGACGCGCTGCGCGAGGGCCTGGCCGACGGCACCATCGACTGCGTCGCCACCGACCACGCCCCGCATCCCAGCGAGGACAAGGACTGCGAGTGGGCGGCCGCCGCGTTCGGGATGCTCGGCCTGGAGACGGCGCTGTCGGTCGTCCAGGAGGCGATGGTCGAGACCGGGCTGCTGGACTGGGCCGGGGTCGCCGACCGGATGTCCGCCCGGCCGGCCCGGATCGGCCGGGTCGACGACCACGGACGCGGCCTCGAGGCCGGGGCGCCCGCACACGTCACGCTGGTCGACCCGTCGGCCCGCCGGCCGGTCGACCCGGCCGACTCCGCGTCGCTGTCGCGCAACACGCCGTACGCCCGGTGCGAGCTGCCCGGCCGCGTCGTCGGCACGTTCCTACGGGGTCGGCCCACCGTGCTCGACGGGAAGCTCCAGTGAGCCGCGACGCGGCGCTGCTGGTGCTCGAGGACGGTCGCGCGTTCCGCGGCGCGTCCTTCGGCGCCGCGGGCGAGACGTTCGGCGAGGCGGTGTTCTCGACCGGGATGACCGGATACCAGGAGACGCTCACCGACCCGTCGTACCACCGCCAGGTCGTGGTGATGACCGCCCCGCACGTCGGCAACACCGGCGTCAACGACGAGGACCCCGAGTCCGGCCGGATCTGGGT
>JBOHDE010000344.1:0-3509 GCA_050699035.1 Nocardioidaceae bacterium | reverse complement strand
CATCGGGACGTTGTCGGTCAGCCCGCCGTCGCAGGTCGACATCGCGAGCAGGTCGCCGCGCAGGCTGCCGGTGTTGACATCGTCCGGCATGGGACAGCCCTTGGCCCGGACGGCGGCGTCGACCACCAGGTGGGCCTTGGAGGTCCAGCGCCGGTACAACGTCGCCTTGCTGGCCTTGGCCGCTGTCGCGACGGCGTCCATGGTGAGCCGGTCGTAGCCGACCTCGGCGAGCACAGCAAGCGCGGCCTCGAGGATCTCGTCCTCGCGGTCGCCCTCGACGCGCGGGCGCGTCTTGTGGTCGTCGGTCGTCGTCATGTCCGCCTCGGGTGATGCTCGGTCGTCAGATGGAACGAAACCGTTTCGTTCCATGCAGAGCGTACGGGACGACCCCCAACTGGTCCAAACCAATTGTCCGGCCGGCGCCTTCGCGCCGTGGTCACTCACCCCCACGCGTACCCGACCATCCCCACGTCTGCAGGCGTGGGGATGGTCGGGAACGGCACGGGCCCGTGCCGTTCGGGGAGTGGGGGGGTCCGGACGGGTGGCTAGGGCCGGTGCGCCGTCAGTTCACCGGGCCGTGGGTGTCGAGGTCGTCGACGTCGCGGATGTAGGTGCGCTTGCCGTACACCGCGCGGTTGATGAACCAGGTGATCACCCACAAGACGACTCCGACGACGAGCAGGCCGCCGGCGACCTGGTACTGCGAGGTGTCGCGGCCGGTCCACGGACCGACCAGGTACGCACAGGTCACCATGCCGACGTACGGCAGCACGGTCGGGGCCACGAAGTGCTCCCGGTCGGAGCGGTCCCGCCGCAGCACCAGCACCGCGACGTTGACGATCGTGAACACGCCGAGCAGCAGCAGGGCGGTCGTGCCGCCGAGCGTGCTGATCGCCTCGTCGCCCATGAACCGCGTGACCGCGATGATCAGGCCGAACGAGATCAGGGTGGTGAAGATGATGCTGGCCCAGGGTGTGCGCCGGGTCCGGTGCACCAGGCCGAGTTGCTTGGGGAGCACCTCCTCCTTGGCCATGCCGTACAGCAGCCGGCTGGCCATCAGCATGTTGATCAGCGCCGAGTTGGCCACCGCGAACATGGTGATGAACGGGTAGATCTTGTCCATCGGCAGACCGGGCGCGCCGGCCTCGACCACGCGCAGCAGCGGCGGGACGCTCGAGTCGGCGAGCTCACCGACCGGGACGATCGCGACCGCGGCGATGGCCACCAGGACGTAGATCAGGCCGGTGATGCCGAGGCCGGTGAGCATGATCTTGGGGAACGTCTTGACCGGGTCCTTGGTCTCCTCGGCCATGTTGACCGAGTCCTCGAACCCGACCATCGCGAAGAACGCGAGCGACGTGGCCGCGGTCAAGGCGATGAACGCGCTCTTGTCCTCGCTGGTCTCGAACGTCGTGACCGCGCCGAAGTCGGCTTCCCCTTGGGTGAACACGTAGACGCCGATCAAGATCACCATCAGCAGGCCGGACAGCTCGACCATGGTGAGTACGACATTGGCCTTGACGCTCTCACCGACGCCGCGGAAATTGACGATGGCGACCAGCGCCATGAAGCCGAGCGCGATCACGGTGACGGTGTTTTCGCTGGCGTCGACCCCGATGCCGGTCACCAGGTTGCTGGCGAACGCCTTCGACGCCGTCGACGCCGAGGTGATGCCCGAGCACATCACCGTGAAGCACACCAGGAAGGTGATGAAGTGGATGCCGAACGCCTTGTGCGTGTAGAGCGCCGCACCCGCCGCGCGCGGGTACTTCGTCACCAGCTCGAGGTAGGAGAACGCCGTGATGGTCGCGACGATGAACGCGACCAGGAAGGGCGCCCATGCCGCGCCGCCGACCTCGCCGGCAACCTCGCCGGTCAGGGCGTAGACGCCGGTGCCGAGGATGTCGCCGACGATGAAGAGCAGCAACAGCTTCGGGCCCATCACCCGCTTGAGCTCGGTGGGCTTCTCCTCGGTCGCCGCGGTCTGCGCATCAGACATGTCGTGCACCCCTCTGTGCGTCGCCGGTCGTGTGCCGTCTGCCGGTATCCGAACGAACCCACTCTGGCGGGTCTGCACGCGCGCGCACAACCACCGGGCGCCTGTGGCGAGGTGTTATCTGGGGGTGCCGCACCGGCGGCTGAGATGGTGCGTCGGGCCGGGAAGCGCCTCACGGCGCGAGGCCGCTCGTAGCGGCTTAATTTGGGACCCGGGGCTACCGCGGCCCGACGCGGACACCAGGATAACGAGTCATCCCAGTGAGGTCACATCGGCGAGGTCACATCAAGTGGCCGGCTCGCTCGGACCGGGCTGCTGACTCGAGCTGCTCGGCGAGCGTCACCAGGCGCACGGCCGACTCCGCGGGAACGTCGTCGAGCTCGGCCCGCCCGGCCGCGACGATCCGGCAGAACGCCGCCGCCCGGTCAAGGGTCATCGCCAGGTCACCGGAAGCCACCCCGCGAAGCACCGTGTCGGTCAGCTCCTGCAGCTCCTCCGCCCCGGGCGGGTCGACGACCCCGGCGACCACCTCGGCGACCGGCGCGTGGTGCCGCCCGGTGGAGAACTCGAGGGCCGCCTGCTCGGGGTCGGCGTACACCCAGGAACGCACCAGGTAGAGCCGCCACAGTGCGCCGGGCAACGAGTCCGGGGGCGAGTCGGCCCATAGGTCAGCCACCGTGTCGAGCCCGTGGTCGTCGGCGAGCTGGACGACGCGGCGTACGACGTCGGCGTCCTCGGTGGTGCGGGCGCCACGGACCAGCAACGCCGCCGTGCGGTGTGCTGCCTCGGCCCGCAGCGCGGGGTCCTCGCCCCCGGGCAGCGCGTCGAACGCAGCCTCGCCCGGCATCAGCGGGCGGCGCGGCTGCTCGCGTCCTGGTTCGCGGGTCACTGACCCATGGTGCATCACGACGACAGAAATCGTCAGGTCGCGGGTCAGGACGAGGTCAGTCGGCAGCGAGCCGGTAGCCCATTCCGCGGACGGTCTGAATCCGCTCCTGGCCCAGCTTCTTGCGCAGGTAGCGGACGTACACGTCGACCACGTTGGACTCCGGGTCGAAGTCGTACCCCCACACGTGTGACAGCAGCTGCTCGCGCGACAGCACTTGACCGGGGTTGCGCAAGAAGACCTCGGTCAAGGCGAACTCGCGGGCCGAGAGGTCCACCGTCCGGCCCTCCACCGAGGCACGGCGGGTGCGCAGGTCGAGGGACAGGTCACCCTGCTGGAGGACGGTGACCTCGGGCGCCCGGTCGGACCTCAGTCGCAGCCGGATCCGGGCCAGCAGCTCGTCGAACCGGAACGGCTTGGGCATGTAGTCGTCGGCACCGCCCTCGAGCCCGGCCACCGTGTCGGTCAGCGAGTCGCGGGCGGTCAGGATGATCACCGGGATGGAGCCGCGGGACTCGCGCAGCCGGCGCAGCACCGTGAACCCGTCCAACCCGGGCAGCCCGATGTCGAGCACCAGCAGGTCGAAGTCGCCCGACAGCGCATGGCCGAGCGCGGCGTCGCCGTCGG
>JBOHDE010000343.1:0-3510 GCA_050699035.1 Nocardioidaceae bacterium | reverse complement strand
CCGAGACTAGGGGGTGCGGACAGTCCGACGACGCGCGCGTCCTCGAGCGGGCCTGCGGCGCTCGTCGGGACCGGCGGCGCAGCGGGCTACCGCGATCGTCACGGCCGACGCGTGCCCGGCCACCAGCGCTGCCGCGTGATGCGCGAGCCCGGTCAGCACGGTGCTCGCGAACGCGAGATGGTCGGCGGTCAGGGTGCCCGGGTCGACCACCGTGAACACGGCGAAGACGCCGCCCATCAGCAGCGGCGGCAGCACCCCGACGGTGAACAGCCCGGAGCGTCGGACGGCGAGTGCGGCCACGATGCAGACCAGGACGAAGCTGAGGTCGAAGAACTGGCTGAGCCGTCCGGTCAGCCCACGGTCGACGACCGCGATGGTCGAGGTCGACAACAGGGCGAGGACCACCACACTCCGCGTCGGCAGCATCGGGTCGCGGCGGGCCGCCCTCGAGCCGGCCCGGCGCCGCGCGGCGGCATGCGGCCGCCGCTGCCGGGGCAGGACGGCGGGGGCGGTGACCTGCTGGGGACGGAGGTCATGCACGTCACCACGGTAGTGGACATCCGGCTGCCGAGCGTGAGGGCACGCCTACGCACCGGCTGTGCCTTCACCCGGCGCTCCCACCTTGCGGCCCACTTTGGGCACCTTCTCTCGGAGCCCGCGGGAGTGCCGGAACGTCGTCGGTGACGAGCAGCTCGGCAGCGGTCAGCGGCCGGATCGCCGTGTCGATCACGATCGGCGGGGTGAGCTGCTGCTCGCTGGCGGTCAGGTCCCCGAGCCGCCGCGCCGAGACGAGGACGCGCGTCTCCACGGAGCCGATGGCGCTGTTGTAGCTGGCGACGGCTGAGGTCAGTGACCTGCCGAGTCGATCGAGGTGCTCGGCGACGGTGCCGATGCGGGTGTAGAGCTCGCGGCCGAGCGCGTGCACCTCTTTAGCGTTGTCGGCGAGTGCCTCCTGGGTCCAGGCGTGCGCGACCGTGCGCAGCAGCGCGATCAGCGTGGTGGGCGTCGCGAGGATCACCTTGCGAGCCGCGGCGTCGTCGAGCAGCGATGGGTCTGCCTCGAGCGCGTGGGACAGAAATGCCTCGGCGGGCACGAACAGCACCACGAACTCCGGTGAGCCCGGGACGGCCTGCCAGTAGGCTTTGCCGGCGAGCGTGTTGACATGCTGACGGAGCTGGCCGGCGTGCCTGCGCAGCCCGGCGTCACGGGTGGCGTCGTCGTCGGCCGCGGCCGCGTCGAGGAACGCGTCGAGCGGGACCTTTGCGTCCACCACGATCTGCTTGCCGCCGGACAGGTGGACGACGAGGTCGGGGCGGAACGCGACGTCGTGGTGCCGCGCGGTCTGCTGCTCGCTGAAGTCGCACCGGTCGACCAACCCGGCCAGCTCGACCGCACGCCGAAGGTGCAGCTCTCCCCAGCGCCCGCGCACCTGCGGCTTGCGCAGCGCGGTGGACAGCGCCGCCGTCTCCCGGCGCAGCGCGTCACCGGCCAGCCGGACGTCGTCGACCTGCTGCTTGAGCTGGCTCTGCCAGGCCGCCCGGTTGCGCTCGAGGTCGCGCAGCTGCTCGTGCAGCCGGTCGAGGCTGTCCTTGACCACGGCCTGACCGGACAGCTCGGCGCGAGCCTCGCGGCGCTCCTCGGTGATCTCGCCGAGCCGGTCGTGGGCGGCGTCGCGCTCGGCAGTCACCCGCGCCAGGGCGCTGGTCATCCGTACGCGCGCCCAAAGGGCACCGAGCAGCACGCCGAGGAGAAGGCTCACGGCCAGCGTCAGGTACGTCATGACACGCAGGGTGCACCACGCCACCGACAGTTGCGCGAGAACGGTCCTAGGCTGGCCGGCATGCGGATCACCAAGCTGGGACACGCGGCGGTACGGCTCGAACGTGACGGCCGAGCCGTCGTCATCGACCCCGGCACGTTCACTGAGCCGGAGGCGGTCGACGGCGTGGTCGGCGTGTTCGTGACCCATGAGCATGCCGACCACCTCGACCCGGACGCACTGCGGCGCACCGACGCGCCGATCTACGCAGGTGCGGGTGCGGCAGCGGCCGTACGTCGACAGGCGCCCGAGCTGGCCGAGCGGCTGACCGAGGTCGCCGCCGGCGAGGAGCTTGCCGTCGCCGGCTTCCGGGTCACAGTGCACGGCGAGACCCATGCCGTCATCCACGACGACATCCCGCGGATCTCCAACGTGGCCTACTGTTTCGACGACGAGGTCTTCCATCCGGGCGACTCCTTCACGCCGCCACCGCAACCGGTGCCCGTACTCCTGATGCCGTTGCATGCGCCGTGGTTGCGGCTCGCCGATGCCGTCGACTACGCCAGGGTCGCGAGCAGCCGGACGGCGCTGGCGATCCACGACGGCCTGCTCAACGCGACCGGCCTCGCGGTGTCGGCCCGGTTGGCCACGTCGTTGCTCGAGCCGACCGGCCTCACGTACTCACGGCTGGAGCCGGGCAGCGATCTCTGAGCCGGCCGCCGATTCTGCGGTGGCGAGGGGTACGCCGTACCCTTGTCGCCCGTGGCCCTCACCATCGGAATCGTCGGGCTGCCCAACGCGGGCAAGTCGACCCTCTTCAACGCCCTGACCAAGAACGACGTCCTCGCGGCGAACTACCCGTTCGCGACGATCGAGCCGAACATCGGCGTCGTCGGCGTGCCGGACGACCGGCTCGGCACGCTCGCCGACATCTTCGCGTCGGCACGGCAGCTGCCGGCGACCGTGCAGTTCGTCGACATCGCCGGCATCGTCCGAGGGGCCAGCGAGGGCGAGGGCCTGGGCAACAAGTTCCTGTCGCACATCCGCGAGTCCGACGCGATCTGCCAAGTCACGCGGGTCTTCCGCGACGACGACGTCACCCACGTCGACGGCAAGGTGTCGCCGTCGGACGACATCTCCACGATCCAGACCGAGCTGATCCTCGCCGACCTGCAGACGGTCGAGAAATCCCTTCCCCGGTTGGAGAAGGAGGCTCGGCTGAAGAAGGAGAACGCTGCGGTCCTCGAGGGGGTACGTGAGGCGCAGACCGCGCTGGAGGCCGGCATCCCCATCTCGTCGACCCAGATCGACCGCGGGCTGATCCGCGAGCTGATGCTGCTGACCGCCAAGCCGTACCTCTATGTCTTCAACTGCGACGCCGACGAGCTGTCCGACGAGTCGCTGAAGGAGTCGATGCGTGAGCTCGTCGCCCCCGCCGAGGCGATTTTCCTCGACGCGAAGTTCGAGGCCGAGCTGGTCGAGCTCGACGACGACGCCGAGGCGCGCGCGATGCTCGCCGAGATGGGCATCGACGAGCCCGGTCTCGACGTACTCGCGCGGGTGGGCTTCGACACGCTCGGGCTGCAGACGTACCTCACGGCCGGGCCGAAGGAGTCGCGGGCGTGGACGATCCGGCGCGGCGCAACCGCACCGGAGGCGGCCGGTGTCATCCATACCGACTTCCAGCGCGGCTTCATCAAGGCCGAGATCGTGTCGTACGACGACCTCGTCGCAGCCGGCTCGATGAACGC
>JBOHDE010000342.1:0-3516 GCA_050699035.1 Nocardioidaceae bacterium | reverse complement strand
GTGATCACGATGGTGACCGACGGCGAGGCGCTACGCGCTGTCACGGCTGGCCCGGACGGGGTGCTCGCCGGGCTGACCGGTGGCGGCACCCTGGTCCAGATGTCGACGGTCGGGGTGGAGTCGACCCGGGCCCTGCAGGCGTCGCTGCCGGAGCAGGTCGGGCTGCTCGACGCACCCGTGCTCGGCAGCGTCGGTGAGGCCGAGTCCGGCACCCTGAAGGTGTTCGCGGGTGGGTCCGACGCGCTGGTACGTGATCTCGGTCCGCTGCTGTCGGTGCTCGGGACCGTCCTACCGGTCGGGCCGGTCGGGATGGGGACGGCCGCGAAGCTGGTCGCCAACGCCAGCTTGCTCGGCGTCGTCAGCCTGCTGGGTGAGGTGCTGTCGCTGGCCGACGGGCTGGGTCTGCCGACGGGAGTGGCCCACGACGTACTCGCGACGACGCCGCTGGCTGCGCAGGCCGAGCGGCGCCGGCCGGTGCTGGAGTCGCGGGTGTTCCCGCCCCGGTTCGCGCTCAGCCTCGCGCGCAAGGATGCCGACCTGATCATCCAGCCGGACCTCGACCTCAGGCTGTTGCCGGCGGTCAGGTCGTGGCTGGTCGACGCCGAGACGGCCGGATCGGGTGGCGAGGACACCGCTGCCGTGCTCGCGACGATCATCGACGCACCGCGCCGACTCTGACCAAGTCCGTCGACGGGCGAGTGCCGGCGCCGCTCGCGGGTAGGCTCTCGCCGTGGGTCGTAGTGGTGCCGCTCAGAGCCGGGAGCGCGAGGACAACCGCACGCCGTTCGAGCGGTTCGTCGAGGTGGCGTACACCCGCGTCAGCCAGGCGCCGTTCTTCTTCGTCTGCCTGGCGGTCGTCGTGGTCTGGTTGGCCAGTCTGCCGCTCTGGGTCGACCTCAAGGCGTGGCAGGTCGCGATCCACACCGTCAGCAGCGTCTTCACCTTGCTGCTGGTGGTCCTGCTCGAGAATGCCAGCCGCCGGGCCGACGAGGCCGCGCAGGAGAAGCTCAACGTCATCGCCGAGGCGCTGGCCGCGCTGATGGACGCGGGGGCGCCGGACGACCAAGAGCTCCGGGAGGCCACCCAGCGGCTGCGCGACTCGATCGGGCTCGAGGCCCGCCACTGAGCCTAGAGCCCGGCCGCTCCGAGTGGGCTGGTCTCGACCTCTTCGTCGGGGTGCTGCAGCTTGTGGTTGCGGCGCCGGCGGCAGTACTCCAGCCCGATCAGTCCGAGCCCGAGCCCCGCGACACAGGTCCACAGCCACCAGGTGCGGCCGGTGGACACGAGGGTGCCGTAGAAGGGGAGCAGGGCGAGGAACGCCACGACCCACAGTGACGTGATGACGGCGACCGTGCGCACGCCGTCGACGTCGAGCGGCTCGACGTCGGCCGTGATCAGCAGCGGTTCGTTGTCCTTTGTCACATTCTCAGCGTACGCCGGACTGGGGCGTCGTACTCATCCGGCTGGCGGAAGAGCGCCTGTCGTCGTGCCGACCCGGCGTCGCTCTGCCAAGATGCCGCCGTGACCTCAGCAACGAACACCCAGGTTGGCGGGCTGGACCGGTACTTCAAGATCAGTGAGCGGGGGTCGACGCTCAGCCGTGAAGTCCGCGGTGGTGTCGTCACCTTCTTCACGATGGCCTACATCGTGGTGCTCAACCCGCTGATCATCGGCTTCGTGCCGGACAGCGAGGGCGGGCTGCTCGGCGGCGGCGAGCCCAACCTCGCGGCGATCGCCGCCGGGACAGCACTCGCGGCGGGTGTCCTCAGCATCTTGATGGGCGTCGTCGCGAACTACCCGCTTGCGCTGGCCGCCGGGCTGGGGCTCAACGCGTTCGTGGCGTACTCCGTTGCGGGCGCCGAAGGCATGACGTGGCCCGACGCGATGGGCCTGGTCGTGATGGAGGGTGTGATCATCCTGATCCTGGTGCTGACCGGCTTCCGTACCGCGGTGTTCCATGCGATCCCGGCGCAGCTGAAGCTCGCGATCAGCGTCGGGATCGGGTTGTTCATCGCCCTGATCGGCTTCTTCGACGCCGGCTTCATGACCCGGCCGTTCAGCGCGTCGGCGCCGCCGGTCGAGCTCGGCGTCGGCGGGGTGCTGGTGGGCTGGCCGCTGGCGGTGTTCGTACTCGGGCTGCTGCTGTCGATCGCGCTGTTCGTACGGCGGGTGAAGGGCGCGCTCCTGATCGGCATCGTGACGACGACCGTGGTCGCGATCATCGTCGAGGCGATCGTCGACGCGGGCAGCCAGACGTACGACGCGGAGGCCAACGTCATCACGAACCCCGAGGGCTGGGGCCTCAACGCGCCAGTGCTGCCGGAGTCGTGGGTCGGCACGCCGGACCTGTCGCTGCTCGGCGAGTTCAGTCTGCTCGGGTCGTTCGAGAGCATCGGCTTCATCGCCGTACTCCTGTTCGTCTTCACGCTGATGTTGGCCGACTTCTTCGACACGATGGGGACGATGACGGCGATCGGCGCGGAGGCCGACCTGCTCGACGACGACGGCAACCCGCCGAACCCCACCCGGATCCTGGCCGTCGACTCGATCGCCGCCGCTGCCGGTGGTGCTGCGTCGGTGTCGAGCAACACGTCCTACATCGAGTCCGCGGCCGGAGTGGGCGAGGGTGCACGGACCGGCCTGGCGAGCGTCGTCACTGGGCTGCTGTTCCTGCTGGCGATGTTCTTCGCGCCACTGGTCGAGGTGGTGCCGTACGAGGCCGCGACGCCCGCGCTGGTGATCGTGGGGTTCCTGATGATGACGCAGGTGCGGGGGATCGACTGGGACGACTACGAGATCGGCATCCCGGCGTTCCTCACCATGGTGCTGATGCCGTTCACGTTCTCGATCACGGCGGGCATCGGCGCGGGCTTCGTGACGTACGCGCTGATCAAGATCGTGCGCGGCAAGGCCGGCCAGGTGCATCCGCTGATGTGGGTCGTCGCGGCGCTGTTCGTCGTCTACTTCGCCATCGACCCGGTCCGCGACCTGCTCGGCATCGGCTGACCCCCGACCGCTAACCGCCGAGCCGGGCGCCTCGCCGGCAGCGGTCAGCCTCCTCACGTCGAGGTTGATGCACGTATGTCCGGTCCCTTCGCGTCGAGGTTGCACGTATGTCTGCATACGCGCAACCTCGGCGCGAGTAGTCGGGGGCTGGGGCTCGTCACCGGTGTCCGGGGACAAGTTTGTCGGTGCCCGCCGGCCACGACTTCACCCTCCGAACCGACAATCTGAGCCCGGAATCGGGGCCGAATGTGTCGGTTCGAGGGGTGAAGTAGCTCAAGCACACCGAGATCGGTCCGGGTCGTCGTCTGCCGGCACCCGGTCACCGGCCCTCACAGTCGCGTGCCATCGGCCCTGTGTCATCGGCCCTGCGGCGTCGGGCCCACCACAAGACACGCGACCACGGGAACCGGTAAGGGCGATTGCCGGGCTCACTGCTTCCCAGGAACGCCGACATCCGTGCAACCTCGGCGCGAGGTTCACCGACATTCGCGCAACCTCGGCGCGAAGGAC
>JBOHDE010000341.1:0-3534 GCA_050699035.1 Nocardioidaceae bacterium | reverse complement strand
CCCATCGCGGTCCAGATCCGGTTGGTGACCAGCGAGTCGACCGCGACACCTTCGTCCACCTCGTTGAAGTGCGGCAGCGGCGCTCCAGCGTAGAGCTCGCGGGAACCGTCGCGGCTGGTCACGGGCGGCCGCTGGACGTTGTTGAGGAGGCCCTCGGCCAGGTCGCTGGCCGGGACGGTGTCCTTGAGGCCCTGCTGGTACTGGATGCCGACGGCGTCGAGACCGAAGTCGTCGGCGATCCGCAGCGCAGCGACGTACATCTTGAGCTGGCTGATCAGCTGGGTGTCGGTGAGCTCGGTGGCCTCGTCAGTACCGGTGTGGAACACCAGGCCGGCGTCGTCGAGCCAGGTGCGTACGGCCTGTGCCTCGGCGTCGGTGACCCTGCTCATCTCCGCCACCAGCGCGCTCTGGGACAACCGCTCCTTGTAGATGCCGAGCGGGTTGAGCAGCTCGTCGTCGATGATCGCGTTGTACATCCCCATGCAGCCCTCGTCGAAGACGCCGATGATCGCCTTCTCCGTCGTGAGCTGTGTCGCGAGTGCTCGACCGAGGTCGACCTCCGGCGACGCCGCGAGCGGGGGCAGGTCGCGCACATGACTGACGTCGTGGGTGAGGCGCCCGGTGTCGAGCCAGGCACGCAGACCGTCGACGGCCCAGTCGTCGGTGAAGTCCTTGCTCCACAACGTGGAGTGCTCGACCCCGGCCTTGGTCAGGCTGGCCGTCAGGTTCAGCAGGCCGACCAGGCCGGGGAACTGGCCGCTCCAGTTGGCCACGACGAGGATCGGTCCGCGGTGCGTACGCAACCCGGCGAGGACGTGGTGGCTGTACTGCCAGACGCCCTCGGCGACGATCAGCGGCGCATCCGGAGGCAGGGACTTGAACACCTCGATGCCGGCACGCTGGCTGTCGATGAAGCCGTGTCCCACCTCCTCGTCGACCGGATGGCCACGGCGGACTTCCCAGCCGAGCAGCTGCACCGCCGTGCTCAGGTCGGCCTCGAGCTGTCGCTGCGTCGGCCAACAGGTGACGTTGGCACCCGGCCGCAGGTCGCCGCTGGCCACCGTGTAGACGGTCATGGCGCGCGCGGCGTTCGGCGACGTGAGTACGGGCATCGTGTAGTCGGTCATCGGCGCTCCGTCCAGGTCATGGCCGCGACCGTCGCAGAAATCGATTTCACCGTCAACTCTCCCTCAGTCGGCCGGGAGCACGATCCGTCGGGCCGGGCCGGTGTCGCCCTTCAGCCGTTGCAGCAGCAGGTCGGCCGCGGTCACGCCGAGCTCTCTGGCCGGCAGCGGAAGCACGGAGGTGCCCGGCCGGGAGAACATCCCGAAGGGCAGGTCACCGAGGACGGCGATGCCGACCGCGTCGTCTTGACCCAGGGCCTGCATGGCGCCGACGCACATCAGGTTGTTCGCCACGAACACCGCATCCGGCGGCTCCGGCAGAGCGAGCAGGCTCGCCATCGCGGCCTGGCCGCCGTCGACCCGGTAGTTGGAGTGGACCAGGTAGGCGTCCGGATCGGCGCCGGGGCTGCGCTGCTCGAACACCTGACGCCAGCCCTCGGCGCGGTGCTGGGCGGTGTCGACGGTGGCCGGGCCGGTGATGCAGGCGACCACTGAGTGGCCCTCGGCGTAGAGCCGCTCGGTGGCGGTGCGGCCGCTGGCCACGTCGTCCATCACCACCGTGTCGAGGTCGTACCCGTGCGCCGAACGGTCGACGGCCACCACGGGTGTGCTCATCGCGACGATCGCGTCGAGGTCGGGGTGATCCGAGGCCGGCGCCAGGATCACGCCTGCCATGTGCTCGGACAGCGCGACCTGGAGGTACCGGGACTCCTTGTCCTCCTGCTCGTCGCTGTTGCACAGCACCACCGAGAGGCCGGCGTCCAGTGCGCGGTCCTCGACGCCGCGGGCGAGCGCGGTGAAGAACGGGTTCTCGATGTCGGGGATGACCAGGGCGATCACCTCCGAGCTGCGCCGGCGGAGCCGCTGGGCCGTGCGGTTAGGCACGTAGTTGAGCTCCTCGGCGGCGGCCAGAACCCGATCGGCGTACGACGGGGAGACGGCGATGCCGTTGAGCACGCGAGACACCGTGGCCGGTGACACCCCGGCCCTCGCGGCGACCTCGTAGATCGTTGCCATGGTGGTGTGAGAGTACGCGTCAGGTCGGCGGTCGCAGCCGCAGCTCCTGCATGCCGCCGTCGACTGCGAGACCGACACCGGTGGTGGAGCCCGACGTCGGGCTGGCCAGGTACGCGACCGCGCGGGCGACCTCGTCGGCGGTCACCAGCCGGCCGTGCGGTTGGCGCGCATTGAGCGCCAGCCGCTCGGCCTCCGGGTCGTCGGCGGTCGCGAGCAGGCGGCCGATCCACGGCGTGTCCGCCGTACCCGGGTTGACGCAGTTGACCCGGATGCCCTCACGGAGGTGGTCGGCGGCCATCGCCCGGGTCAGCGCGAGCACGGCACCCTTGCTGGCACTGTAGAGCGCGCGCTGGGGCAGGCCGGCCGTCGCCGCGATGGAGCAGGTGTTCACGATCGCCGCGGCCGGCGACCGGCGCAGGTGCGGCAGTGCGGCTCGGCTCACCCGCACCATGCCCAGAACGTTGACGTCCAGCACCCGCATCCACTCGGAGTCATCGTTGTCGGAGACCGTGCCCTGTGCACCGATGCCCGCGTTGTTGACGAGGATGTCCAGCCGGCCGAGCTCTCCGACCACCTGCTCGACGGCGGCGCGCACCGAGGCATCGTCGGTGACGTCGGTGCGTACGGCAAGCACGTCGACGGGCACCCCGGCCGGGTCGAGGTCGAGAGCCGCGACCCGCGCGCCCCGGTCCCGCAGGACGTCGACGATCGCGGCGCCGATTCCCGATCCGCCGCCGGTGACGACGGCGACCAGGTCGTCGAGCTCGGCCGCCATCAGCTGCTCCCTTCGGCGAGCTTCACGTGGTCTCCTGGTGAGCGGTGAGATATCGGATCTCTCACGGTATGTCGGGTTGAGATTACGCTGGGCAGCAGTCGCTGGCAGATCTTGACCGAGAAAACATCGGATGTCTAGTCTGTGACAGCCGCACGGCCATTCGTACCAGGGAACCAGGAGACCACGTGAGCCGCTTCCTCGGTCTGGACACCGACGATGTCCGGTTCCCGACGTCGTTGACGTTGGACGGGTCAGACGCGATGAACCCCGATCCCGACTACTCGGCCGCGTACGTGCGGGTCCGCACCGACGCCGCGGACGGCCTGGTGGGTCACGGCTTCGTGTTCACCATCGGTCGCGGCAACGACGTCCAGGTGGCGGCGATCCGCAGCCTGGAGAGCTACGTCGTGGGTCGTGACGTCGATGAGGTGCTCGATGACCTCGGCGGCTTCTGGCGCCGGCTGGTGCACGACTCGCAGCTGCGCTGGCTGGGCCCGGAGAAGGGCATCATGCACATGGCCGTGGGTGCCGTACTCAACGCCCTCTGGGACCTCAAGGCGAAGCGGGCCGGCCAGCCGCTGTGGCAGCTGCTCGCCTCACTCAGTCCGCAGCAGATCG